>DATGRE010000166.1:0-21551 GCA_035303885.1 Zeimonas sp. | reverse complement strand
AGCCTGATCGTCGAGTTGTACTCGCGCTAATCGAGAGGAACCCTATGCAGACTGCCATGCTGAAGCCGCGCATCGTCGAGGTGGAGCAGCTCGGTGCATCGCATGCCCGCGTCGTGATGGAGCCGTTCGAACGCGGCTACGGGCACACGCTGGGCAACGCGCTGCGCCGCGTGCTGCTGTCCTCGATGGTCGGCTACGCACCCACCGAGGTGCAGATCTCGGGAGTGGTGCACGAGTACTCGACGATCGACGGCGTGCGCGAGGACGTCGTCGACCTGCTGCTGAACCTGAAGGGCGTCACCTTCCGGCTGCACAACCGCGACGAGGTGTACCTCACGCTGCGCAAGGACACGCCCGGGCCGGTGACGGCGGGCGACATCGACGTGCCGCACGACGTCGAGGTGATCAATCCCGAGCACGTGGTGGCTACGCTCACCGACGGCGGCAAGCTCGACATGTCGATCAAGGTCGAGCGCGGCCGCGGCTACCTGCCGGGGAACCTGCGCAGCCCGACCGAGACGAAGACGATCGGCAAGATCGTGCTCGACGCGTCGTTCTCGCCGGTGCGCCGGGTGAGCTACCAGGTGGAGAGCGCGCGCGTCGAGCAGCGCACTGACCTCGACCGGCTCGTCGTCGACGTCGAGACCAACGGTGTCATCGCGCCCGAGGAGGCGGTGCGCCAGTCGGCGCGCATCCTCGTCGAGCAGCTGTCGGTGTTCGCCGCGCTCGAGGGCGGCGCCGAGCCGGCCACCGAGGCGCCGGTGCTCGGCGGTGCGCGCGGTCCGCAGATCGACCCGCTGCTGCTGCGTCCGGTCGACGACCTCGAGCTCACGGTGCGCTCGGCCAACTGCCTGAAGGCCGAGAACATCTACTACATCGGCGACCTGATCCAGCGCACCGAGAACGAGCTGCTGAAGACGCCCAACCTGGGCCGCAAGTCGCTGAACGAGATCAAGGAAGTGCTGGCGTCGCGTGGACTGACGCTCGGCATGAAGCTCGAGAACTGGCCGCCGGCCGGGCTTGAGCGCCCCTGACGAATACGAACGAAGCCGAGAACGCGAGGAACCGTCATGCGTCACGGTCACGGACTCCGAAAACTGAATCGAACGAGCAGCCATCGCCAGGCGATGCTGCGCAACATGTGCAACTCGCTGCTGCGCCACGAGCTGATCAAGACGACGCTGCCGAAGGCGAAGGAGTTGCGCCGCGTCGTCGAACCGATCATCACGCTGGGCAAGAAGCCGTCGCTGTCGAACCGGCGCCTGGCCTTCGACCGGCTGCGTGACCGCGAGATGGTTGTCAAGCTCTTCGACGAGCTCGGGCCGCGCTACGCCACCCGCAACGGCGGCTACCTGCGCATCCTGAAGTTCGGCTATCGCGAAGGCGACGCCGCGCCGATGGCGCTGGTCGAGCTGGTGGACCGCCCCGAGCCCGTCGAGGACGACGCGGCCGAATCCGCGAGCTGAGCTCGGCCTTTCGCGGCGCCGCACTGCGCGGCGCCGTTCCGTGGCGCGTGTCGGACGTCCTCATCGTTCGGGGCTTGCGCAAGCGCTTCGGTGACTTCGAGGCGATTGCCGGCCTCGATTTCTCGGTGCGCGCCGGCGAGTGCTTCGGACTGCTCGGCCCGAACGGAGCCGGCAAGAGCACGACGCTGAAGGCGGTGCTCGGTCTGGTCGAGCCGTCGGCCGGCACGATCGAGCTGCTCGGCCTTCCCGTGCCCGCGCGTGCCCGCCAGGCGCGCGCGCGCGTGGGTGTCGTGCCGCAGAGCGACTCGCTCGATCCCGATTTCACCGTCGCCGAGAACCTGCTCGTCTTCGGGCGCTATTTCGGCCTGTCGCATCGCGCGGTCGCGCAGCGGCTCGACGAGCTGCTCGCCTTCGCCGGCCTGGCCCACAAGCGCGATGCGCGCATCGACGAGCTCTCGGGCGGGATGCGCCGGCGCCTGACGCTGGCGCGCGCGCTGGTCAACGATCCCGAAGTGCTGTTCCTCGACGAGCCGACGACCGGGCTCGATCCGCAGGCGCGCCACCTGATGTGGGACCGCCTGAAGCAGCTCACGACGCGCGGCAAGACGATCGTGCTGACGACGCACTTCATGGAGGAAGCCGAGCGGCTGTGCCATCGCCTCGCGATCATCGATCACGGCAGGCTGATCGCGCTCGATTCGCCAAGGGCGCTGATCCGCAGCCGCATCGAGCCGCAGGTGATCGAGGTCACCGGCGACGGCGTCGCACGCTGGGCACGCGAGTCGGCGCCGCGCTTCGCGAAGCGCGTCGAACTGGTCGGCGAGACGGCGTTCCTGTACTGCGGCGACCTCGACAGCGCGCAGCGCGCCTGCGCCGACGCCGCCGCGGCGACACCGCCCTTGCACACGCTGCAGAGACCGGCCAACCTCGAGGACGTCTTCCTCAAGCTCACCGGCCGCGACCTGCGCGACTGACGCGAGGCGTATTCGAACGCCTGCGCACCGCGGTCGCCTGCCGTTCGAGCGGTGGTGATGGCGTTCGGAAGGTAGTTATGCTTGGACGAGCGAGGAGAGCCGTGCGTGGTGAGCCGTCCTGCAATGCGTACGAGCACCGACGACCCTCCCGGCAAAGGCGCGAGCCGTCCGCCCCGGGGCGGACGGCTCGCGCCTTTGCACGCGCCCACCGCTCGTGTGCGATCGTCCCGAATGCCACCCACATGAACGCCTACGCCCTCCCGCGCTTCTCCCTGCGCTTCGTCCCCGTCTTCCGCCGCAACCTGCTCGTCTGGCGCAAGCTCGCCTTCGCCAGCATCATCGGCAACGTCGCCGATCCGCTGATCATCCTGGTCGCCTTCGGCTACGGCCTGGGTAGCCTGCTCGAGCGTGTTGAGGGCGTGCCGTACATCGTCTATCTCGCCGCCGGCTCGATGTGCATGAGCACGATGATGGCGGCTAGCTTCGAGTCGCTGTACTCCGCGTTCTCGCGCATGCACGTGCAGCGCACGTGGGAGTCGCTGATGAACGCGCCGCTGGAGCTCGACGACATCGTGATCGCCGAATGGGCCTGGGCGGGCGCCAAGGCGGTGCTGTCGGGATTCGCGATCCTCGTCGTCGTCTGGGTGCTCGACATCTCGCGCGCTCCCACGCTGCCGCTGACGCTGTTCGTCGTCGTGCTCACCGGCCTGTGCTTCAGCGCGATCGGCCTGTGCGTGAACGCGCTGGCGCGCGGTTACGACTTCTTCACGTTCTATTTCACGCTCTTCATCACGCCGCTCACCTTCCTCTCCGGCGTCTACTTCCCGATGGACCGGCTGCCCGATTGGCTGGCCGCGATCGCGCACGTGCTGCCGCTCGCGCCCGCGGTCGAGCTCGTCCGGCCGCTCGTGCTCGGCAGCCTGCCGAGCGAACCCTTCGTTCCGCTGGCGACGCTCGTCGGCTACACCGCGGCGGCGCTGTACATCGCATTGGTGCTCACGCGCCGGCGCTACGCGAGGTGAACATCGTGACATCCCCCGCAACCGAGCTGCGGCTCGTCGTCTCGAACGTTCCCGACGACGCCGCCGCCTCGACGATCGCGCGTGCGCTCGTCGACGAGTGCCTGGCGGCCTGCGTCAACGTGCTCGGCGCCTGCCGCTCGGTCTACCGATGGCAGGGCGCGGTCGAGAGCGCCGACGAGATCACGCTGCTCGTGAAGACGACCCGTGCGCGGCACGACGAATGCGTGCGCCGTCTCGCCGCGCTGCATCCGTACGACGTGCCCGAGATCGTCACGCTCGCGCCGGAGGCTGTCTGGCCGTCGTACGCGCAATGGGCGATCGACGAGACCGCGCCTTCGGCCGGAGCCTGATGCGCCGCAGCGAGGGCCGTGCGCGCGGCACGAGTGCGAAAGGGGTGCGGGAGCGCCCGAAAGCGCCCCGCCGGCGGTCCCGTCGCCGGTCCTTCGCCGCGTGCGCCTCGACGGCGGCGACGATCGGCATGGCACGGCGCCGAAAGCGCGTCAGCGAGTCTCGCGCAGCCAGCGTGCGACGTCGGCCGCGAAATAGGTGAGGATGCCGTCGGCGCCGGCGCGGCGCATCGCGAGCAGCGACTCGAGGACGACGGTCCGTTCGTCGAGCCAGCCGTTGGCCGCCGCCGCCTTCAGCATCGCGTATTCGCCGCTCACCTGGTAGACGAAGGTCGGGCAGCGAAACTCGTCCTTCACGCGGCGCACGATGTCGAGATACGGCATGCCGGGCTTGACCATCACCATGTCGGCGCCCTCGGCGAGGTCGAGCGCGACTTCGCGCAGCGCTTCGTCGGAGTTGGCCGGATCCATCTGGTAGGTCTTCTTGTCGCCCTTGCCGAGGTTGCCGGCCGAGCCGACCGCATCGCGGAACGGCCCGTAGAAGCCGGATGCGTATTTCGCCGAATACGCCATGATCCGGGTGTGGATGTGTCCGGCCTCCTCGAGCGCCGCGCGGATCGCGCCGATGCGTCCGTCCATCATGTCCGAGGGGGCGACGATGTCGACGCCGGCCTCGGCCTGCACCAGCGCCTGTCGGCGCAGGATCTCCACGGTGCGATCGTTGAGCACGTAGCCGTTCTCGTCGACGACGCCGTCCTGGCCGTGCGTGGTGTACGGGTCGAGCGCGACGTCGGTGAGCAGGCCCAGCTCGGGGAAGCGCTGCTTCAGCGCGCGCACCGCGCGCGGCACCAGTCCGTCGGGGTCGGTGGCCGCCGCACCATCGGCGCTCTTGGCCGACGGCTCGATCACCGGGAAGAGCGCGAGCACGGGGATGCCGAGCTGCAGGCACTGCTCGGCGATGGCCGGCAGCCGGTCGACGCTCGATCGTTCGACGCCCGGCATCGAGGCGACCGCTTCGGTGCGCGATGCGCCGTCGAGCACGAAGATCGGGTAGATCAGGTCGTCGGCAGCCAGGCGATGCTCGCGCACCAGCCGCCGGGAGAAGTCGTCGCGCCGCAGCCGGCGCATCCGAACGTGCGGAAATCCGCCGCGCGTCGAGTCGTAGGTCATGTCGTCTCTCCGTGCCGCAACCAGCCGGCGATGATCTCGCGCGCTTCGTCGATGCCGATGCGCCGGATCGCGGAAAACGATAGCAGAGTGAGCGGGTTGGTCCTTCCGGTTTCGCGCAGCGCCGCCTCCAGCTCGCGCATCGCGGCCGCGCGCTGCTCGTTGCCGAGCTTGTCGGCCTTGCTCGCGAGCACCAGGATCGGCACGTGCGGCGGGATCCAGTCCAGGAGCGTCCGATCGAGCGCGGTCAGCCCGCGCCGGATGTCGAGCACGAGCACGACGCCCGCGAGCGTGCGTCGCTGGGCCAGGTAGCGTCCGGCAAGCTGGTCCCAGCCGCGCTTGACCTCGAGCGGCGCGGCCGCGTAGCCGTAGCCCGGCGTGTCGACCAGCCAGGCGAGCGGCTCGGCATTCGCCGGGCCGAGCGCGAAGTAGTTCAGCGCCTGCGTGCGTCCGGGGGTCTTGCTGGCGAAGGCGAGCCGCCGCTGTCCGCACAGCGCATTGATCGCCGACGACTTGCCGGCGTTCGAGCGGCCGACGAAGGCCACCTCGGCGAGATGCGGCTCGGGCAGTTGGGAGAGGCGGGCGACGGTGGTTGCGAACCGCGCGGTCGACAGTGCGGGAACCACGACGCGAGGAACCTCTACGAAATCGGGGCCTATTGTACAATCGCAGGCTTTGTCGGACCCGAGTGCGGGTCCGTCGATTCTGCGGATCCGTCCCATGTTCCGAACGAGAATTCCGGGCGCCGTCGCCATCGGTTCGGCCGGGCTCGCGGTCGTCGCGGCCGTGGCCTTCGTTCCCATCGCATCGGCGCAGGGGTCTGCGCCCGCCGAGCCGGCGAAGGTCGATCTCCAACGCGGCGCGCAGATCGCGCAGGAGGTCTGCGCGGCGTGCCACGGCGCCGACGGCAACAGTCCGTTGCCGGAGAATCCCAAGCTGGCGGCCCAGCATCCCGGCTACCTTGCCAAGCAGCTGAACGATTTCAAGCCGCAGGAAGGTGCGGAACAGGCGCTGCGTCCGAGCGCGATCATGGCGGGTTTCGCCGCGATGCTCTCGCCGGAGGACATCCGCAACGTCGCCGCGCATTTCGGCGCGCAGTCGCTCACGCCGGCGGTCGCCACCGACGCCGAGCTCGCGAAGATCGGGCAGAACATCTACCGCGTCGGCCTCGCTGCCAAGGGCGTTCCGGCCTGCGCCGGTTGCCACAGCCCGAACGGTGCCGGCATTCCGTCGCTGTACCCGCGGCTGCAGGGCCAGTTCGCCCAGTACGCCGAGGCGGAGCTGATGAAGTTCCGCAGCGGCGAGCGGGCGAACAGCGAGGAGATGCGCACGATCGCCGAGCGTCTGTCCGACCGCGAGATCAAGGCCGTCGCGCAGTACATGTCGGGCCTGCGCTGAGCGGCACTGCCGTGTGCCCCGCCGCGGCGGCGGGGTCGTCGCGCGTCGAGGGGTAAGCTGAGAGCTGTCCGGCCGGCGCTCGCCGGCCGTCCCGGTGCGGTTCCTCCCGCCGCCTGCACGCGGTAAGTTCGACGGTCGCGGGTGCGACCCACCGGTTCGCGAGGAGCCGGTCATGCAGATCCGCATTGCGCATCCCGCCCACCCGAAGCCCGGCGAAATCACGCCGCCGCAGGTCTACCAGCGCGTTCGCGAGCAGCAGCGTGCGCAGCGGCGCGCGCTGCTGGGCGCCGCGGCCGGTGCGGCGCTCGCGCCGCTCGTCGCGTCTTCGTTCGCGCCCCTGGCGCGGGCCGCTGCCGCCGGCGTCGACGACCCGGCGCCGAAGCTCGAGGCGAGGCCCAGCCGGTTCTCGACGATGGAGCGGGCCACGCCGTATGAGGACGTGACCGGCTACAACAATTTCTACGAGTTCGGCACCGACAAGTCCGATCCCGCGCGCTACGCGAAATCGCTGCGCGTGCAGCCGTGGACCGTGTCGGTCGAAGGCGCGGTGGCCAGGCCGCGGCGCTTCGACGTCGACGAGCTGCGGCGGCTCGCGCCCCTGGAGGAGCGCATCTATCGGCTGCGCTGCGTCGAGGGCTGGTCGATGGTCATCCCGTGGATCGGCTATTCGTTCGTCGAACTGATGAAGCACGTCGAGCCGACGGGGGACGCGAAGTTCGTCGAGTTCGTCACGCTCGCCGATCCGAAGCAGATGCCCGGCGTGCGCTCCTCGGTGCTCGCGTGGCCGTACACCGAAGGGTTGCGCATCGACGAAGCCGCGCATCCGCTGACGCTGCTCACCTTCGGCCTGTACGGCGAGGTGCTGCCGAAGCAGAACGGTGCGCCGCTGCGGATCGTCGTCCCGTGGAAATACGGCTTCAAAAGCGCGAAATCGCTGGTGGCGATCCGCTTCGTCGAGCGCCAGCCGGTGAACAGCTGGCAGCGGGCCGCACCGCACGAGTACGGCTTCTACGCGAACGTGAATCCCGACGTCGACCACCCCCGCTGGTCGCAGGCGATGGAACGCCGGATCGGCGAGGGCGGCCTGTTCGCACGGCGCCAGCCGACGAAGCCATTCAACGGCTACGGCGACCTCGTCGCGTCGCTGTACACCGGAATGGATCTGCGCAAGGAGTATTGACCTGGCCGCCGCCTCTCGAACGCAAGCCGGGCAGGGTGCCGCGCCGCTCCGCCCTGCGGGCGGTGCGCGGCGCATCCGGATGCTGCGGGCGGTGGTGTTCGCGTTGGCGCTCGTTCCGCTCGTGCGCCTGTTCGTGCTGGGCGCGTACGACGCGCTGACCGCCAATCCGGCGGAGTTCGTGCAGCGATCCACCGGCACCTGGACGCTGGCGATGCTGTGCATCACGTTGGCCGTCACGCCGCTGCGCCGGCTCACCGGGTGGAACGTGCTCGCGCGGCTGCGCCGCATGCTCGGCCTGTTCGCGTTCTTCTACGCGTGCCTGCACCTGCTCACGTACGTGTGGCTCGACCAGTGGTTCGACTGGCACGCGATCGTCGACGACGTGCTCGAGCGTCCGTTCATCACGGTCGGGTTCACGGCGTTCGTGCTGATGATCCCGTTGGCGGCGACGTCGACCAACGCGATGATGCGCCGGCTCGGGCGTCGCTGGCAGGAGCTGCATCGCCTCGTCTACGCGATCGCGGTGCTCGCGATCCTGCATTACTGGTGGCACAAGGCGGGCAAGAACGATTTCTCGGCGCCGCTCGCATGGGCGCTCGTCGTCGGCGGACTGCTGGCGCTGCGCCTGACCTGGCACTGGGCCCGTCCGGCACGGGCGCAGGGCGGCGCGGCCTACGCTACGGCAGCCGCCGCTCGAGCGCGAACAGCGACTCCACGGTCTCGCGCTCGCGGATGACGTGCGCCCGTGCGCCGTCGACGAGCACCTCGACTGCGCGCGGACGCGTGTTGTAGTTTGACGCCATCGCCATGCCGTAGGCGCCCGCGGAGGCGATCGCCAGCAGGTCGCCCTCGGCGATCGCGAGCGCACGGTCGCGCGCGAGCCAGTCGCCCGATTCGCACACCGGTCCGACGACGTCGTAGCGCTGCGCGGGCAGCTCGGCGCGTCGCTGCAGCGGCAGTACCCCGTGATAGGCGTCGTACAGCGCCGGACGCATCAGGTCGTTCATCGCTGCGTCGACGACGGCGAAGTGCCGCTCGCCGTTGCGTTTCAGGTACTCGACTCGCGTGAGCAGCATGCCCGCATTGCCGACGATCGAACGGCCGAATTCGAAGAGCAGCGCGTAGCGCGCGCCGCGCGGATGGCGGTCGAGACGCTCGAACAGCGCCCCGAGCAGCGTCCGCGGCTCGGGCGGAGTCTCGTCGCGGTAGCGGATGCCGAGCCCTCCGCCGAAATCGATGTGCCGCAGCTCGATGCCTTCGGCGTGCAGCGCGTCGACGAGCTCGAGCAGCTTGTCGGCCGCGGCGAGGTACGGCTCGACCGACGTGATCTGCGATCCGATATGGCAGTCGATGCCGATCGGCTCGACGTGCGCCAGGCGCGCCGCGCGCCGATAGACGTCGAGCGCATCGTCGTGCGCGATGCCGAACTTGCTCTCGCGCAATCCGGTGGAGATGTACGGATGCGTGCGCGCATCGACGTCGGGGTTCACGCGCAGCGACACCGGTGCGCGCCGCCCCATCGATGCGGCGACGCGGTCGATGCGCAGCAGTTCGCTCTCCGACTCGACGTTGAAGCATCGCACGCCCGCCTCCAGCGCGAGGCGCATCTCGGCTTCGCTCTTGCCGACCCCCGAGAAGACGACCTTCGACGGATCGCCGCCGGCGGCGATCACCCGGCGCAGCTCGCCGCCCGAGACGATGTCGAAGCCGGCGCCGGCGCGCGCGAGCAGCTCGATGATCGCGAGATTCGAGTTCGCCTTCAGGGCGTAGCAGACGAGCACGTCGCGCCCGCGCGCGGCATCGGTGAACGACGCGAAGGCCGACTCGATCGCCGCGCGCGAGTAGACGTAGGCCGGCGTTCCGTGCGTACGGGCGATCGACGCGAGCTCGACCTCCTCGGCGTGCAGCGAATCGTTGCGGTACTGGAACGGTGCTTCGGGTTTCATCGGGTCGGCTCGTCGGCTTCGGGCTGCGGGGCGGGGCGCCTGCGGCGTGGCGGCGGCGCGTTCTCGGGCAGGTAGAGCGGACCGCGCTGGCCGCACCCGCCCGTGAGCAGCGCCGCGGCGCAGGCCAGCAGCGCGGCGCGCCGCGGCGGGATCGGCCGGGCGGGCGACGGCGCCGCGAGCGACGTGCGCACCGTCGCGGGGACGTCCGGAACGGGCGCGCGCACCGTCGTCGGCACGTTCAGAAGACCTGGTCTCGGATGTGGTCGGCCTCGGCGCCCGCCGCGACGCCTTCCTCGGCGACGCCGAGCGAGGCGACGCCCTGGCCGGGGCGCGTCTCCGACAGATAGTAGTACCCGTCGATGCGCACGACGCCCTCGGGCGGCGTTCGCGGCTCCTCGGGCACGCCCTTGAGCGCCGTCGCCATGTAGTCGATCCAGATCGGCAGCGCGAGGCCGCCGCCGGTCTCACGGTCGCCGAGCTTGCGCGGCTGGTCGAAGCCCACCCACGCGACGGCGGCGAGCGAAGGCTGGTAGCCGGCGAACCACGCGTCGACCGAATCGTTCGTCGTGCCCGTCTTGCCGGCGAGGTCGCTGCGCTTGAGCGTCTTCGCACGCGTCGCGGTGCCGACGCGCACGACCTCGCGCAGCATCGAGTCCATCAGGAACGCGTTGCGCGCGTCGATCACGCGCAACGCTTCGTCGCCGGCGCGGGCGGGCCGGGCGCTGGCGAGCAGGCGGCCCTGCGAGTCGGTGATGCGCGAGATGATGTAGGGCGAGACCCGGTAGCCGCCGTTGGCGAACACCGAGATCGCCTCGACCATCCGCCACGGAGTGACCGATCCGGCGCCCAGCGCCATCGTCAGGAACGCCGGGTGCCGCTCGGGATCGAAGCCGAAGCGCGAGACGTAGTCCTGTGCGTATTGCGGCCCGATCGCGTCGAGGATGCGCACCGAGACCATGTTCTTCGACTTCGCCAGTCCGGTCTGCAACGGGATCGGTCCCTCGTACTTGCCGTCGTAGTTCTTCGGGTCCCAGAGCTGGCCGCCGGTGCGCGCCGGGTCGATGAGCACCGGCGCGTCGTTGACGATCGTCGAGGTCATGAAGCCTTTCTCGAGCGCCGCGGAATAGATGAACGGCTTGAAGCTCGAGCCGGGCTGGCGCCACGCCTGCACGACCCGGTTGAAGCGGTTGCGTGCGAAGTCGAAGCCGCCCACCAGCGCGCGCACCGCGCCGTCGTGCGTGTCCATCGAGACCAGCGCCGCCTGGACCTCGGGCAGCTGCGAGATGCGGTATCCGTCGCCGTCGCGCGAGATGCGGATGACCGCGCCGCGCACGAGACGCCGCGCCGCGCTCGCGCGCGGACTCAGCGCCGCGGCCGCGAACTTCAGTGCGGCGCCGGTGATCTCGATCGGATTGCCGTCGCCGCGCGAGACGACGACGCGCTTCGGACCGGCCTCGAGCACCACAGCGGACAGGAAGCGGCCGATGTCGGCATCGTCGCCCAGCGCCGCATCGATCGCGTCCTCGGCGGCCTGCGGATCGTCGGGCAGCGGGATCACGCGCTCCGGTCCGCGGAAGCCGTGTCGACGGTCGTATTCGAGGACGCCCTTCTCCAGCGCGGCATTCGCCGCCGCCTGGTGCGCCGGGTCGATCGTCGTGTAGATCTTCAGTCCCGCCGTGTAGATGTCCTCGCGATACAGATCGAAAGCGAGCTGGCGGGCGAGCTCCGCGACGTACGGCGCCTCGACGGGATAGTCGACGCGCGCCGGCGAGAACACGAGCCGCTCGGTCATCGCCGCCTCGTACTCGGCCTGCGTGAGAAAGCCGGCATCGCGCATCCGCCCGAGGATGTAGCGCTGACGCTCGATGGCGCGCGCCGGGTTGACCATCGGGTTGAAGCGCGACGGCGCCTTCGGCAGGCCGGCGAGCACCGCCGCCTCGGCCGCGCTCAGTTGCGACAGCGGCTTGTCGAAATAGGTGCGTGCGGCCGCGGCGAAGCCGTAGGAGCGTTTCCCGAGATAGATCTGGTTCAGGTACAGCTCGAAGATCTGTTCCTTGCTGAGCGTGTCCTCGATGCGCAGCGCGAGCAGGATCTCGACGATCTTGCGGGTGTACGTCCGTTCGTTCGACAGGAAGAACTCGCGCGCGAGCTGCATCGTGATCGTGCTCGCGCCCTGCTCGGTGCCGCCGGCGAACAGGTTCGCCAGCGCGGCGCGCGCCACGCCGATCGGGTCGACGCCGACGTGCTCGAAGAAGCGCGTGTCCTCGGCGGCGAGCACGGCCTTCTTCATCACGTCGGGAACGTCCTCGATGCGCACGAAGGTGCGTCGCTCCTCGCCGAACTCCCCGATGAGCTGGCCGTCGGCCGTGTAGACCCGTAACGGGATGCGCGGCCGGTAATCGAGCATCGCGTCGAGCGACGGCAGCCGGTCGTTGAGCAGCAGCAGCGAGAACACGCCGAGCAGTGCGCCGGACACCGCGAGCACCAGCGGAATCGCAACGACCGCCAGCGCGACCCGCAGCCACGGCGACTTCTTCGGGGGGGACTTCGGCCGGGGCCTACGAGCCTTGCGTTCGGGCATTACGGGCGGGTGCCGCTGAAACTGTTGCGAATTTTATACGCATCGAAGAGCCGCGGTTCCGTGCCGCGCGCGCCCTTCCGAATGCCGTCGATCGGTGCTCGCACAGCAACGCTGCCCAGCGGTCGGTGACGTACGACCGATGGTCGCGGCGCGCTGCGAACAACCGCACAAAACGCTTTACAGTAAATCGAGCTCGTCGACAGCATCTCGAGCGATTTCTGAATAACAAGCGCAAGTCCTTAAGTCTACGGGACTTTTTGAAGCGAGACGCCAATGGCGATAGCGCTCACGAATCTGTTCCGCCGAAGTTCGCCGCCGCTGGTCGGCATCGACCTGAGCGCCTCCAGCGTCAAGGTCGTCGAGCTGGCCAAGGGTCAGCGCACGCCGATGCGCCTGGAACGCTATGCGATCGAGCCGATCGAGCGCGGCGCGATCGTCGACGGCAACATCGAGAAGGCCGAGGCGGTGGCCGACGCGCTGGCGCGCGCGCTGCGCAAATGCAACAGTCGCGCCCGCGACGCCGCGCTCGCGCTGCCCGCCGGCTCGGTGATCACGAAGAAGATCCTGGTGCCCGCCGGCCTGCGCGAGGAGGACTACGAAGTGCAGGTCGAGGCCGAGGCGAGCCAGTACATCCCGTTCCCGATCGAGGAGGTGAACCTCGACTTCCAGCTGCTCGGGCCGGCCAAGGGCTCGGAGGACGAGGTCGAGATGCTGCTCGCCGCCTCGCGTAAGGAGAAGGTCGACGATCGCGTCGCCGTCGCCGAGATGGCCGGGCTGACTCCCGTCGTGATGGACGTCGAGAGCTATGCGCTGCGCTCGGCGGTCGATCACGTCACGCGCTTCCTGCCGAACAACGGCCAGGGGCAGATCATCGCCGTGTTCTCGATCGGCCAGACGACGACCTCGCTCGCTGTCGTGCTCAACGAGCAGACGGTGTTCGAGCGCGAGCAGACCTTCGGCGGGCAGCAGCTCACGCAGGACCTCGTCCGGCTCTACGGGCTCACGCCGGAGGAGGCCGAGCTGAAGAAGCGCACCGGCGACCTGCCGGACAACTACCAGCGCGACCTGCTGCAGCCGTTCATCGAGCAGGGCGCCACCGACATCGCGCGCGCGCTGCAGTTCTTCTTCACGTCGACGCCGTACACGCGCGTCGACCAGATCTACCTCGCCGGCGGCTCGTCGGTCGTGCCCGGGCTGGCCGACGCCGTGATGCAGCGCACGCAGGTGCCGACCGAGATCCTCAGCCCCTTCCAGGGGATGGAGGTGTCCGACGCGATCCGCGACCGGCAGCTGCGCGCCGATGCGCCGGCGCTGCTGGTGGCGACGGGTCTCGCGATGCGGAGGTTCGACGCATGATTCCGCGCATCAACCTCCTCCCCCACCGGGAGATGCGCCGCGAGCGGCGCAAGAAGGATTTCGTCGGGCTCGGGGTGCTCACCGCGCTGGTGGCGGGCGCCGGCTGCGTGCTCGTCGCCTTCGCCATCGACGGGCGCATCGACGAGCAGCGCGCGCGCAACGACTTCATACGCGCGGAGAACGCCAAGCTCGACGAGCAGATCAAGGAGATCGCGACGCTGCGCGCCGAGATCGAATCACTGCGCGCGCGGCAGGCGGCGGTCGAGAGCCTGCAGACCAACCGCACGATCCCCGTCCACCTGATGGACGAGCTCGTCAAGCATGTGCCCGACGGCCTGTACCTGAAGTCGATGCGCCAGGACGAGCGCAAGGTGACGCTGGTCGGCTACGCGCAGTCCAACGAGCGCGTCTCGGAGCTGCTGCGCAACCTGTCGAACCACACGCCGTGGCTCGAGCGCCCGGAGCTGGTCGAGATCAAGGCGGTTTCGCTGGGCGCGACGAAGGGGGCGGCGGCCGACACCGAACGGCGGTTGTTCGAGTTCTCGCTGAACGCGCTGGTCCGCTCCAACGACGCCGACACCACGCCGGAGACGCCCAGGGGCGTGGGCGGCCCGGTCGCGGCGAACACGGTGAGGTGAGCGCGATGTCCCGCTTCAATCCGTCGATCGACCTTTCCGCGATCAGCGCGCAGTTCCAGGGACTGCAGGGGCGCCATCCCGGCCTGTGGCCGATCGTGCCGCGCATCGCGCTGCTCGTCGGCATCGTCGCGGCGCTCGGCGTCGCGGCCTGGCTCGGCTACTGGCGTGGCCAGCTCGAGGAGCTCGATGCGCGCGTCGCCGAGGAGCAGCGTCTGAAGCAGGAGTTCGTCGACAAGACGCGCCAGGCGGTGAACCTCGAGTCGCTGCGCCAGCAGAAGGAGCAGGTGATGCAGTACGTCAGCCAGCTCGAGAAGCAGCTGCCGAGCAAAGCCGAGATGGACGCGCTGCTGTCCGACATCAACCAGGCCGGAATCGGCCGCGGGCTGCAGTTCGAGCTGTTCAAGCCCGGACAGGTCGTCGTGCGCGACTACTACGCGGAGCTGCCGATCGCGATCCGCGTCACCGGGACCTACCACGCCTTCGGCGCCTTCACCAGCGAGATCGCCAATCTCGCGCGCATCGTCACGCTGAACAACCTGCAGATCTCCCTGCCGTCGGAGCGCGGCGCACCGGCGGCGCAGGCGTCGGGCCCGCTGACGATGGAGGCGATCGCCAAGACCTTCCGTTATCTCGATCCCGAGGAGATCGCCGAGCAGCGGCGCAAGGCGGCCGAGGCGAAGGCGAAGAAGAAGTGAGGACGACGAACATGAAGCCGCTGCTTGCCGCGCTGGGCGTCCTGGCCGCCGCATCGCTCGCCGGCTGCGCGAACGACCAGGCCGAGCTGCGCCAGTGGATGCAGACGGTGCGCGCCGGCGTGAAGCCGGTGCACCATCCGATCAGCGAACCACGCCACTTCGAGCCGTATCGCTACGACAACGAGGGGCAGGTCGATCCGTTCTCGGTCGCCAAGCTGGGCGGCGCGTCGGCCGACGACGGCGCCGTGGCGCGCGGCGGCCTCAAGCCCGACCTCAACCGCCGGCGCGAGGCACTCGAGAGCTACCCGCTCGATGCGATCCGCATGGTCGGCCATCTCGAGAACCGGCACGGCGCCTATGCGCTGCTGCAGGCCGAGAACCTCGTCTACCAGGCGCGCGTAGGCAACTACGCGGGACAGAACTTCGGAATGATCACGCGCATCAGCGAGACCGAGGTCAAGCTGAAGGAACTGGTCCAGGACGCCGTCGGCGACTGGGTCGAGCGCGAAACGACACTGCAGATCCAGGACGGGAGCGCTCAATGAAAGCGATGTTCGGCAGCATCGGCCCGGCGATGCGGGCGGTCTACCACGTGGCCGCCCGCGCGGCCGGCGCGGCATGCATCGCGGCCGCCGTGCTCGCAGCCGCCGCGGCGCCGCAGGCCGCGATGGCGCAGGCCAATTCGATCGAGTCGGTCAGCAGCGTGAAGCAGGGCAGCACGACCTACGTGCGCATCGGACTGAAGAACGCGCCGACGACGGCGCCGGTCGGCTTCTCGGTCACGAATCCACCGCGCATCGCCTTCGATTTCGTCGACACCGACAATCGTTCGGGGCACAACTCGATCGAGCTGCCGCAGGGCGAGGTGCGCAGCGTGGCGATCGTCCAGTCGGGCGAGCGCTCGCGCATCGTGCTGAACCTGAAGCGGCCGCTGAGCTACGAGACGACGATCGACGGCAACGCGATCGTCGTCGCGCTCGAACCGACGCCCAGCGCGGCGGCGACCGCGCAGTCGGGAACGGTGTACAACTTCGCGCGCTCGGACGGCGCCCGCGACCATGCGCTGCGCGACGTCGATTTCCGCCGCGGCAAGGAAGGCGAGGGGCGCGTCGTCGTCGAGCTCTCCGATCCGGGGGTCGGCGTCGACATCCGGCAGCAGGGGCAGTCGGTGGTCGTCGACTTCATCGGCACGCAACTGCCCGAGAACCTGCGCCGCCGGCTCGACGTCAGCGACTTCGGCACGCCGGTGCGCACCGTGCGGGCCTTCCAGCAGGGCGAGAACGCCCGGCTCGTCATCGAGCCGCAGGGGCTGTGGGAGCACAACGCGTACCAGAGCGACACGCAGTTCGTCGTCGAGGTGAAGGCGCTGCGCGAGGATCCGAACCGACTCGTCGCCGGCACGCAGCCCGGCTACAAGGGCGAGCGCCTGTCGCTGAACTTCCAGAACGTCGACGTGCGGGCGCTGCTGCAGGTCATCGCCGACTTCACCGACCTGAACATCGTCACCAGCGACTCGGTGGCCGGCAGCCTGACGCTGCGCCTGAAGGACGTGCCGTGGGACCAGGCCCTTGCGATCATCCTGGACTCCAAGGGTCTGGACATGCGCAAGAACGGCAACGTCATCATGGTGGCGCCGCGCGAGGAGCTTGCCGCGAAGGAGAAGCTCGAGCTCGAGTCGCGTGCGCAGATCGCAGACATCGAGCCCTTGCGTACCGAGACCTTCCAGCTGAACTATCAGAAGGCCGAGGCGCTGCAGAAGCTGCTCGCCGATGAGAAGCAGCGCGTGCTCTCCAAGCGCGGCAGCGTCGTCATCGACCAGCGCACGAACAAGGTGTTCGTGCAGGACACGGCAGCGCGGCTCGAGGAGGTGCGCAAGGTCATCGCGCAGATCGACATCCCCGTGCGCCAGGTGCTGATCGAGGCGCGCATCGTCGAAGCCGACGACCGCTTCACGCGCAACCTCGGCGTGCGGCTCGGCTTCAACCGGATCAACGCGAGCGCCGGCGGCGCGGGCCGTGCGACGATCTCGGGCAACCTGCAGGGGGTGCACGACCTCGGGACGACGCTGCCCGGCGGCGGCTTCGCGCAACTGCCCGGCGGCACCAGCGGCGGCGGCGCCGCGCTGCTGCCGAACACGAATTTCGTGAACCTGCCGGCGGGGTCGATCTCGGGTACCGATCCGGCCACCTTCGCGGTGAGCCTGTTCAGCTCCGACCTCACGCGCTTCCTGAACCTCGAGCTCTCCGCGCTCGAGGCCGACCAGCGCGGCAAGGTCATCTCCAGCCCGCGCGTACTCACCGCCGACCAGGGCGTCGCCGTGATCGAGCAGGGCACCGAGCTGCCCTACCAGCAGGCCACCTCGAGCGGCGCGACGTCGATCCAGTTCCGCAAGGCGGTCCTGAAGCTCGAGGTCACGCCGCAGATCACGCCCGAAGGCAACGTGATCCTCGAGGTGCAGGTCAACCGCGACGCGGTGGGCATCATGACGCCCGCAGGCCCCGCGATCGACACGCGGCGCGTGCAGACGCAGGTGCTCGTCGAGAATGGGGGCACGGTCGTCATCGGCGGCATCTACGAGCAGTTCGAGCGCAACGAGGTCAACAAGGTGCCGCTGCTCGGCGACCTCCCGGTGATCGGGCACGCCTTCAAGAACAACTCGCGCATCAACAACCGGGCGGAGCTGCTGGTGTTCCTCACGCCGCGCGTCGTCACCGACACCGCGCTCGCGCGCTGAACGTCGCCCGCGCGCCGGCGTGCGCCGGCGCGTATCCTATCGTTGCATCCGCATTGCGCGCCCTTCGGGGCGCGCGTGTCTTTCCGGCGTGCTCATCCGGCGAGCCGCAGCCACCCGAGCCGATGACCGAAACCGACGCAACGCAGCCCGACGCCGCCCGGCCCCTGATCCTGGTCGGCATGATGGGCGCGGGCAAGTCGACGGTCGGGCGACGCCTGGCCGCGCGACTGGGCCGCCGCTTCGTCGACGCCGATCGCGCGCTCGAGGAGCGCTGCGGCGTGCCGATCGCGACGATCTTCGAGCTCGAGGGCGAGCCGGGGTTCCGCCGACGCGAGCGCGCGATGCTCGAGAAGCTGGTCGCGCTGCCCGACATCGTGCTGGCGACCGGCGGCGGGGCCGTGCTCGCCGAAGAGAACCGGCGGCTGCTGCGCGAGCGCGGCTGGGTCGTCTACCTGAAGGCGGCGACGCCCGAGCTGTGGAGCCGCCTGCGTCGCGACCGCACGCGCCCGCTGCTGCAGACGCCGAATCCGCGCGAGCGCATCGCGCAGCTGCTCGCGCAGCGCGAGCCGCTGTACGAAGCCGTCGCCCACTGCACCGTGCACAGCACGCACCAGCCGGTCGACGCGCTCGTCGACCATATAATCGACGCCTTGCCCGAATCGCTGCGACCCGTCCGATGAACGTTCGCGAACTGCAGGTCGCGCTCGGCGAGCGCGCCTATCCGATCCGGATCGGCACCGGCCTGCTCGATGGCGATCCGCACCTCTCGGCGCTGGCCGCCGGACGGCAGGTGGCGGTCGTCACCAACGAAACCGTCGCGCCGCTGTATCTCGACCGGCTCGTCGGCGCGCTGCGCGACGCCGCCTCGGTCGAGACGATCCTCGTGCCCGACGGCGAGGCGCACAAGAACCAGGCCTCGCTCGACCTCGTCTTCGAGCGGCTGCTGTCGAAGCGCTTCGACCGGCGCTGCCTGCTCGTCGCGCTCGGCGGCGGCGTCGTCGGCGACCTGACCGGCTTCGCCGCCGCGGTCTACCAGCGCGGCGTCGACTTCGTGCAGGTGCCGACGACGCTGCTCGCGCAGGTCGATTCGTCGGTGGGCGGCAAGACGGCGATCAACCATCCGCTGGGCAAGAACATGATCGGCGCGTTCCACCAGCCGCGACTGGTGCTGGCCGACGTCGAGGCGCTGCGCACGCTGCCGCCGCGCGAGCTGAGCGCCGGGCTGGCCGAGATGATCAAGCACGGCGCGATCGCCGACGAGCCCTATCTCGCCGCGCTCGAGCGCGACCTCGATGCGCTGCTGCGCTGCGAGCCGCAGCCGATGGTCGACGCCGTCGTGCGCTCTTGCGAGATCAAGGCCGAGGTCGTTGCGCGCGACGAGCGCGAGAGCGGGATGCGTGCGCTGCTGAACTTCGGCCACACCTTCGGGCACGCCATCGAGACCGGATCCGGCTACGGGCGCTGGCTGCACGGCGAAGCGGTCGGCACCGGAATGCTGATGGCGGCCGACCTGTCGCGGCGCCTGTCGATGATCGACGCGGCCGCGTGCGCGCGCCTGGCCGCGATCGTCGCCGCCGCGCGTCTTCCGCTGCAGGCGCCTTCGTGGCCCGTCGAGCGCTGGCTCGAGCTGATGAGCGTCGACAAGAAGGCCGAGCAGGGGACGCCCCGATTCGTGCTGCTCGAGGCGCTCGGCCGTGCGACCGTGCGCCGCGTGCCCGGCGTCCCGCTCGCGGAGACCTTGGCGGCCTTCGCCGGCGCGGGCATGGACTGACGCCGTGCGCGACGCATCGCGCGCCCCGTACGCCGCCGATCCGGCGAAGAGCCGCGGGCGCCGGTTCCTCCAGCCGGCGTCGGCCACCCGCAGCGAGTTCCAGCGCGACCGCGACCGCATCGTCCACTGCACGGCGTTTCGCCGCCTCGAATACAAGACGCAGGTCTTCGTCAATCACGAGGGCGACCTGTTCCGCACGCGGCTGACGCATTCGCTCGAGGTCGCGCAGATCGCGCGCTCGGTCGCACGCTGCCTGCGCCTGGACGAGGATCTGGTCGAGGCGATCGCGCTCGCGCACGACCTCGGCCACACGCCCTTCGGCCATGCCGGGCAGGACGAGCTCGACGCGTGCATGAAGCCGTGGGGCGGCTTCGAGCACAATCTGCAGTCGCTGCGCGTCGTCGACGAGCTCGAGCAGCGCTACGCGGAGCACGACGGCCTGAACCTGTGTTTCGAGACGCGCGAGGGGATCCTGAAGCACTGCTCGCCGGTGAAGGCGCGCGCCCTGGGCGACGTCGGCGAGCGCTTCCTCCTTCGGCGCCAGCCCTCGCTCGAGGCGCAGGTGGCGAATCTCGCCGACCAGATCGCCTACAACAACCACGACATCGACGACGGGCTGCGCTCGGGATTGCTGCGGCTCGATGCGCTCGCCGAGGTCCGCCTGTTCGGACGGCACTGCGCGGCGGTGCGACGCGCGCATCCCGAAGTCGCCGGCCGGCGTCTGGTCCACGAGACGATCCGGCGGATGATCGACGAGCTCGTCACCGACCTGATCTCCGAGACGAGGCGGCGCATCGACGCGTCGGGGGTGCGTTCGATCGACGAGGTGCGCGCGTCGCCGCCGCTCGTGCGCTTCTCGGAGCGGATGCGCGCCGATTCCGCCGAGCTGAAGCGCTTCCTGCACGCGCATCTGTACGAGCACGAGCGCGTGCTGGCGGTGATGCGCCGTGCGCGTGCGATCGTCCGCGAGCTGTTCGCGCGCTACCGGGCCGATCCGGCGCTGCTGCCCGACGAGCATCGGCTGCGCGTCGACGCGCTCGGGGAGCGGGCGATCGCCGACTACATCGCCGGAATGACCGATCGCTTCGCGGTGCGCGAACACGTTCGTCTCGCCGGCGGCGATCCCGATTCGCTGCGCGGCGCCGATCTGCTGGGGGCGGCGAGCGACGCGTCGGCATAGGCCCCGCCGAGGAATGGCGCGGCGCCTCGGCGCCGCCCGACCGACCGATGCGCCGTCGTCGTGCATGCAGCGTGCCGAAAGCGACGTTTCGTGCACCCGGTCGGGGCGTGCACGCACCGGCATGGTGCAGCGCAACAAAATCCCTTCGAAAGCGCTTCTAATCGATCGGAGCGCGCGCTACACTGAATTTCGTTCGGGCCGTTTTCACGGGCGGAAATGCGTCGTGCCCGCAGCACGGCGAGGCTTTCGCCGTCAGCGAGCGCTAACTAAAGCGTCTTCGACCGCTCGAACGCCGAGCCCATGCACCTGGCATTTCCCTTCCGATTCCGGGGGAGCCCGACGATGCGCCTCTCGCCGCCGCAGACACCCGAAGCCGCCTTCGCGACCCGTCAAGGGTTGTACGACCCCGCCCTGGAGCACGACGCCTGCGGCGTCGGCTTCGTCGCGCACGTCGGCGGCAAGAAGAGCCATTCGATCATCGAGCAGGGTCTGCAGATCCTCTGCAACCTCGATCACCGCGGGGCGGTCGGCGCCGATCCGCTGATGGGCGACGGCGCCGGCATCCTCATCCAGATCCCGGACGCGTTCTTCCGGGAGGAGATGGCCAAGCTCGGCGTCCAGCTGCCGCCGGCCGGCGAGTACGGCGTCGGCATGGTGTTCCTGCCGAAGGAGCACGGCTCGCGTCTCGCCTGCGAGCAGGAGCTCGAGCGCGCGGTGCGCGCCGAGGGGCAGGTGCTGCTCGGCTGGCGCGACGTGCCGGTCGACCGGGCCATGCCGATGTCGCCCGCGGTGCGCGCGAAGGAGCCGGTGATCCGCCAGATCTTCGTCGGGCGCGGACCGGACGTCATGGTCACCGACGCGCTCGAGCGCAAGCTCTACGTGATCCGCAAGACGGCGAGCCACGCGATCCAGAACCTGCGCCTGAAGCACGGTCGCGAGTATTTCGTGCCGTCGATGTCGGCGCGCACGATCGTCTACAAGGGCCTGCTCCTGTGCGGGCAGGTGGGCCAGTACTACCTCGACCTGCAGGATCCGCGCGTCGTCACCGCGGTGGCGCTCGTGCACCAGCGTTTCTCGACGAACACCTTCCCCGAGT
>DATGRE010000165.1:0-5787 GCA_035303885.1 Zeimonas sp. | reverse complement strand
GATGTCTCCGCCGGTCCGCTGCTGTCGACAATCGACGATCCGGCTGCGCTGCGCAGGCTCGATCGCGCATCGCTCGCGCAGCTCGCGCGGGAGCTGCGTGCCTTCGTGCTCGAATCGGTGTCGCGCACCGGCGGGCATCTGTCGTCGAACCTCGGCACGGTCGAGCTGGCGATCGCGCTGCATTACGTCTTCGACACGCCGCGCGACCGGCTGATCTGGGACGTTGGCCACCAGAGCTACCCGCACAAGATCCTCACCGGCCGGCGCGAGCGCATGTGCACGCTGCGCCAGCACGGCGGCATCTCCGGCTTTCCTCGCAGGAGCGAGAGCGAATACGACGCCTTCGGCACCGCGCATTCGTCGACGTCGATCTCGGCCGCGCTCGGCATGGCGGTCGCCTCGCGCAACCAGGGCGAGAACGTCGGGCCTTCCCGGCGGCGCCACGTCGCGGTGATCGGCGACGGCGCGATGACCGCCGGCATGGCCTTCGAGGCGTTGAACAACGCCGGCGTGACGCCCGACATCGACCTGCTCGTCGTGCTCAACGACAACGACATGTCGATTTCGCCGCCGGTGGGCGCGCTCAACCGCTATTTCGCGCGGCTGCTGTCGAGCCGCTTCTATACGAAGGCGCGCGACGTCGGCCGGGCGGTGCTGCAGAACGTGCCGCCGCTGTTCGAGCTCGCCAAGCGCCTCGAGGAGCACGCGAAGGGCTTCGTCGCGCCGGCGACGATGTTCGAGGAGTTCGGCTTCAACTACGTCGGTCCCATCGACGGGCACGATCTGGACAGCCTGGTGCCGACGCTGCAGAACCTGCGCGAGCTGCGCGGCCCGCAGTTCCTGCACGTCGTCACGCGCAAGGGGCAGGGCTACAAGCTCGCCGAAGCCGATCCGGTGCTCTATCACGGACCGGGCCGCTTCGATCCCGACGAGGGCATCCGCAGCGCGGCGACGCCGGCGCGCACGACCTATACGAAGGTCTTCGCCGACTGGATCTGCGACATGGCCGCCCTCGACGAGCGGCTGGTGGCGATCACGCCGGCGATGCGCGAGGGCTCGGGGCTCGTCGAGTTCGAGAAGCGCTTCCCGCAGCGCTATTTCGACGTCGGCATCGCCGAGCAGCATGCCGTCACGTTCGCCGCCGGGCTCGCCTGCGAGGGGATGAGGCCCGTGGTGGCGATCTACAGCACGTTCCTGCAGCGCGCCTACGACCAGCTGGTGCACGACGTCGCGCTGCAGAACCTGCCGGTGACGTTCGCGCTCGATCGCGCCGGCATCGTCGGCGCGGACGGGCCGACGCACGCCGGCGTCTACGACTACGCGTACCTGCGCTGCGTGCCGAACCTCGTCGTGATGGCGCCGTCCGACGAGAACGAGTGCCGGCAGATGCTCTACACCGCGTTCCGCCACGGCGGACCGGCCGCGGTGCGCTATCCGCGAGGCGCCGGCATCGGCGTGCCGGTTTCGCAGGATCTCACCGCGATCCCGATCGGGCGCGCGGAGCTGCGTCGGCGGGGGCGACGGATCGCGCTGCTGGCCTTCGGCACGATGCTCGCGCCGGCGCTGGCCGCAGGTGAGGCGCTCGACGCGACCGTCGTGAACATGCGCTTCGTCAAGCCGCTCGACATCGAGCTGTTGCGGGAACTGGCCGCTTCGCACGATGCTTTCGTTACGATCGAGGAGCACGTGGTGATGGGCGGGGCGGGCAGCGCCGTCGCCGAGGCGCTCGCTGCGCAGGCCGTCGTGCGGCCCCTGCTGCAGCTCGGGCTGCCCGACCGTCCCATCGAGCATGGCGACCAGGCGCAGCTGCTGCGCGCCGAGGGGCTGGACGCCGCGGGCATCGAGCGGTCGGTGCGCGCGCGTTTCGACGATCGATCCGGCAGGGACAAGGCGCCGCGTCTCGTGGCCAGCCGGGGAGGCTGACGTGGCCGCTTCCGCGCGGCCCGGTTTTGGGGAGAGTTCGATGAACGTTCGCGACGGCGCCGCCCTGCTCGGCGACACGCTGGTCGACGTGCAAGGCAGTCCCGATCGGCGGCAGCTGCCGATCCAGCGCGTCGGCGTCAAGGGCCTGCGCTATCCGCTGCGTTGGCGCAGCGGCGCCGGCGAGCAGCCGAGCGTCGGCCGGTTTGGGCTGTACGTCGCGTTGCCCGCGGAGCAGAAGGGGACGCACATGTCGCGTTTCGTCGAGCTGCTCGAACGGCGCCTGGCCGACGGCGAGCCCGCGCTCGACGCGGCCGGCCTGCGTGGCATGTTCGACGAGATGCTCGTGCTGCTCGAGGCGAATGCCGGGCGCATCGAGGCGAGCCTGCCGCTGTTCGTGCGCAAGACCGCGCCCGTCTCGGGCGTGCAGAGCCTGATGGACTACGAGCTGTCGATCGTCGTCGAAGGCGGCGTGCGCGATGCGGTGACGACGTCTACGGTGCTCGTGCCGGTGACGAGCCTGTGTCCGTGCTCGAAGACGATCTCCGAGTACGGCGCGCACAACCAGCGCTCGCATGTCACGGTGTCGGTCGTCACGGACGAGCCGATCGAGCCCGAGGAGATCATCGCGATCGCCGAGGCGCAGGCGTCCAGCGAGCTCTACGGACTGCTCAAGCGCGTCGACGAGAAGCACGTCACGGAACGGGCCTACGACAATCCGAAGTTCGTTGAGGATCTCGTGCGCGACGTCGCCGTTGCGTTGCGCGCCGACCGTCGCATCCGCCGCTTCGCCGTCGAGGCGGAGAATTTCGAGTCGATCCACAATCACTCGGCGCTGGCGCGGATCGAGGGCTGAATCGAGGGAAGAGAAGGGGGAAGGGGAACGAAAAAGACCCGGTCACCAGGGTGACCGGGTCCGGCCCAACGGGAAGGCTGCGCAGGGACGGCTGTGGTGCTCAGGCTTCCGGGCGCGCCGCGCTGCGCAGCGCGAGCGCCGCGGCGGCGACGACCGCCGCGATACGCCCCACGTCCCTGAGCTGCACTGTCGTCCAGCCGGCCTTCTGCAGCAGCTCGTAGTGCGAGCGGACGCAGAAATGGCACTTGCCGACGACCGATGCGGCCAGCGCGAAGGCCTCGAAGCGTTCGCGTGCCACGCCGCCGTGCGTCGCATACGCCTGCATGCGCAGCTCCGGACGCTGCTTCGAGAGCTCCGGATCGTCCGCCATCTCGACGTACGGATACCAGACGTTGTTCATGCCCATCAGCGCGGCTGCGGAGAGCGCGGCGTTCGCGTCGGTCTCCTCGAGCTGCCCGCGCAGCGCCTCGACCAGTTCGGCGCTGCCCGCCGCGTAGGCGGCGGCCAGCGCGCAGCCGAGCGCGTCGGCCGCCGCGAGGCTCGAGCGCTGGACGACGGCATCGAGGTTCAGCCGGATGTCCTTGGCGTAATCGGGGATCCGCGAACGAACTGCTTCGAGGGTGGTCGTCATCGCCGTTCTCCGATCAGAGCGTCTCGCCGCCGACCGCGCGGTTGCACGGGCACAGCTCGTCGGTCTGCAGCCCGTCGAGGATGCGCAGCGTCTCCTCGGGGTTGCGGCCCACGTTCAGGTTGTTCACCGAGACGTGCTGGATCGTGTTGTCCGGATCGACGATGAAGGTCGCGCGCAGGGCCACGCCTTCGTTCTTGTCGCGGATGCCGAGCTGGTCGACCAGCGAACCCGTCGTGTCGGCGAACTGCCACTGGTTCAGGTTCTTCAGGTCGGGATGCTCACGGCGCCAGGCGAGCTTGACGAACTCGTTGTCCGTCGAGCCGGCGAGCACGACCGTATCGCGCTCCTCGAAGTTGCCGACGAGCTTGTCGTAGCCGACGATCTCGGTCGGGCAGACGAAGGTGAAGTCCTTCGGGTAGAAATAGATGACCTTCCACTTGCCCGGGAACGACTTCTCGGTGATCTCCTCGAAGGCGCTGACGCCTTTCTCCTCGGGCTGGTTGAACTTGGGCTTGACGCCCACGACACGGAACGGTTCGAGTTTGTCGCCTACGGTTTTCATCTGGAGCTCCTTCAGGTTCGCCGCGCGTACGACCGCGGCACGAAAGCGATTCTCGTTCGTCCGTCGTAATGAATCCAATGAATTAAGTTGATAATGTTTATCGGATAAACCGATCAGCGCTTCGGTGACGCGGGACCCTCGCCGCACGTCCCGGGCGCCCGGGCGGTCGGCCCGACAGGGCCGGCACGGGCGCAGGGGCCTGGGCGCGCGAACCCGACGCGCGCGGCGTCAATCGCGGAAGTTCGTGAACGAGAGCGGCACGTCGGTGATCTCCTTCTTCAGCAGCGCGATCACCTTCTGCAGGTCGTCGCGCTTCGCGCCGCTGACGCGGACCGAATCGCCCTGGATGCTCGCCTGCACCTTCAGCTTGCTGTCCTTCACCAGGCGCACGATGCGTTTGGCGTGTTCGCTGGAGACGCCGTGGCGCACGGTGATCGGCTGCTTGACCTTGTCGCCGCCGATCTTCTGCACGGGACCGTAGTCGAGGAAGCGCACGTCTACGTTGCGCCGGGCGAGCCTGCCGAGCAGGATGTCGCGTACCTGTCCGAGCTTGAAGTCGTCGTCGGCGAAAGCCGTCAGCTCGCGTTCCTTCTGCTCGATGCGCGCGTCGGATCCCTTGAAATCGAAGCGCGTCGAGATCTCCTTGTTCGCCTGCTCGATCGCATTGCGCACTTCGACCGCGTCGGCTTCCGAGACGACGTCGAAAGAGGGCATGTCCACCTCCAAAGGGCGTTCGTTCGAACCTGACCCCGCCGATTCTACGTGTGCCGCGCTTGCGCCCGAACGGATGCGGCGCGCGAGGCGAGGCACTCGGGCACGCGGTTCGCAGCATGCGCTGCGTCGATTAGCGGGAACGAGGATCGTGAGTCTCGAAGCGCCGGCGCGGTCCGGCATGCGACTGACGCGACACGAAACGGTGACTTTCGTGTGCTGCCGACGCGAGGCTCGCGAGCACGAGCTCGTCTCGCAGATCGGCGTGGCACGCGACCTGGCGAGACTGATCGGGGGCCGCTTCGACCGCTACGTGGATGCCACGCAGGCGGTCGCCGAGGCGCCGCTCGGCTACGTGATGCCGAACGACACGATCGTCGGCATCGAGGTGGCGCGTCGCTGGGGCATCGAGGGCCCCGACGATCTGTTCGGCGGCGTCGTGCCCTTTCCGTTCGTCGCGACCAAGGTCATCACGCACCCGCTCGTCGCCGCCGATTCGGCGCATCCGCACGGATGGGACGGCCGCTTCGCCGAGCGTGTCGACGACGTCGTGCTGCCCGGTCGCTCCGTCTTCTCGCTGCACGACGCGTGGCGTGCCGCGCGTGCGCTGCTGCCTAGCGGTCCGATCCGGCTGAAGCTCGCCCACGGCGTCGGCGGCCGCGGCCAGTTCGTCGTCGAGGACGAGCGTGCGCTCGACGAGCGGCTGCGTTCGATGGACACCGACGAGATCGCACGGGCCGGCGCGGTCGTCGAGTGCGACCTGTGCGCGCCGCGAACGTGGAGCGTCGGACAGGTGCGCGTCGGTTCGCTGTTCGCCAGCTACTTCGGCACGCAGCGCACGGTGCACGACCGAAACGGCGCCGCCGTCTACGGCGGCTCGTCGATCACGCTGGTGCGCGGAGGCTTCGATGCGCTCGCGCCGTTCATCGCCGGCGACGACGCGCTGCGCCGCGTGATCGAGTGCGCGCGCCGGTATCACGACGCGGCCTTCGCGTCGTTT
Organism: Zeimonas sp.; assembly: GCA_035303885.1. Classification (GTDB taxonomy): domain Bacteria; phylum Pseudomonadota; class Gammaproteobacteria; order Burkholderiales; family Burkholderiaceae_E; genus Zeimonas. The sequence continues at coordinate 107 of DATGRE010000165.1, read as the reverse complement.
CCCGGGCTGCTCGCGTCGCGCTGCAACTACGACGTGGTGCAGGGCCGCGATGCACGCGGAGACGAACGCATCGCGGTGCTCGAGCAGTCGTGGCGCATCGGCGGTGC
>DATGRE010000164.1:0-17949 GCA_035303885.1 Zeimonas sp. | reverse complement strand
ATTCTTCATTACCGGGCTGCAGAGCGAAATCAAGGAGTTCGTTGCCGCTTCCGGCCTGCCGGCGTGGGGGGTGCTCGTCCTCATCGGCGTCATCTACATGATCCTGGGAACGTTCCTGGACGTCATCGCGATGCTGACGATCACGGTGCCGATCTTCCTGCCGATCGTAGAGGCGATCGGATACAGCCCGGTCTGGTTCGGAATCTTCGCGGTGCTCTTTTCGGAAATGGCCCTGATCACGCCGCCGGTGGGCATCAATCTGTTCGTGATCAAAGGCATCGCACCGGCGGGGACCCGCGTGATGGACGTCGCCGTCGGCGCCGCGCCCTATGTAGGCATCATCTGGCTCGTTGCGTTGCTGATGATCGCGTTTCCCCAGATCGCCTTGTATCTGCCCAGCATCATGCGTTAGCGGCGACTCGCCTGCTCGCGCATCGGCGCCGCAAGGCCGCCGGGGCGCCGCTGCAGGCGCGTCGGCCGGTCAGACCGGCGTCAGTCTTTTCTCCTGAGCGGTGACGACTCGTCGCTTCATCTCGACGGTCGTCGGCGGCGCCGATTTCTCGATGCCGACGTCTCGCGGGTTCCGGCTCGCAGCGGCGCGCGTCGCGCGTTGCTGTCGGCGTGATTCGAGAGGGGTGGGCGCTGCCTTCGCACGCGCGGGCCGATCCCGTCGCGCCGTACCATTCCGGGGCCAAGGAGGAAACCATCGATGAGCTATCCCGAAAAGCCGACTGCCGGCTCCGTCCTGCACTGGCGCGAAGGCGCAGTGGCCCACCTGCGCTTCAACCGTCCGCAGGCCCTGAACGCCATCGACGTCGAGATGGCCGACGGGTTCCTGCGTGCCTGCGAGGAGATCGTCGCCGACGACGAGGTCCGTGTGGTCTGCATCTCCGGCGAAGGGCGCGCCTTCATGGCCGGAGGCGATCTCGCGGCGATGCAGCCCGATCCGGTCGCCGTCTCCGGCCAGCTGATCGACCGCATACACGGCGCGCTGCGCCTGCTCGCGCGGCTCGACGCGCCGGTGGTGGCGGGCGTGCAGGGGGCGGTGGCCGGGGGCGGTCTCGGGCTCGTGCTCGGCGGTGCCGATCTGATCGTCGCTGCCGAGGGCACGCGCTTCGGCGTCGCCTATCCGCTGATCGGCGCCAGCTGTGATTGTTCCACCTCGTGGTCGCTGCCGCGCATCGTCGGACTGCATCGCGCGCTCGAGCTGGCGCTGCTGGGCGAGGCCATCGATGCGGCAGAGGCGCTTCGCCTCGGACTGTGCAATCGGGTGGTGCCCGCCGATGCGCTCGAGCGCGAGACGCGGGAGCTGGTGCAGCGGCTCGCGCAGGGACCGACCCGCGCCTACGGGCAGCTGCGCCGATTGATCCGCGCGTCGTCGGAGCGTTCGTTCGACGAGCAGCTCGACGCCGAAGCCGTCGGTTTTGCCGAATGCGCGGGCACCGACGATTTTCGCGAGGGCATCGCGGCGTTCCTGTCGAAGCGCCGGCCGGAGTTCGGCGGCCGTTGACGCGTTCTCGGCGATCCGCTTCGGGAAATCCCTGAAGCGGATTTCCCGAATCCCGCTACGGGTACGATCGTTCTCGTCGTCCCGCGCACGCCAGTTGCTAACCTCGGCTGAACCCATGGCCGAACGCAACGCCGCTGCCCGCCGCGCGCAGTCCCTGTCGAACGCCATCGCCGCGCTGGGCGAGAACCCGTTTCGCCTGCTCGTCGACAGCGTTCGCGACTACGCGATCTTCCTGCTCGACGCCGAAGGGCGCGTGCTCACGTGGAACGTCGGCGCGCAGCGGATCAAGGGCTACGAGGCGGACGAGGTCATCGGCCGTTCGTTCGAGATCTTCTACCCGAAGGAGGCGGTGCGTTCGGGCTGGCCGCGCGAGGAGCTGCGTGCCGCCGCCGAGCACGGCCGCTTCGAGGACGAAGGCTGGCGTGTGCGCAAGGACGGCAGCCGGTTCTGGGCCAGCGTGATCCTCACCGCGCTGCGCGACGAGCGCGGCGAGCACGTCGGCTTCGCGAAAGTCACGCGCGACCTCACCGAGCGGCGCAATCACGAGGAGGAGCTGCTCCGGCGCGAGGAGCAGGTGCGGCTGCTGGTCGACGCGGTGAAGGAGCACGCGATCTTCCTCGTCGACGGCGAAGGTCGCGTTCGTACGTGGAACGTCGGCGCGAGCGCGATCACCGGCTTCGAGGTCGGCGACGTGCTCGACCGCGGTCTCGCGATGTTCTATACGCCGACCGAGGTCGCCGCCGGCGAGCCGCTGCGCGACCTCGCCCGCGCGTTGGAGCTCGGCCGCTGGGAGCGAGAGCGCTGGCACCTGCGCAAGGACCACACGATGTTCTGGTCGAGCTGCGTGCTGACGCCGGTGTTCGATCGGGCGGGCGGGCTGCGGGGATACGCGAACGTCGTGCGCGACCTGACCGATCCGCGGCGCCTGCTCGAGCTCGAGCACACGAATCGGCGGATGAGCGAGTTTCTCGCGATGCTGGGCCACGAACTGCGCAACCCGCTCGCGCCGATCCGCAACGCGGTCAGCGTGCTGCACGCGCAGCCGGCGTTTCCGAAGCAGCTCGTCTCGGTGCGCGACGTCATCGATCGGCAGCTCGCGCAGCTCACGCGGCTGGTCGACGATCTCCTCGACATCGGTCGCATCGCAACCGGCAAGATTCGGCTCGAGCGGCACTGCATCGATTATCGCGACGTCGTGCAGTCGAGCTTCGAGTCGGCGCGCCCGCTGGCCGAGTCGCACGGCCATCGTCTCACGCTGTCGCTGCCGCCGCAGCCGCTGCCGATCGTCGGCGATGCGGTGCGCCTGGCGCAGTCGCTGCAGAACCTGCTGCACAACGCGGTGCGCTACACACCGGACGGCGGCGAGATCCGAATCGACGTGATGGTCGATGCCGGGAACGCCGTCACCGCCGTCACCGACACCGGCCGCGGCATCCCCCGCCATGCGCTCGAGCACGTCTTCGAGCTGTTCGCGCAGGAAGACGGCATCGAACGGGGGCCCGAGGGCGGGCTCGGCATCGGGCTCAGCCTGGCGCGAACGCTCGTCGAACAGCACGGCGGCACGCTCGCCGCGGCGAGCGAAGGGCTCGGGCGCGGCAGCACCTTCACGATCACGTTGCCGCTGCGCGAAGCGAGTGCGTCGGCCGGGGTCGGGGAGCCCGCTTCGCAGGCGGCGCCGGTCGGGCGCCGCGTGCTCGTCATCGACGACAACCGCGATTCGACCGACACGATGGTCCAGGTGCTGCAGCTGCTCGGTCACGAGGCGTGCGGCGCGTATGGTGCCGAGGATGGCGTGCGTGCGGCCGAGTCTTTCCGGCCGGGGGTCGTGCTGCTCGACCTGAACATGCCCGACGGGGACGGATTCACGGTGCTGCGGCGCCTGCGCGAGCAGTCGGCCGAGCCGCTGTACGTGGCGGCGATGACCGGCTACGGGCAGGCGAGCGATCGGCGTCGCACGCTCGAAGCGGGCTTCCAGGCGCACCTGATCAAGCCGGTGAGCGCCGAGCGCCTGCAGGAAGTGCTGGTGCGCGCGGACCCGGCCGGCAGCCGCCTGCCGCAGCGCTGAACTCAGGTTGCCGCGCCCGCGGCCTGCGCCTGCTCGAGCGGCAGCTCGGTGGTGCGCTTGATCTCCTGCAGCACGACGCTCGATTCGACGCCGCGCACGCCGGGGACGCGCATCAGCTTGTGCAGCATGAACTGGCCGAAGGCGGCGAGGTCGGCGGCGACGATGCGCAGCAGGTAGTCGTAGGGGCCGGTCACCGCGTAGCACTCGAGGACCTCCGGCAGCAGCTGGACGGCGCGGTTGAAGTCCTCGTTCTCCGCTTCGCCGTGCCGCTCGAGCGACACGCGGGTGTAGGCGATGACGGTCAGGCCGAGTCGTGCCGGGCGTAGCAGCGTCACGTAGCGATCGACGAGGCCGGCTTCCTCGAGGCGCTGGATGCGGCGGCTCACCTGCGACGCCGACAGATGCACGCGTTCGCCGAGGGTCGGATTCGTGGCGCGGCCGTCGCGCTGGAGCGCGGCGAGCAGTTGGAGGTCGGTGCGATCGAGCGGGATCATCGTTTTGTCCGAATCGGGTCTTGGCTGTGCACGAATCGTGCGCCGAGGACCCGGAATCAATGGTCCATATGCGTGAAGCGTGCGCGCGTTCGCGCATAGCATTGCACGGATCCCGCTTCCCGTGCGGCCGAGCGCCGCTTCGTCCCCATGAACGCGCCCGACCTCTCCGGTGCGGTGCGATCCGCGCTCGCCGGCTACCGCCTCTCCGACGCCGTCTGCGCCGCTTCCGGACGCGTCTTCGTCACCGGAACGCAGGCGCTGGTGCGCCTGCCGCTGATGCAGGCGGCGCTCGACGCGCGCCGCGGACTGGACACCGCCGGCTTCATCAGCGGATATCGCGGCTCCCCGCTGGGCGCCTACGACCAGCAGTTGTGGAAGCATCGCGAGTCGCTCGACGCCGCGCGCATCCGTTTCCTGCCCGCCGTGAACGAGGAGCTCGCCGCCACCGCGGTGCTCGGCTCGCAGGAGGTCGAGAGCGATCCGCAACGCACCGTCGATGCCGTGTTCGGCCTGTGGTACGGCAAGGGGCCCGGCGTGGACCGGGCGGGCGACGCGCTCAAGCACGGCAATGCGCGCGGGTCGTCACCGCACGGCGGCGTGCTCGTCGTCGCCGGCGACGACCACGGCTGCGTTTCGTCGGCGTTCTCGCACCAGAGCGATTTCGCGATGATCTCCTGGCGCATGCCGGTGCTCAGCCCGGCGAGCGTCTCCGAGCTGATCGAGTTCGGGTTGTACGGCTGGGCGCTGTCGCGGGCCTCGGGCGCCTGGGTCGGCATGAAGGCGATCTCGGAGGTCGTCGAGAGCGCATCGAGCGTCGATCTCGATGCGATCGTCGCCGGTGTGCCGGCGCCGGTCGCCGACGATTTCTTCCGCGTCGATCCGGCGCTCGAGCAGCTGCACCTGCGCCCGCACGAGATCCCGAGCCCGACGATCGAGGCGCGCATGGCGGCACGGCTCGACGCGGTGCGCGCTTTCGCGCGCCTGCGCGCGATCGACCGCATCGTCGTCGACGCGCCTCGCGCACGCGTGGGCATCGTCACCTGCGGAAAGGCGCACCGCGATCTGCTCGAGGCGCTGCGCCGCATCGGCGTCTCGCTCGAGGACCTCGCCGACGCGGGCGTGCGCGTCTACAAGGTCGGCCTCGCGTGGCCGATCGAGCCCACGCGCGTGCACGCCTTCGTGCAGGGCCTCGAAGAGGTGCTCGTCGTCGAGGAGAAGGGCCCGGTCGTCGAGCAGCAGCTGCGCACGCTGCTCTACAACGCGCCGCCCGAGGCGCGTCCGGTGCTCGTCGGCAAGCAGGACGCGGCCGGCGCGCCGCTGCTCTGCGAGACCGAGGAGCTGCGTCCGTCGCGCGTGCTGCCGATCCTCGCCGCCTGGCTCGCGCGGCACTGCCCGTCGCTCGATCGACGCGCGCTGGTCGACGAGTTCGTGCGCCCGCCGCTGCCGTCGAACGCGGCCGACGGGATACGGCGCATTCCGTTCTTCTGCTCGGGCTGCCCGCACAACACGTCGACGCGCGTGCCCGAAGGCTCGCGCGCGCAGATGGGCATCGGCTGCCACGGCATGGCGATGTGGATGAATCGCTCGACGAGCGGCCTGCTGCAGATGGGCGGCGAGGGCGCCGACTGGGTCTCGCACGGCGCGTTCACGGGCATGCCGCACGTGTTCCAGAACCTGGGCGACGGAACGTATTTCCACTCGGGATCGCTGGCGATCCGGCAGGCGGTCGCCGCCGGCGCGAACGTCACCTACAAGATCCTGCACAACGATGCCGTCGCGATGACCGGCGGGCAGCATCCGGACGGCACGGTCAATGCGGCGTCGATCGCGCGGCAGGTGCGCGCCGAGGGCGTCGAGCGGATCGCGGTCGTCTCCGACGACCCCGAGCCGCACCGGCGCAATGCCGCCGCCTTCCCGCCCGGCACCACGTTTCATTCCCGCGACCGGCTCGACGCCGTGCAGCGCGAGTTGCGCGAGACGGCCGGCGTGACGGTGCTCGTCTACGACCAGACCTGCGCCGCCGAGAAGCGCCGTCGTCGCAAGCGCAACGAGTATCCCGATCCGCCGCGGCGCGTCTTCATCAACGAGGCGGTCTGCGAAGCCTGCGGCGACTGCAGCGCGAAGTCGAACTGCCTGTCGGTCGTGCCGGTCGACACGCCTTCGGGACGAAAGCGGCGCATCGACCAGGCGACCTGCAACAAGGACTACAGCTGCGCCGACGGATTCTGTCCGAGCTTCGTCACCGTCGACGGCGGCCGCCCGCGGCGGCGCGATGCGGCGCTCGACCGCGACCGCTTCGACGCGCTCGTCGCGCGCCTGCCCGCGGCCGGGCCGGCGGATTGGAGCGGGCCCTACGACCTGCTCGTCACCGGCGTGGGCGGCACCGGCGTCGTCACCGTCGGCGCGATGATCGCGATGGCCGCGCACCTGGAAGGCCGGCACGCCTCGGTGCTCGATTTCATGGGCTTCGCGCAGAAGGGCGGAAGCGTGCTTTCGCACGTGCGGCTCGCCGTCGAAGCCGATGCGCTGAACCAGGTACGCATCGACACCCAGCAGGCCGACGCGGTGCTCGCCTGCGACCCGGTCGTCGCCGCGAGCGCCGACGCGCTGCAGTCGGTGCGGCACGGCCGCACGCGCATCGTCGCGAATCGGCACGTGCTTCCGATGGCGATGCAGGTCACCGATCCCGACGCCGACATTCCGGTCGACGCGCTGCTCGAGAAGCTCGCCGCGGCCGCCGGCGAGACGCACGTCGACGTGTTCGATGCGCACGCGCTCGCCCAGCGTGCGCTGGGCGAGACGATCGGCGCGAACGTGCTGATGCTCGGCTACGCCTGGCAGCGCGGCATCGTTCCGGTCTCGTGCGCGGCGCTCGAGCGCGCGATCGAGCTCAACGGCGTGGCGGTCGAGGCGAACCGCACCGCGTTCCGTCTGGGCCGGCTCGCCGCGCACGATGCGGCCGCGCTCGACGCGCTGCTCGCGCCCGCCGACCCATCCGCGTCCGCCGCGAAGGAGCACGAGCCGTTGGCGGCGCTCGTCGCGCGCCTCGAGGCACAGCTCGTCGCCTACCAGGACGCGCGCTATGCGTCCCGGCTGCGCGCGCTCGTCGAACGCGTCGAACGCACCGAACGCGCGCTGCGCCCCGAGGGGGAGGCGCCCGCGCTCGCCGAGACGGTCGCGCGCACCTACGCGAAGCTGCTCGCCTACAAGGACGAATACGAGGTGGCGCGGCTGTATGCGTCCGACGCGTTCCGCCGCTCGGTCGACGAGCAGTTCGAGGGTGCCTTCACGTTGAGTGTGCAGCTCGCGCCGCCGCTGCTCGCGCGCCGCGGGCCCGACGGACTGCCGCGCAAGATGCGCTTCGGCCCGTGGGTGTTTCCGCTGTTTCGCGTGCTGGCGGCGATGCGCGGGCTGCGCGGCACGCCCTTCGATCCGTTCGGACACACCGAGGAACGGCGCATCGAGCGCGCGCTCGTCCGCGATTACGAAGCGCTGGTCGACGCGATCCTCGAACGGCTCGATGCGTCGACGCTGGAGACCGCGTGCGCGCTGGCCGGCGCGCCGGACGCGATCCGCGGCTACGGCCACGTGAAGATGCGCCATCTCGTGCAGGCCAAGCGACGCGAATGGGCGCTCGCCCGGGGGATGGGCTTCGAGGCGCCGGCGAGCGCGGTCGTGAAGCGTGCGGTCGAGAACGCCGCGGGTTCTTCGGTGTCGCGGATTCCGGTGGTGGTGCAGCGCGCCCGCTGATCGTAGGCCGCGCGAGCGCACCGGCGGGGACGCCGCCACGCGTCGCGCGGCGATGCGCGCGAGGGCGGCACCGGGACTGCCCGACGGCTCGGGGAGGCCGGTCCTACAATCGGATGCTTCGGCTTCCCCCATCGTCACCATGCCCGAAGACCGACTCGCCACCCGGCTGGCCGCGGCCGGCCGCGCCGGCGATCCGAATTTCGCCGCCGCGAACGTTCCCGTGCACCGCGCTTCCACGGTGCTGTTCGACACGCTCGCGTCGACCGAGGCGGCGGGCGCCGCGGTCGCGGCCGGACGCGCGCGTGCCACCACCTACGGAACCGTCGGCACGCCGACGACGATGGCGCTGACGGAGGCGCTGTGCGAGATCGAAGGCGGCGGTCACGACGTGCGCGCGAGCCTGATGCCGTCGGGTCTCGCCGCGATCACCACGGCGCTGCTCGCGCTGCTCTCGCCGGGCGATCACCTGCTCGTGGCCGATTCGTCGTACGGTCCGACGCGCACGTTCTGCGACGGGATGCTCGCGCGTCTGGGCGTGCACACGACCTATTACGATCCGACCGTCGGCGGCGAGATCGAGTCGCTGCTGCGCCCGCAGACGAAGCTGATCTGGCTGGAGAGCCCGGGCAGCTACACCTTCGAGGTGCAGGACGTCCCGGCCATCTGCGCGGTGGCGCGCCGGCACGGCATCGTCACGATGATCGACAACACCTGGGGCTCGCCGATCTTCGCGCGTCCCTTCGACTGGGGCGTCGACGCGTCGGTGCTCGCGCTCACGAAGTACTGGGGCGGCCATTCCGACGTGCTGCTCGGCGCGGTCGTCGTGCGCGAGGCGCTGTGGCCGGCGCTGTGGAGCGCGGTGCGCCAGCTCGGGCAGTGCGGCGGCGGCGACGATGCCTGGCTCGTGCTGCGCGGCCTGCGCACCGCCGATGCGCGGATGCGCCGGCACGAGGCGAACGCGCTCGAGGTCGCGCGCTGGCTCGAGGCGCGGCCCGAGGTCGCGCGCGTCCTGCATCCGGCGCTGCCCTCGCATCCGCAGCACGCGCTGTGGCGGCGCGATTTCTCGGGGGCGAGCGGACTGTTCTCGTTCGAGCTCGACCGTTCGCTCGTCGCGCCGCGGCACGAGCGTGCGGCGCTCGCCGCCTTCTGCGAGGCGCGCCGCCATTTCGCGATCGGATACTCGTGGGGCGGCTTCGAGAGCCTCGTCATGCCGGCGCGGATCGACCGGCTGCGCAGCGCGGCACCGTGGACGGGCGGGCCGCTGGTGCGGCTGAACGTCGGGTTGGAAGACCCGGCCGACCTGATCGCCGATCTCGACGAGGGCTTCACGGCGATGCGGCGCGTGCTGCAGGCCTGAGCGTGATGGGAGAGGTCCCTCGTTCGTCGTCCGGTTGTCGCCCAGCTCCTACAATGACGACGATCGACTCTCGCGCGGGCGCGCGCCCGCCGTTCCCGCCGTTCCGATTCTCCGGAGGAATCGCATGCCCACGCATCCGAATCCGTTTCGCCAGGGTCTCGACCGCAACCCTGCGAACTACGTTTCGCTGTCTCCGCTGAGCCTGGTCGCCTGGGCGGCCGACGTCTTTCCCGACCGTTGCGCGGCGATCCACGGCAGCCTGCGCTACAGCTGGTCGCAGATGTTCGAGCGCGCGCGCCGGCTCGCGTCGGTGCTCGCGGCGCGCGACATCGGATCGGGCGACACGGTGTCGGTGATCCTGCCGAACATTCCCCAGATGCTCGATGCGCATTTCGGCGTGCCGATGACGGGTGCGGTGCTGAACACGATCAACACGCGGCTGGACGCGGCCACCGTCGCGTTCCAGCTGCGCCACTCGGGTGCGAAGGTGCTCGTCGTCGACCGCGAGTTCGCGTCGATGGCGGGCGAAGCGCTCGATTCGCTCGCCGCCGACGGGCAGCCGCTTCCGTTCGTCGTCGACGTCGACGATCCGGTGTACGTGGGGCCCGGCGCGCGCATCGGCGAGGTCGAGTACGAGGCGTGGATCGCCGCCGGCGATCCCGCGTTCGCGTGGCGCCTGCCCGAAGACGAATGGGACGCGATCGGCCTGAACTACACGTCGGGCACCACCGGCGATCCGAAGGGCGTCGTCGTGCATCATCGCGGCGCCTACCTGAACGCCGTCGGCAACGTGCTCGCGTGGTCGCTGCCGCGCCATCCCGTCTATCTGTGGACGCTGCCGATGTTCCACTGCAACGGGTGGTGCTTCCCGTGGACGATCCCGTCGGTCGGGGGCACGAACGTCTGCCTGCGCCGGGTCGAGGCGAAGACGATCCTCGAGCTCGTGCGCGAGCATCGCGTCACCCACTACTGCGGAGCGCCGATCGTGCACAGCACGCTGATCGACGCGCCCGCCGAGTGGAAGCAGGGCATCGACTGGACGGTGCGGGCGATGGTCGCCGGCGCCGCGCCGCCGGCGGCGATGATCGAGGGCATGGAGCGCATGGGCTGGGAGGTCACGCACGTGTACGGGCTCACCGAGGTCTACGGGCCCGCGTCGGTGTGCGTGAAGCACGACGCCTGGAACGAGCTCGATCTCGCCGGGCGCGTCGAGCGCAACGCGCGGCAGGGCGTGCGCTACCAGGTGCAGGAGGGCCTGACCGTCGTCGATCCGAAGACGATGCAGCCGGTGCCGCACGATGGCGAGACGATCGGCGAGGTGGTCTTCCGCGGCAACATCGTGATGAAGGGATACCTGAAGAACGAGAAGGCGAGCGCCGAAGCCTTCGCCGGCGGCTGGTTCCACACCGGCGATCTCGGCGTCGTCCATCCGGACGGCTACGTGAAGCTGAAGGACCGCGCGAAGGACATCATCATCTCCGGCGGCGAGAACATCAGCTCGATCGAGGTCGAGGACGCGCTGTACAAGCACCCCGCGGTGCTCGCGTGCGCGGTCGTCGCCAAGCCCGACGAGAAATGGGGCGAGACGCCGCTCGCGTTCGTCGAGCTGCGCGAGGAGCGCGTGCCGCGCGACGCGGCGCAGGAGAAGGCGCTCGCCGACGAGCTGATCGCGCACTGCCGCGCGCACCTGGCGCGATACAAGTGCCCGCGCGAAATCCGCTTCGGCACGGTGCCGAAGACCTCGACCGGCAAGATCCAGAAGCACGTGCTCCGCGAGCTGGCGAGGTCGGCGGTGGCGATCGGAAGCTGAGGCCGCGCGCGCGGCGCCGCCGACGGGCGGAAGGCGCGCCGCCGCCTGGCGGCGCGGAGTGCCCGAGGAGCGCGCGGCGCGGGGCGCAGGATGGGCACGCGGCGCGGGGCGCACGAAGCGACCAGTACAATCGCGCTCCATGCTACCCGAGCAGAAATCGCGCATCGCCGACGCGCTGCGCAGCGCCGCGCAACGACTGGTCGCGCAGGCCGGCGTCGCAGCCGAGGTGCCGGCGGTCACGCTGGATCGGCCCAAGCAGCCCGAGCACGGCGATCTCGCGTCGAACCTCGCGCTGCAGCTCGCGCGCGCCCTGAAGTCGAATCCACGCGCGGTGGCCGCGCAACTGAAGGATGCGCTCGAGGCGCTCGAGGCCGAACGCGAAGCCTCGGGCGAGGGCGCGCTGGTCGAGGCGATCGAGATCGCCGGGCCCGGCTTCCTGAACCTGCGCCTGCACGCCGACGCCAAGCGTGCCGCGATCCTGCGCGCGGTCGCCGATGCGCAGCGCTTCGGCCGCGGCGACCGCGGGGCGGGGCGCCCGGTGCTCGTCGAGTTCGTCTCGGCGAATCCCACGGGGCCGCTGCACGTCGGGCACGGGCGCCAGGGCGCGCTGGGCGATGCGCTGTCGGCGCTGCTCGAGGCCGACGGCTGGCGGGTGACGCGCGAGTTCTACTACAACGACGCCGGCGCGCAGATCGACAATCTCGCGCGCTCGGTGCAGGCGCGTGCGCGCGGCATCGAGCCCGACGATCCGCGGTTTCCGGCCGACGGCTACCGCGGCGAATACATTCGCGACATCGCCGCCGACTACCTCGCGGGCAAGAGCGTGTCGGCCGAGCAGGTCGAGCCGGTGCGGGCGGCGGGCGATCCCGACGATCTCGAGGCGATCCGTCGCTTCGCGGTGGCGTACCTGCGCCACGAGCAGGACATCGACCTGCGCGCCTTCGGCGTGCGTTTCGACAACTACTACCTGGAGTCCTCGCTCTACGCAGACGGTCGCGTGCAGGCCGTCGTCGACGCGCTGCGCCGCTCGGGACACACCTACGAGGAGGGCGGCGCGCTGTGGCTGCGCACGACGCGCTTCGGCGACGACAAGGACCGCGTGATGCGCAAGTCCGACGGCAGCTACACGTATTTCGTGCCCGACGTCGCCTACCACGTCGTCAAGTGGGAGCGAGGCTTCGCCCGCGCGATCAACGTCCAGGGCTCCGACCATCACGGGACGATCGCGCGCGTGCGCGCGGGCCTGCAGGCGCTCGGCCTCGGGATCCCGCCCGGCTATCCCGACTACGTGCTGCACAAGATGGTCACCGTGATGCGCGGCGGCGAGGAGGTGAAGATCTCCAAGCGCGCCGGCTCGTACGTCACGCTGCGCGACCTGATCCTGTGGACCGGCGAGGTCGCGCAGGACGATGGCAGCGTCCGCGTCGACGAGCAGCGCGGCCGCGATGCGGTGCGCTATTTCCTGATCTCGCGCAAGGCCGACAGCGAGTTCGTCTTCGACGTCGACCTGGCGCTGGCGTGCACCGACGAGAACCCGGTCTACTACATCCAGTACGCGCACGCCCGCATCTGCTCGGTGCTCGCGCAGTGGGGCGGGGACGTCGAAGCGCTCGAGCGCTCGCTCGCCGCCGGCGACGTCGCGCTCGCCCCGCTGACCGGCGCGCGCGAGTTCGCGCTGTGCGCGCGCATCGCGTCGTTCCCGGAGACGCTGCAGGCCGCGGTCGACGAGCTCGCGCCGCATGTGATCGCCTTCTATCTCAAGGATTTAGCGGCGGAACTTCACTCTTACTATAATGCCGAGCGAGTGCTCGTCGACGACGAGGCGACGCGGCTGGCGCGTCTCTCGCTGTTGCTCGCCGTCCGGCAGGTGTTTCGCAACGGCCTGGCGCTGCTCGGCGTGTCGGCTCCCGAGAGGATGTAAATGGTTCATCGCGTCGTTCGCCCGGGCGGCCGCATGCAGGGCGGCACGCTGCTCGGCTTCCTGGTCGGCCTGATCGCCGGACTGTCGATCGCCGTCGTCGTCGCGATGTTCGTCACGCGCGCGCCGGTGCCGTTCATCGACAAGGGCAATCGCAATCCCGAGCGGCCGCTCGAGCCGAAATCGCTCTCCGAGGCGCCCGATCCGAACGCTTCGCTGCACGCGCGCACGCGTCCGGGCGCGAGTGCGGTCGCCTCCGCACCCGGTGCGGCCCCTTCCGCACCCGGTGCGGCTCCTTCGGCACCCGCCGCATCCGGCGCGCAGACGCTCGCCGTCGCCCCGCCCTCGGCCTCGCCTTCGGCGCCGATCGTTTCGTCGCAGCCTTCGTCGGTGGCCCCGGGAGCGGGCGACGCCGCCTCCGAGGCCAGCTACCTGCTGCAGGCCGGGGCGTTCCGCTCCGCGTCGGAGGCCGAGAGCATGAAGGCCCGGCTCGCGCTGATCGGCTTCGAGGCGCGGGTGCTCGATGCGCAGGTGAACGGGCAGACCCTGTATCGTGTGCGCGTCGGACCGTACGCGCAGCTCGACTCGATGAACCGCGCGCGGGCACGCCTGGCCGAGAACGGCATCGAGGCATCGGTGGTCCGGCAGCGATGAAACCTTCGCGCGTCGCGCCCGAGGCGTGCCGCGCGAGCCAATCGGGACGCTTCATGATCGATCTTCGCAGACGCAACCTGATCGCCGCCGGTGCGGCACTGGCCGGCGCCGCCGCCGCACCCGTGGCGAGGGCGCAGTCGTCGCCGGTGGAAGGCCGCGACTACCGTCTCGTCCGGCCCGCGCAGAACAGCGACGTGCCGGCCGGCAAGATCGAGGTGATCGAGTTCTTCTGGTACGGCTGCCCGCACTGCAATTCGCTGGAGCCGCTGCTGAACGACTGGGCGTCGAAGCTGCCCGACGACGTCGTGCTCCGGCGCGTGCACGTGCCTTTCGGCGATCGTCGGCACCAGCAGCTGTACTACACGCTCCAGTCGATGGGGCTCGCCGAGAAGCTGGGCGACGCCGTCTTTCGTGCGATCCACGTCGACGGCAACCGGCTCGACACCCCCGAGAAGATGGTCGACGTCCTCGCCCGGCACGGCGTCGACAAGGACCGGTTCCTCGACGTCTGGAAGTCGTTCGGCGTGCGCACGGCGATGAACCGCGGGACCAAGCTCACGCAGGCCTACGGCGTCGACGGCGTCCCGGCGATGGCGGTGGCCGGCAAGTACTACACGGCGCCGAGCCTCGTCGGCTCGAACGCCGGCGCGTTGCGCGTCATCGACTGGCTCCTGGAGAAGGAGCGCCAGGCGGGCAAGTAGGCGGTGCCGGGCCGCTCGGACGCGGGCGCCGGCGCGATGCGCATCGTGTCGCTCGTGCCGAGTCTCACCGAGCTGCTGTGCGAGCTCGGCCTTCGCCGGCACCTCGTCGGGCGCACCGGCTTCTGCATCCATCCGCGCGACGCGGTGCGCGACGTGCCGAAAGTCGGCGGCACCAAGGACGTCGATCTCGAGCGGCTGCGCGCGCTGAAGCCCACGCACGTCGTCGTCAACGTCGACGAGAACGAGAAGCCGACGGTCGAGCGCATCGCCGAGCTCGGCCCCGAGATCGTCGTCACGCATCCGATCACGGTCGACGACAACCTCGCGCTGATCGAATCCTTCGGCGAGCGCTTCGAGGCGCGCGAGGCGGCGTCGCGCCTGGCCGACCGGCAGCGCGACGCGCTGCGCCGGCTGCGCACGCGCCGCTTCGCGCCGGTCGACGCGCTCTATCTGATCTGGAAGGATCCTTGGATGAGCGTCGGCTGCGACACCTTCATCGCGCACATGCTCGCGGCGGCGTCGATGCGGTCGGTGATCGCGCAGGCCGAGCCGCGCTATCCCGAGATCGGCGATCCGTCGGTCGACGCACGCGGCGCGCGCGTCGTGCTGCTGTCCACCGAACCGTATCGGTTCCTCGATCGACATCGTGCGTCGCTGCAGCGTGCGGCGGGCGCGCGCTCGCCGCTCTTCGCGATGATCGACGGCGAGATGACTTCGTGGTACGGCGCGCGGGCGATCGACGGGCTGAACTACCTGATCGGCTACCGCGACGCGCTCGATCGGGCGCTCGACGCGTCGCGTGCAACGGGGGAGGAAAGGGGATGAGCATCGGGCGGATCGCGCCTCGTGCCGCGTGCGTGGCGCTGCTGCTCGCGCTGGGCGCGTGCTCGACGCCGAAGGGCGTGCGTGCGCCGTCGGGCGACGACTCGACGATCGGGCGCGGCGCGGGCAGCGCGGCGCGCGGCGGCGGCTACTACCTCGACGACGGCCCCGGGCACCTCTCGCCGGCCGAGGTGCTGTCGGTGCCCGACGCGGTGCCGCGTCCCGAGCCGGTGCTCGCGCGAACCTCGCGTCCGTACACGGTGTTCGGGCGCACGTACCGGCCGATGAACGCGCTCGTGCCGTATCGCGAGCGCGGCATCGCGTCCTGGTACGGTCGGCGCTATCACGGCCGCCCGACGTCGAGCGGCGAGCCCTACGACATGTACGCGATGACGGCCGCGCATCCGACGCTGCCGATCCCGAGCTACGTGCGCGTGACGCGCCTGTCGAACGGGCGCAGCGTCGTCGTGCGCGTGAACGATCGCGGACCGTTCCTGCAGAACCGGCTGATCGACCTGTCGTACACCGCCGCGGCCAAGCTCGGTTTCGTCGAGGCCGGGAGTGCCGAGGTCGAGGTGGAGGCGATCACCGAGTTCGACGCGCCGCTGCGCGTGGTGGACGCGGGTGGCCCGGCCGGGGCGGTGGCGGCCTCGGTGGCGCCGGCACACGCCGGGGCGGTGCCGACGGCTTCCCCGGGCGTGACGGCGACGCAGCCGGTCGCACACACGATCCCGGCGCACTCCGGCGCCGGCGCTGCCGTCCACGCCAACGCTTCCGGCGCTTCGGCGCCGCTTCCGTCCGCCGTGCCCGCGTCGGACGTTTCGTCGTCGCCGGTGCAGCGCGCCGAAGCGCCGCCGCAGCGTCTGCTGGTCGAGACGCAGGTTGCCGCCGGATCTTCCGCGGCAGGCGAGCTTTCCATGCGTTCCGATGCAGCGAGCGCTTCCTCACCGGTTGCTGACCCCCCCGTGCATCCGGCCGCCGGAGGACCTTCTCCGTTCCGCGCGATGCCGTCGGCGTCCCCGCCTTCCGCGGCGCAGTCGAATGCCGGTTCCGGCTATTGGCTCCAGTTCGGCGCTTTCGGATCGGCCGAGGGTGCGAGGAACGCGCTGGAACGCCTGCGCAGGGAGCTCGCGTGGCTCGGCGCGCAGTTCGACGTGCATGTGGAGGGCCGGTTCCACAAGGTGCAGGCCGGTCCGTGGCCGCAGCGCAGGCACGCGCTCGACGCCGCGGCCCGCGTCCGGCGCGCGACCGCGCTCGAGCCGTTCACGGTCTTTCGGTAGCGGACGTTGCTTGGGCTTCGCAGAGAGCGAGCGCTGACAGACTCGAGGTAAACATGCAGCGCTTCGACGCGTTCAACGCGGGCTGCCCTGTCGATCGTCCTCGTCCTCTTCGTCGTCAGGGCCTGCTGCGTGCGCCGCGTCCCCGCCGGTCGCATCCAGGCGTCGCGCGGCGGCCAGCGCCATCGCGTACAGCTGTCGCCGGGGCAGGCTCGTGACGCGGCCCGCGAGGCGCACCGCCTGGCTCAGCGGCATCGCGGCGAGCAGCTCCGACAGCAGCGCGCTCACGTCGACCCGGACACTCGTGTCGCTGCCGCTTGCGTCGTCGGCCGCGCTCGCCGAATCGGCGGCGGCGACGACCAGCACGTACTCGCCGCGCGAGCGGTTCGGATCCGCGTCGAGCCATTCGAGCGCGTCGGCGGCCGCGCAGACGTGGATCTCCTCGAAGCGTTTCGTCAGCTCGCGTCCGATCGCGATGCGGCGGCCCGGCCCGCACAGCCGCGCGATGGCCGCGAGGGTGGCGCCGATGCGATGCGGCGCCTCGAACAGCACGAACGGGTGGGGCAGCCGGGCGAGCGCGGCGAGGCGCTCGTCGCGCGCCTTCGCGCGTGCGGGAAGGAAGCCCTCGAAATGGAAAGGCCCTTCGACGAGACCGCTCGCCGAGATCAGTGCGATCGGCGCCGACGGGCCGGGTATCGGAACGACGCGATGGCCGGCGGCGCGCACGTCGTCGACGATGCGCGCTCCCGGATCGCTGACCGCCGGCGTTCCCGCGTCGCTCACCAGCGCGACGCTGCGCCCTTCGGCGAGCGCTGCGACGATGCGTTGCGCGGCCTCGCGTTCGTTGTGTCGATGCGCGGCGATCGTCCTCGGGTGCGCGCCGAGATGCTCGAGCAGCACGCGCGTCGTGCGCGTGTCTTCCGCGGCGACGACGTCGACCGCCCGCAGGACCTCGGCCGCCCGGCCTCCGATGTCCGACAGATGTCCGATCGGAGTGGCCACTACATATAATGATCCCGGCTCGACGCCGCCCGTCGGGCCGCTCATCGAATCCCTTCGCAGATGCCCGACACGTCGACGTTCCCGCCCCTCTCCCGGCGTTCGCTGCTGCGTGCGATGATCGGCGGCGCAGCGCTGTCCGTGCCCGCATTCTCGGCGCTCGCGCAGGGCGAGACAAGCACGGCCGAGGTCGAGGGTCGCGGCATCGCGTCTCGCGAACGCACGCGCTTCGGCACCGGCCCGATCGGCATCGGGCTCTTCGTTCCGCCCACCAACGGCATCTATCGGCGCACCACGCACGCGCTCGTCGACGGCGTTCGTGCCGCGCATGTGCGCGACGGCGCCGGCATCACGGTCGAAGTCGTCGAGATCGACGTCGATCTCATCGCGTTGCGCGGCCTGTACGACGAGCTGCAGCAACGCGGCTTCTCGATGGTCATCGGTCCGCTCACGCGCGACGCGGTCGCACTGATCGCCGACAGCGGTGCGCCGCCGCTGTTCACGCTCGCGTTGAACCAGGTCGAAGGCGGCACGCTCGCGCCGAACATGCTCGCGCTCGGCCTGTCGATCGAGTCGGAGGCGCGCCAGGCGG
>DATGRE010000163.1:0-5237 GCA_035303885.1 Zeimonas sp. | reverse complement strand
AGGGCCATCGGCAGAACTACACCGAGCTCTTCATCGGACGGATCGCTTCAGCGCTCGGCGAATCGCGCGCCGAGGCAACGGCGGCCGATCGGGCGGCGGGCGCGACGGCCGGGGAGCCGGCTGCGGCCGAGGCCGAGACCGCTGCGGCTCAGGAGTAAACGAGATGGCACAGAAGAAGGGCGGCGGCTCCACGCGAAACGGCCGCGACTCGCAACCGAAGATGCTCGGCGTGAAGGCCTATGGCGGCGAGTCCGTCCGGGCCGGCGCGATCATCGTGCGCCAGCGCGGCACGCGCTTCCATCCGGGCGAGAACGTCGGCGTCGGCAAGGACTACACGCTGTTCGCGCTCGTCGACGGGCGCGTGAAGTTCGGCGTGAAGGGACCGCTGCGCCGCAGCACGGTCAGCGTCGAGCCGCTGCAGTAATCCAGGCGAGACGCCCCCGCGTTCGCGGCGGGCTCATCCGGGTTCGCCCACCGAAAGCCCCGCGAAGCGGGGCTTTCGCGTCCTGCCCATGAAATTCATCGACGAAGCGCGCATCGAGGTGGCCGGCGGCGACGGCGGTGCCGGCGCGGTGTCGTTCCGTCGGGAGAAGTACGTTCCGCGCGGCGGCCCCGACGGCGGCGACGGCGGGCGCGGCGGCAGCGTCTGGGCAGTGGCCGACCGCAACATCAACACGCTCATCGACTACCGGTACCAGCGCAAGTTCTTCGCGCGCAACGGCGAGCGCGGACGCGGTTCCGATCAGTACGGCGCCGCCGGCGAGGACATCCGCCTGCGCGTGCCGGTGGGCACGCAGGTGTTCGACGAGGACACCGGCGAGCTGATCGCCGATCTCGTCGAGGACGGCCAGACGGCGCTGCTCGCGCGCGGTGGCGAGGGCGGCTGGGGCAACCTGCGCTTCAAGTCGAGCACGAACCGGGCGCCGCGCCAGTCCACCCCCGGACAGAAGGGCGAGCATCGCCGCCTGCGGCTCGAGCTGAAGGTGCTCGCCGACGTCGGCCTGCTCGGCATGCCCAACGCGGGCAAGTCGACGTTCATCGCGGCGGTGAGCAACGCACGGCCGAAGATCGCCGACTACCCGTTCACGACGCTGCATCCGAACCTCGGCGTCGTGCGCGTCGGGCCCGAGCGCAGCTTCGTCGTCGCCGACATCCCCGGGCTGATCGAGGGGGCGGCCGACGGCGCGGGGCTCGGACACCAGTTCCTGCGTCATCTGCAGCGCACGCGGCTCCTGCTGCATTTCGTCGACCTGGCACCGCTGGATCCGCAGGCCGATCCCGTGCGCGACGCGCGCGCGCTGGTGCGCGAGCTGCGCCGCTACGACGCGTCGCTCGCCGAGAAGCCCCGCTGGCTGGTGCTGAACAAGATCGACATGATCGATCCCGCCGAGCGGAGCCGGCGCATCGATGCGTTCGTCTCCGGGTATCGCGGGCGCGGCCGCCATGCGCTTCCGGTCGAGCGGGTGTTCGCGATCTCGGCGCTCACGCGCGAGGGCTGCGAGCCGCTGTGCCTGGCGATCGCCGAGTGGCTCGAGACCATGCGGCCGAAGGAGAGTGTCGAGCCAGACGTGCGATTCACCCGAGGCGGCGATGCGGACGGCGACGAGCCGGGCCGGGGCATTCATGGCTGACGCAGGCGCGAAGACGGGAAGCGGTGTGGCGCGCGCGAAGCGCCCCCGGCAGGGCCCGCGCGCCGCGACGCCCGCGGCCCGCGCGACGCCGCAAAAGGCACCGGGGCGCGCACTCGTGCCGGCCGATCCGCATGCGGGCGCCGTGCGCGACGCGCATCGACTCGTCGTCAAGGTCGGCTCGACGCTCGTCACCAACGAAGGGCGCGGCCTCGACGAAGCCGCGATCGCGCGCTGGGCGACGCAGATCGCCCGTCTGCGCGCACTCGGCAAGGAGGTCGTCCTGGTCAGCTCCGGGGCGGTCGCCGAGGGGATGAAGCGGCTCGGCTGGACGCGGCGCCCGAAGGCGATGCACGAACTGCAGGCGGCGGCCGCCGTCGGCCAGATGGGGCTCGTGCAGGCCTACGAGAGCGCGTTTCGCGGCTGCGGCCTGCGCACCGCGCAGGTGCTGCTCACGCACGACGATCTCGCCGACCGCAAGCGCTACCTGAACGCCCGCGCGACGCTGCTCGCGCTGCTCGAGCTCGGCGTCGTACCGATCATCAACGAGAACGACACCGTCGTCACCGACGAGATCAAGTTCGGCGACAACGACACGCTCGCCGCGCTCGTCGCCAACCTGCTCGACGCCGACGCGCTCGTCATCCTCACCGACCAGCACGGACTGTTCACCGCCGATCCCCGGCGCGACCCCGACGCGCGGCTGCTCGATTGCGTGGTGGCCGGCGATCCCGCGCTCGAGGCGATGGCGGGCGGTGCCGGTTCGTCGATCGGCCGCGGCGGGATGATCACGAAGGTGCTCGCCGCGCGCCGCGCATCGGCGGGCGGCGCGCACACGATCGTCGCCTCGGGGCGAGAGCCCGACGTGCTGCTGCGCCTGGCGGCCGGCGAGTCGATCGGCACGCGCTTCGTGGCGCAGACGCCGCGGCTGGCCGCACGCAAGAAATGGCTCGCCGATCATCTGCAGCTGCGCGGCGCCGTGCGGCTCGATGCCGGCGCGGCGCGCGCGCTGTTGCGCCAGGGGGGAAGCCTCTTGCCGATCGGCGTCGTCGAGGTGCTCGGCGACTTCGAGCGCGGCGAGGCGGTCGCGCTGCTCGACCCCGACGGTCGCGAGATCGCGCGCGGGCTCTCCGGCTACTCGAGCTCGGAGGCGCGGCTGATCATGCGCAGGCCGTCATCGGAGATCGCACGCATTCTCGGGTTCGTCGAGGAACCCGAGCTGGTGCATCGCGATCACATGGTGCTGCGCGCGGATTTCGCCAGCGACGAGGCCGCCGCGAGCGCGGCCGACGAGTCCTCGGCGAGCTCGCCGAACTCGCCGAGCTCGCCGAGCTCGCCCAGCGCCTCGAGCTGATCCACCGGCACGACGCGCCGGTTCTCGCAGAAGAAGCGCACGCCCGAGCGGCTGTGCCGGTACAGCCGGCGTGCCGCTTCGAGCGCTGCCTCCGGCGCGTGCAGCATGGCCAGCGACGAAGCGCCGTGCAACGGCGTTTCCGGATCGCGTTCGGCGGGCGCTTCGATGTCGAGCTCGATCGTGTCCATCGGACGTCTCCTCCTGTCACGGGCACGCATCGAGCCTATCCGCGATGGCGGCGGCTTCGTGGCGGATAAGGGGGCGAACGCCCCCGGTTACGGGACGAACGTCGCGCGGAGCCGATGGTCGTTGCGTCTTCGCGACGGCGCTTCAGGGCACGAGCGCGGTGAAGGCGTAGCCGTCGTCCCGGCGCGCGAGGCGCCCCATCGCCGAGCCCGGCCAGTGGAAACCGGCGACGATCCAGTTGCCTGCGTGGGCCTCCTCGAGCAGGCGCCGGCGGCTGCGTCGCGCGGCCTGCGCGTCCATGTCGAAGCGAACCGCCCAGTCCGGGTGGCGCAGGAACGGTTCGACGACGTTCGTGAGGTCGCCGAGATAGGCGAAGCGATGTCCGCCGTCCTCGAAGCCGAAGGCTGTGTGGCCGGGCGTGTGTCCGTAGGCGGGGATCGATCCGATGCCCGCGACGACGTCGTCGCCCGGCGTGAAACGCCGTACGTCGGCGGCGATCGGGCCAAAGACGCGATGGGCGGACTCGAAGGCGCTTTGCATCGGCGCGGGTGCGGCGCGCCGGCGCGCGTCGTCCATCCACCAGTCCCACTCGGGTGCGGGGACGTGGATCGTTGCCTTCGGGAACGTGAGGGCGCCGTCGCGCCCGCGCAGCCCGTTGACGTGGTCCGGGTGGAAATGCGTGACCAGGACCGCGTCGATCGATTCCGGGTCGATGCCGGCCTGGCGCAGATGGGCGACGAGTCGTCCCGTACCCGGGGCGCCGAATTCGCCGTTTCCGCCGTCGAGCAGAATCCGACGGCCGCGGCGTTCGACGACGAAGGCGGTGAATGGGATCGTGACCGAATCGCCGGGCAGTCCGGCGTCCTCGAGCGCCGCGCGCACCCGCTCGAGCGGCACGCCGACGACGAAGCCGTCGGCGAGCGGCATCGTCAGGGCGCCGTCGCGCACGGCCGTCACGCCCGTCTTGCCGAATTCGGCGCGCACGACGCCCTCGTGCAGCCGTACGCCGCGTACGCCCTTCGGGCGATAGGCGACCGAGCCCGGCAGATCGCCGGGACCGAATTCGGCGCAGGCGCCGAGCCACGGCAGCGGCGCGGCGGCAGCCAGTGCGGCACTCGCCCGCAGCCAGGCGCGTCGAGAGCGGTCCATCCGGGACTCCTTTCGGGTTTGGAAGGGTTCGATTGTCGGGCAGGCGTGTGCGCAGCGTGCGGATTCACCGGCGGCATGCACGGCGAAAGGGCGACAATCGGAGCGCGTCCGAACCCGTTGCCGAGCCCGACCGATGCCCGATCCCGCCTTTCATGGAGTGTTCCCGTACCTCGTCTCGCCGGTGGGCGACGACGGCCAGGTGCGCAGCGAGATCCTCGCCCGCCTGTGCGACGACCTGATCGGCGCCGGCGTGCACGGACTGGCCGCGCTCGGCTCGACCGGCGAATTCGCCTATCTCGACTGGGAGCAGCAGTGCCGCGTGGTGGCCACCGTCGTCGAGGCGGCCGCGGGGCGCGTGCCGGTGCTCGCCGGGGTGGCGGCGACGACGATCGCCGAGGCGCAGCGGCGCGCGAGGGCCTTCGAGCGGATGGGCTGCGACGGCATCATCGCGATCCTCGAAGCGTATTTCCCGGTCGCCGACGACGGCGTCCAGGCGTATTTCGAGTCGATCGCGCGCGCGGTCGGGCTGCCGGTCGTGCTCTACACGAACCCGAACTTCCAGCGCTCGGACCTGTCGCTGCCCGTGATCGAGCGGCTCAGCCGCGTCGAGAACATCCGGTACATCAAGGACGCTTCGTCGAACACCGGACGGCTGCTGTCGATCCTGGATCGCGTCGAGGGCCGCATGCAGGTCTTCGCCGCATCGGCCCACATCCCGGCCTGCGTGATGCTGATCGGCGGCGTCGGCTGGATGGCGGGCCCCGCCTGCGTCGCGCCGCGGCAGAGCGTCGCGCTCTACGACGCCTGTCGCAGCGGCGACTGGTCGCGGGCGATGGAGTTGCAGCGACCGCTATGGCGCCTGAACCAGGCGTTCGCGAAGCACAAC
Organism: Zeimonas sp.; assembly: GCA_035303885.1. Taxonomy (GTDB): domain Bacteria; phylum Pseudomonadota; class Gammaproteobacteria; order Burkholderiales; family Burkholderiaceae_E; genus Zeimonas. The sequence continues at coordinate 34 of DATGRE010000163.1, read as the reverse complement.
CTAGCGGCGTGCATCAAGGGCGGGCTCGAGTTGC
>DATGRE010000162.1:0-20319 GCA_035303885.1 Zeimonas sp. | reverse complement strand
TATCCCCGGAGGAATTCGGAGGTAGACGAACAATGCCGCACCCGTTCGGACGAACCGACGGACGGAAAGCTAGCGCTGCTGCGGCTTGCGAAGGGGATTTGAACTAGGGCGTGTTAACACTAATTGAGCCGGTGACCTCGTTGAGTGACACTGCTCATCATGGAAATCACACCCGAGCAATTCGCACGCATCGAGCATTGCCTACCGAGGCAGCGCGGCAACGTCAGCATGAGCAACCTGCAGGTTATCAACGCAATGCTGTACGTGGCCGAGCACGGCTGCAAGTGGCGAGGCCTTCCCAAGAGGTTCGGTAACTGGCACACGATCTACACGCGCATGCGTCGCTGGACCAGAGCCGGCGTGCTCGACAGGATGTTCGAGGAGTTGCAGCGTGAGCAGGTGGTGCGAATCAAGATCGAGGCGGTGTCGATCGACAGCACGAGCATCAAGGTGCATCCGGACGGCACTGGGGCTCTAAAAAAAACGGCCCGCAGGCCATCGGCAAGTCACGAGGCGGATGGAACACCAAGGTTCATATGGTTGCCGCGGATGCTCGAACGGCCGTGACGTTCTGCCTGTCGCCCGGTCAAGCCCACGATGCGCCCGAGGGTCGGCGACTGCTCCAGGCGCTGGGGCCAACGAATCGTCCGGTTCACTTGATCATGGACCGCGCCTACGAAGGCAACGAGACGCGTCAGCTGGCGCTGGAGCTTGGCTTCATCCCCGTTGTGCCGCCGCTGAAGACGCGACTCGATCCGTGGGAGTACGACAGAGAAATGTACAAGCGCCGGAACGAGGTCGAACGGCTCTTCCGGCGGCTGAAGGGCTACCGGCGCATCTTCTCTCGCTTCGAGAAACTCGACACGATGTTCCTCGGCTTTCTCAGCTTTGTGCTCGTGGCCGACGGTCTGCGGAATTTGTGTTAACACGCCCTAGTCCGTTGTTGCTGCCGGGCACGTTCAGCGTCACGAAGCGCACGCCCTGGTGGTTCCAGCGACAGTTCTCCGGCAGTCCGTCGGCGAAGCGGTCGGCGTCCCGCTCGAGCGCGCCGGGCGCGGGCCGCAAGCGCGCCGGTTCGCTGCCCGATTCGCGCGCTTCGGCGATGCCGGCACCGAAGGCGCGCCGGCGCAGCCAGGCGAGTCGTTCCCGAGGATCGTAGCCGCCCGCGCGCGCGCGTCCGCAATCGGTCCACTCGTTGTCGCCCGGAACGTAGACGAGCGGGATCGGGCTCGACTCGAGCAGCGCGATGCGGCGATCGAGCAGTGCGTCGCTGCACGGCTCCCAGCTCGCCTTGATGTCGCCGATGTGGAGGGCGAAATCGAGGTCGGGTTCGAAGGACGCGAACACCGCTTCGAGCACGTGCACTTCGAGCGCGTTGTAGGGCAGATCGCCGATCAGCGCGAAGGCGAAGGGTTCGCGTGCAGCCGAAAGCGATTGCGCGCTCGAGGCCATCGGCACGGCGGGCGCGAGCGGCACCGCCCTGCGCAGGGCGGGCGGCGCCCGCAGGGCGGTCGTTCGCAGCGCCGCCGGGATCGCTCCGAGCGCGGCGTGCAGGATTGACGGTCCGGCAGCCGCGGTCAGCAGACGGCGACGCCGGTTCACGCCGGCTGCCGGCGGGTGGCCAGGCGTTCGTGCAGCGCGTAGACGAGATCGAGCGCCTCGCGCGCGCTCAGCGCGTCCGGATCGAGCGCCTGCAGGCGTGCGAGCACCTCGGCCTCGATCCCGTCGATCGGGGGGGCGTCGATGTGCGGTGCGTCGTCCGCCGGCGACGAGCCGGCACCGTCGCGGTGTGCCCGCGCGGCCTGCGTGCCGTTTCCGCGGGCGTCGATGCCGGCTGCACCGGTTTCGGCGGCCTCGAGTCGGGGTCGGGCACCGTCGGGCTGCTCCGCGTCGGCGGCGAAGGCGAACAGGTCGAGCTGCGGCTGTTGTGCGCGCGCATGCGCCTCGAGCTCGCCGAGCATGCGCTCGGCGGCGCGCACCACCGGCGCCGGCACCCCCGCCAGGCGTGCGACCTGCAGCCCGTAGCTGCGGTTCGCGGGTCCGTCGCGCAGCGCGTGCAGGAAGACGATGCCGCCGCGATGCTCGGCGGCCGCCAGGTGCAGGTTCACCGCCTGCGGATGGCGCTCGCTCAGCCGCGTGAGCTCGAAATAGTGCGTCGCGAACAGCGTGAGCGCACGGTTGTGCGCGAGCAGCCGCGCGGCGATCGCGTGGGCGAGCGCAAGTCCGTCGAAAGTCGAGGTGCCGCGGCCGATCTCGTCCATCAGCACGAGCGAGCGATCGGTGGCCGCGTGCAGGATCGCCGCCGCCTCGGTCATCTCGACCATGAAGGTCGAGCGCCCGCCGGCGAGATCGTCGGACGCACCCACGCGCGTGAAGATGCGGTCGAGCGGGCCGATCTCGCAGTCGTCGGCCGGCACGAAGCTGCCGCAGTAGGCGAGCAGCGCGATCAGCGCGACCGAGCGCATGTAGGTGGACTTCCCGCCCATGTTCGGTCCGGTGATCAGCAGCATGCGCCGGCTGTCGCGCATCACGCAGTCGTTGGGGACGTACTGCTCGATCGCCGCCTCGACCAGCGGATGGCGGCCGGCGCGGATCTCGATGCCGGGCAGCGCCGCGAAGCGCGGACGCACCCAGCGCAGCGTGTGCGCGCGTTCGGCGAGCGTGGCCAGCACGTCGAGCTCGGCGACCGCGCGGCCGGCGCGCTGCCAGTCGGGCACCGCCGGCTCGAGCGACTCGACGAGCGCGTCGTACAGCGCGCGCTCGAGCGCTAGCGCACGCTCGCGCGCCGACAGCGCCTTGTCCTCGAAGGCCTTCAGCTCCGGCGTGATGTAGCGCTCGGCGTTCTTCAGCGTCTGGCGTCGCCGGTAGTCGTCGGGCACGCGGTCGCTCTGGCCGCGCGTGACCTCGATGTAGTAGCCGTGCACGCTGTTGTAGCCGACGCGCAGGTTGGCGATGCCGGTGCGCTCGCGCTCGCGTACCTCGATCGCGGTGAGCACCGCGTCGGCGTCGCGATCGATCGCGCGCAGCTCGTCGAGCGCCGCATCGAATCCGTCGCGCAGCACGCCGCCGTCGCGCGCCTGTGCGGCCGGCTCGTCGAGCAGCGCGTGCGCGATCGGCTCCCACGAGCCGGGCGGGAGCTCGAAGGCCCTTGCGGCCGCCCGGAACGGCTCGCCGTCGAGCCCGGCGATCGCGTCGCGAATGCGGTGCAGCACCGGCACCGCGTCGCGCAGCGCGGCCAGCTCGCGGGGGCGCACCGAGCGCAGCGCGATCCGCGCGGCGATGCGCTCGAGGTCGGGCAATGCGCGCAGCTGCGCGTGCAGCGCCGCGTAGCCGGGCTCGGCCTCGAGCAGCAGCTGCACGCAGTGGTGTCGTTGCGCGGCCGCCGGCTGGCTGCGCGGCGGCTCCAGCAGCCAGCGACGCAGCAGGCGGGCGCCCGCGCCGGTCGCGCAGCGGTCGAGCAGGCGCAGCAGCGACGGTCCGTCGTCGCCGCGCAGGCTCTCGACGATCTCGAGGTTGCGCCGCGCGACGGCGTCGACGACGACCGACGCCTCGGCGTCGAGCACGCGCAGCCCCTGCAGATGCGTGGGCGCACGACCCTGCGTACGCTCGACGTGCTCGACGAGCGCGCCGGCGGCACCCACGGCGGCGTCGAGTCCCTCGGCGCCGTATCCGGCGAGGTCGTGCGTGCCGAAGAGCTCGCACAGGCGCCGCTGCGCCCGTCGCGTCTCGAACTGCCAGGCCGGTGCGCGCGCGATCGCCGCGCCTTCGAGCGCTTCGCGCAGCGCGTCCGGGACGCCGGCGTTCTCGGCGAGCAGCACCTCGGCCGGGCGCAGCCGGTCGATCTCGCGCGCGAGCGCGCCGGCGTCGAGCTCGGCCAGCCAGCACTCGCCGCTGGAGACGATCATCCACGCCGCACCGGCGCGTGCACCGGACGTGTCGCGCAGGGCGAGCAGCACGGTGTCGTCGCGATCGTGCAGCAGCTGCGCGTCGGTCACCGTTCCCGGCGTGACGATGCGCACGACCTTGCGCTCGACCGGCCCCTTCGCCGTCGCCGGATCGCCGATCTGCTCGCAGACCGCGACCGATTCGCCGATCCGCACCAGCCGCGCCAGATACTGTTCGACCGAGTGCACCGGTACGCCCGCCATCGGGATCGGCGCGCCCGCGGACGTACCGCGGCGCGTCAGCGTGATCCCGAGCAGGCGCGCCGCGCGCTCGGCGTCGTCGTAGAACAGCTCGTAGAAGTCGCCCATCCGGTAGAACAGCAGGCGCGACGGGTGCTCGCTCTTGATGCGCAGGTACTGCTGCATCATCGGCGTGTGTTCCTGCAGCGCGGGGAACGGGGCTTCGGGCCCGCCGCGCGCGGCGGCGGAGGGCGGGTTCCGGTTGGGCATGCGAATGACGTCGGGAAGCGGACCGCGCGCGCGGGGCGCTGTCGTTCGCCGCAGTATGCCGTCAATCGCCGCGGCGCCCAATGCGCCGCCGAGGGCGCTTCGGACGCGGCGTCAGCGCGTGTAGTCGCCGCTCGCCTCGGGCTGGAACAGCAGCTCGACGATGCGCAGTCGCTGCACGGCGCCGGTCGGCGTCGTCCACTGCGTCTCCTCTCCGACGCGCCGGCCGAGCAGGGCCGTACCGATCGGCGAGAGCACCGAGACGAAACCGGCCGACGCGTCCGCGTCCTCCGGGTAGCAGAGCGTCAGGGTGCGTTGCGTGCCGTCGGCGAGATCGAGCACGGTCACGCGCGTGTACATCGTGACGACGTCCTCCGGAACCTGCCGGGGCGGCACGACGTCGGCATCGTCCAGCAGCGCGGTCAGCGCTTCGCCCGCCTGTCCCTGGCGGCTCAGCAGGCGGTCGATGCGGACGTGGTCCAGTTCGTTCAGCAAGCGGAAACCGCTCGAGGCTTGGGTCATGGCGAACTCCGTATAGAGGCGAACGCGAAACAGTTTCGAGAAGCGAGGAACGTCGGCGGCGATGCGCGCCGCGCGGCACGAGCCCCCGGGGAGACCCGGCGATCTCGAAGGGGCGGAAGGTCTCGAGAGTGGATCGCCGGGCTATCGATCGAAGGCGGTCAGGCCCGATCGGCAGGCCGCCTCGATGCGCGCCGGCGTACCGACTGGCACGCACCGGCGGCCGGACGCGCGCACGCGAACGCCGACCGCGGCGCCCTGTGGGGCGGCGGCGTGCATCTGCGCGCGGCGGACGATCGGTGCGTTCATCGGCGTGGCTCTTCGGCCGCGCCTCGAAAGGGCACGGCTCGTGAAGGAAGAAAAGGCATTTCCGCCTCCGACGGGCGGCGACGGCGGGCGCTTTCGCGCGCAAAGCCAGCGCGGGGCGTCCGACCGGGGCGTCCGACGTATGGTAGCCGACCCGGCGCGCTTCGGCACCCTTTGCCGAAGCGCCGCCTCGATCGGCCTGCCCACGAGGTACATTGGGGCAGAATGCGCGGGCACAAGGGAGGACGATGGACGCAACTGCAACGGGGTCGGCGCCCCGACCGATCTTTTCCGGGCCGGTGACGACCCCGGTGCTGCCGGCGGCCGCGGTCGTCGTGCTGCGCGACGGCGACGGCGGCCTCGAGGTGCTGATGCTGCGCCGGCACGCCCGCTCCGACGTCCTCGGCGGCGCCTTCGTGTTTCCCGGAGGCAAGCTCGACGCCGCCGACCGCGCGGTCGCGCTCTCCGGACGGCTCGACGATTCGGCCGCCGCATTGCACGCCCGCCTGGGCGAGCCGCAGCTCGACGCGGTGCAGGCTGCCGCGCTCTTCGTCGCCGCCTGCCGCGAGACGCTCGAGGAGTCGGGCGTGCTCTTCGCACGCGATGCCGATGCGGCGACCGCGCTGCACGTCCGCGACGAGGTCTGCCGGGCACGTTCCTTCGACGCGGTGCTCGACGCGCTGGCGCTGCGGCTGGACACCGGCGCGCTCGTTCCGTGGACGCGATGGGTCACCCCGCGCGTGCCGGCGATGATGAGCCGGCGCTTCGACGCGCGCTTCTTCGTCGCGCGCCTGCCCGACGGACAGCAGGCGCGGCACGACGATCACGAGGCCACCGAGAGCCTGTGGCTGCGCCCGACCGTCGCGATCGAGCGCTATCGCCGCCGCGAGATCGTGCTCGCGCCGGTGCAGCTGATGAGCCTCGTGCACCTGGCGCGCCATTCGTCGTCGGCGTCCGTGCTCGACGAGGCGCGCTCGCGCAGGCCGCCGCTGATCGAGCCCGAGCCCTACGAGGAGAACGGCGTGCGCGCGATCGCCTATCCGGGACATCCGCGCCACCCCGTGCGCGAGCGGGCGATCCCGGGGCCCGACTGCCTCGTGCTGCGCGGCGAGCTGTTCGAGCCGCCGACCGGCTTCGACTCGCTGGTCGGCGACGACGCCGACCGCTTCGCCCTGCCTCGCAGCGGCGCGTCCCGCAGGCAGGCGCCGCTCACCGGATCCGGAACCGAATGACCCGTACGCCTGCCTTCATCGACTACGAACACGGAATCACCGCGATCGACTCCGGCTTCGAGCGTCCGATGCTCGACGCCGTGCATCTCGTCGTCGAGGGCGATCGCGCGGCGCTCGTCGACACCGCCTCGAACGCCTCGCTGCCGAGGGTGCTGGCGGTGCTCGCCGCGAAGGGGCTGTCCGCCGAGCAGGTCGACTGGGTGCTGCTCACGCACGTGCACCTGGACCACGCCGGCGGCGCGGGGCTCTACCTGCGGCATTTCCCGAACGCGCGCCTCACGGTGCACCCGCGCGGCGCGCGGCACATGATCGATCCGACGCGGCTCGTCGCCGGAACCGTCGCGGTCTACGGTGCCGAAGAGGCCGAGCGCATGTACGGCGAGATCGTGCCGGCGCCGGCCGAGCGCGTCGTCGAGACGCCCGACGGCGCCAGCGTCTCGCTGAACGGCAGGCGCTTCGAGTTCCTCGACACGCCGGGCCATGCGCGCCATCACGTCTGCATCGTCGATGAGCGGTCCGGGCACGTCTTCGCCGGCGATACCTTCGGCCTGTCGTACCGCGAGCTCGACGTCGACGGTCGGCCGTCGATTTTCCCGTCGACCACGCCGGTGCAGTTCGACCCGCCGGCGCTGCATGCCTCGATCGATCGGCTGCTCGCACGCCGGCCCGGCGCCGTCTACGTGACGCATTTCGGGCAGGTGCGCGACGTGCAGCGCTGCGGCGACGACCTGCATCGGCTGGTCGATGCCCACGCGGAGGTCGCGCGCGAATGCGAACGCGACGGCCTGCAGGGCGAGGCGCGCGCGCAGCGCCTGCGCGAAGGGGTGCGTGCGATCGTGCTCGACGAGGCACGGCGCCAGCGATGGCCGCTCGATCGATCGGCGCTGCTCGCGCTCTTCGACCTGGACATCCGGCTCAATGCGGCCGGGCTTCAGTCGTGGCTGGATTCGCGTGCGGCCGGCTGACGGTGCGATGGACGGCGGGATGGACGGCGCGCGAAGTCGATCGCCGGGCGGCGCGCCGTTGCGCGCGCCGCGGCAGGCTCAGGCGCGGGGCGTCCGTTCGCCCGGTTCCGACGCCTCGCACGGTCGCTTTTCGACGTCGGTCGAGCGCAGCAGCGCGATCATCGCGCCGAACACCTTCGGCGAGCCGGCGACGACGCGCTGCGAGAACAGGTAATCGGGCTCGCCCGAGAAGTCGCCGATCAGCCCGCCGGCTTCGGAGATGAGCAGGCTTCCCGCGGCGACGTCCCACGCACTCAGGCCCATCTCGAAGAACGCGTCGAAGCGGCCGCAGGCAACGTAGGCGAGGTCGAGCGCGGCCGCCCCGGGACGCCGGATGCCGGCGGCGCGTTCGCTCAGCCTGCGGAAGATCGCGAGGTACTCGTCGATGTGTTCGATGTTCCGGTACGGAAAGCCGGTGCCGATCAGCGATTCCTCGAGCTTCTGCCGTCGGGAGACGCGGATGCGGCGGTCGTTCAGGAAGGCGCCCGCGCCGCGCGACGCGGTGAACAGCTCGTCGCGCGTCGGATCGTAGACGACCGCCTGCGTGATCTGGCCGCGTTGCATCAGCGCGATGGAGATCGCGTATTGCGGCAGGCCGTGGATGAAATTGGTCGTGCCGTCGAGCGGGTCGATGATCCAGACGTTCTCGTCGCGCTCCACCGCGCGCCCGCCCGGGCCCTTCCCGCCGCGCACCAGGTGCCCGGATTCCTCGCCGAGGATCGTATGATCGGGATAAGCGCCGAGCAGCGTCTCGATGATCGCCTTCTCCGATGCGTGATCGACCTCGGTGACGAAATCGTTGCGCTGCTTGCGCGCGACGGCGAGCGTTTCGAGGTCGAGACTCGCCCGGTTGATGATCCGCGCTGCGCGGCGGGCGGCGCGGACCGCGACGTTGAGCATCGGATGCATCGTTGACGAGACCCCTGCGAAGAACCTTCGATTGTACGGGATGGCCCTGAGCACTCTCCACGCGCGGGCGCCCGAATGGCTCTCGCGCATCCGCTTCGTGCTCGTCCGGACGAGCCATCCGGGCAACGTCGGCGCCGCCGCCCGGGCCATGCACGTGATGGGCCTGCGCGAGCTCGTGCTCGTCGCGCCTCGCAGCGCAGCGATCGCCGCCGACCCGCAAGCCGTCGCACGCGCGAGCGGCGCCGTCGAGGTGCTGGAACGCGCGCAGGTCGTCGACTCGCTCGATGCCGCGCTCGCGCCGTGCAGCCTGACGATCGCGGTGAGCGCCGAGATGCGCTCCTTCGGCCCGTCGCCGCAACCGCCGGAGGAGGTCGTCGCGCTCGCTTTCGCCGAGGCGGGCGCCGACGAGTCGTCCCGCGTCGCCTTCGTCTTCGGCGCCGAGCGCGACGGGCTGTCGATCGAGGAGGTGGGCCGTTGCCAGCGGCTGTGCACCATTCCCGGCGGCAGCGACTACGCTTCGCTGAATCTCGCGCAGGCGGTGCAGATCATCGCCTACTGCCTGCGCTCGCACGATCGGCTGCAATCGCGCGAGCGGCCCGCCTCGCCGCCGCCGGCCCGTTTCGCATCGCACGCGCAGGTCGAGGCGCTATTCGAACACCTCGAGCGCGCGCTGGTGCGCATCGGCTTTCTCGATCCGCGTCATCCGAAGAAGCTCATGCCGCGGTTGCGCCGACTGTTCGCGCGCGCGCGCCTCGAGGTGGAGGAGGTCGAACTGCTGCGCGGCGTGTGCACGCAGATCGAGAAGTCCTGCCGCAATCCGTACGCATCCGCCGGGAAGGGCGGGCCGGCGTCCGCGCGGGACGCGGGCGGCGACACCGCCGCAGCCTCCGTCGGTGCGGCCCCCGCCGGGACGCCGCCCGCCGGGGCGCCGCCCGCCGGGGCGCCGGCGCGGCCATCCGCGTCTTGGCCCCCGGCACCGCGTTCCGAATCCGAATAAACTTGCCCCTGGAAGGCGCGGGGCCGCCCGCGCTCCCGGCGTGCGCCGGCCCTCGGCCGCCGCGCCGGGGAGCCAAGGAGAGAGTGCGAAAAATGTTCGCGCGATTGCGGGAAGACATCGCCGCCGTGCGGGGCAAGGACCCCGCCGCTCATTCGACGCTCGAGGTGCTGCTGTGCTACCCCGGCGTGCACGCGCTGTGGATGCACCGCGGCGCGCACGTACTTTGGAACGCCGGCCTGCGCACGCTCGCACGCTGCGTGTCGCATCTCTCGCGCTGGCTCACCGGCATCGAGATCCACCCCGGGGCGCGCATCGGTCGACGCGTCTTCATCGACCACGGCATGGGCGTGGTGATCGGCGAGACCGCCGAAGTCGGAGACGACTGCACGATCTACCAGGGCGTCACGCTCGGCGGCACGTCGCTCGAGCGTGGCAAGCGCCACCCGACGCTCGGACGCGACGTGATCGTCGGTGCCGGCGCGAAGGTGCTCGGCCCGTTCACCGTGGGAGACGGCGCGCGCATCGGATCGAATTCGGTCGTGATCAAGGAAGTGCCGCCGGGGGCCACCGCGCTCGGCATCCCGGCGCGGATGATCGTGCAGGACGCCGACCGTCGTCGCGAGGCGCAGGCCGCGAAGATGGGCTTCTCCGCCTATGCGGTCACGCAGGGCGGCGACGATCCGCTGTCGCTCGCATTGCACATGCTGATCGATCACGTCGCCGAGCAGGATCGGCTGATCGAGCAGCTGCAGGCCGCGCTGGCACGGATGGGCGCGGACGTCTGCGACCACGGCGAGCCGCTCGACATCGGCACGTTGAACCGGATGGTCGAATAGCGAGGCCGGCGGGGCCGCCGAAAGCGCGGCGCGCCTCACTCGAGGCTTCGCCAGCCCTCGCGGTCCACGCGCAGGAAGGTCCCGCGCGCGGCGCGGCCCTCGGCCGCGGCGTGCCAGTCGGAAAGCACCCAGCGCTCGCGCGTCGTGCCGTCCAAGTCGTGCCGGTGGCGCGCCGGCCGGTGCGTGTGCCCGTGGATCAGCGCATCGGCATCGAAGGCGCGCAGGGCGGTCTCGACGGCGTCTGCGGCGACGTCGCCCGGCTCGCCGCCCTGCAGCGCGCGCGCCGCCTGCACGCGCCGGCTCGTGTCGCGCAGCTGCCGTGCGATCTCGAGTCGCTCGGCGAGCGGACGCGCGAGGAAATCGCGCTGCCAGGCTTCGCTGCGGGCGACCGCGCGCGCGCGCTGGTACTCGACGTCGTCGGTACACAGCGCGTCGCCGTGCGCAAGCAGCACACGGCGCCCGAACAGGCGCACGACGCTCGGATCCTCGAGCAGCCGTGCGCCGCTGCGTCGCGAGAACGAGACGGTGTCGCCCGCGTCGGGCAGCGGCGCATCGATCAGGAAATCGCGGTTGCCGCGCACGACGAAGAGCGCGGTGCCCCGATCGGCGAGCGCGCGCAGCCGCGCGACGAGTGCGTCGGCGGTTTCGTCGGGCTGGTCGTCACCGGCCCAGGTCTCGAACAGGTCGCCGAGCAGGAACAGATGCGTGGCGGCCGGCGCGATGCGATCGAAGGCGCGGAAGAAATGCGCGGCGCTCGCCCGGTCGTGTTCGCCCAGATGCATGTCCGAGGCGAACAGCGCCACGGCGTCGGCGTGGAGCTCGATCATCGCGCCGGTGCGGGAATCGGCGTTCCCGCGCGGCATCCGGACCGCCGGTCCGCCGCGCGCATCGCCATCGCTCAGCGCTTCGCGTCGAGCCGCTGCATCGAGTCGATGAGCACCGGCGACGCCGGAACGTCGCGGTACGGCCCGACCGAAGTGGTCGGCACGGCGCGGATCGCATCGATCACGTCCATGCCCTGCACGATCCTGCCGAACACCGCGTAGCCGTGTCCGTCGGGTTTCGGATGGTTCAGGCTGTCGTTGTCGACGACGTTGACGAAGAACTGCGCGGTCGCCGAGTTCGGGTCGCTGGTACGCGCCATCGCCACCCATCCGCGGTCGTTCTTCAGCCCGTTCTTCGACTCGAGCGGGATGGCGTCGCGCGTCTGCTTCGGACGCATCGCTCCCTGGTACAGATCGGCGCCGAAACCGCCGCCCTGGATCATGAAGCTGCCGATCACGCGATGGAAGATCGTCCCGGCGTAGAAGCCGTCGTCGACGTATTGCAGGAAGTTCGCGACCGTGGCCGGCGCCTTCTCCGGATACAGCTCGATGACGAACTCGCCCATCGAGGTCTTCACCAGCACCTGCGGGTTCCCGGCGGCGCTGGCGCCCTCCGGTACGGCGTTCAGTGCGAGGACGAGGGCGCCGATCAGCGGCAGTTTCCTGAACATCGTGGGTGCACTCCCGAAACGAAGGAAGGGAAGGAAGCGGAGCAACGTCGCGCGCCGCGTCAGCGCGACGCCGTCGGGGCGGCTGCGGGCGAGCCGGCGGCCGCGCCGGGGGAATCGGGCGCCGCCGCGGCGGGGGCGATGCGAGCGAGGAGCTCCCGCGTACGCTCGAGCTTCTCGCGTGCCGCCTGGTTGCCGGGATCGGCTTCGAGCGCGCGCCGATACGAGCGTTCGGCGAGCCGCAGCTGCACGTCGCCCAGGTTCTCGTGCCCCAGCGAATACGTGGGCAGCGCGCGCAGCGCTTCCTCGAGCGCGGCCTGCGCCAGGTCGAGCTCGCCGCGCTGCGCACGCAGCGCCGCGAGATTGTTGTGCGGTTCGGGCAGCTCCGGGAACTGCCGTGTGAGCTCGGCGAACGCGGCGATCGCCTCGTCGGTGCGGCCCATCTGCGCGAGCAGCACGCCGCGCTGGAAGCGCAACCGTACGTCCGACGGCGTCTGCGCGAGCGCGCGGTCGAGGAGGTCGAGCGCTTCGTCGCGGCGATTCTCGGCCAGCAGCGCGCGCGCCTGCTCGAGCGCGTCGGCGGCCGCGCGCGGCGACGGCGCGGCTGCGCTGCCCGAGCGCGGCACCGGGTTGGTCTGCGCGTGCGCCGGCGCGCAGGCGAGCGCGACGAGGATCAGCGCCACGCGGCAGGCGAGCCGCGGCGTTGCCCGCCCGCGCCTTGCGTCGATCGAACGCGGCAACGCTGCTGATATACTCGATCGCATTCCGGCATTCTAGCCAATCGAAGCTCCGGCACCGGGCGCCGTCGGACCGCAGCCGCGGACGCGCAGAGCGCGGGAGCGCCTCGCCCGCGAGGCGCTCCGCGAAATCGCCCGGCGCGGCCGGCGCGCAGTCGCGGCGGCGGCGCGGCGCCGCCGTCGGCTCTTCCGGTCGGTGCTCCGCTTCATGCTCCGCATCCACAACTCGCTCACGCGCAGCAAGGAAGTCTTCGTTCCGCTCGAGCCCGGCAAGGTCCGGATGTACGTCTGCGGAATGACGGTCTACGACTATTGCCACGTCGGCCATGCGCGCGTGCTCGTCGTGTTCGACATGGTGCAGCGCTGGCTGCGTGCCAGCGGCTATCGCGTCACCTACGTGCGCAACATCACGGACATCGACGACAAGATCATCCGCCGCGCCGTGGAGAACGGCGAATCGATCGCCGCGCTCACCGAACGCTTCATCCAGGCGATGCACGAGGACGCCGATGCGCTCGGCGTGCAGCGTCCCGACCACGAGCCGCGCGCGACCCAGTACGTCCCCCAGATGCTCAAGCTGATCGACCTGCTCGAGAAGAAGGGGCTGGCCTACCGGACCGAGGACGGCGACGTCGATTTCGCCGTGCGCCGCTTCCCCGCGTACGGGCGGCTGTCGGGCCGGTCGCTCGACGACCTGCGCGCTGGCGAGCGGGTTTCGGTGGACGACGACAAGCGCGACCCGCTCGACTTCGTGCTGTGGAAGGCGGCCAAGCCCGAGGAACCCGAGGAGGCGCGCTGGGAGTCGCCGTACGGCTACGGCCGTCCCGGATGGCACATTGAGTGCTCGGCGATGGCCACGAGCCTGCTCGGCAAGACGCTCGATATCCACGGGGGCGGCGCCGACCTGCTGTTCCCGCACCACGAGAACGAGATCGCGCAGAGCGAAGGCGCGCTCGGCTGCACTTTCGTGCGCTACTGGATGCACAACGGCTTCGTGCGCGTCGACGACGAGAAGATGTCGAAGTCGCTCGGCAATTTCTTCACGATCCGCGAGGTGCTGGAGAAGTTCGATGCCGAGGTGCTGCGCCTGTTCATCCTGCGGGCGCACTACCGCAGTCCGCTGAATCATTCGGATGCGCATCTCGAGGATGCGCGCCTCGCGCTGCTGCGGCTGTACGGCGCTTTGAGCGGCCCGGCCGACGGCGACGACGCGCCGATCGACTGGTCCGACCCGTGGGCGGCGCGCTTCCGCGAGGCGATGGACGACGATTTCAACACGCCGGTCGCGCTCGCGGTGCTGTTCGATCTGGCGGCCGAGCTGAACCGCGCGCGCAGGCCGGCGCTCGAGCGCCTGCTGCGCGCGCTCGGCGGCGTGCTCGGACTGCTCCAGCGCGACCCGGAGGAAGTGCGCCGCAGCGGCCTGCACGGAAGGGGGGCGCAGCGCGAAGCGGCGCTCGACGATGCGCAGATCGAGGCGCAGATCGCGTTGCGCGCCGAGGCGAAGAAGGCGAGGCGCTACGACGAGGCCGACCGGATCCGCGACGCGCTCGCCGAGCGCGGCATCGTGCTCGAGGACACCCCGGGCGGGACGACGTGGAGGCGTGCGTGAGCGCGTGCGGCTTCTCCCCCGTTCGATGAGACCGTTCTGGATCCGCTCCGGGCTCGCGCTGCTCGACGTCGACGAGCACGGCGGGCTGCACCCGAGCGACGCGTTCCTGCGCGCGTATCTCGCGCGCGGAGAGCTCGCGCCGGTCGACGAATCGTGCGCGGCCGAGCGCGCGCTGCACGCCCGATTGCACGAAGCGCCGCGCCGCGCGGTCGACGCCTCGGAGATCGAGGCGATCGCCGATCCGGACGTCCGCGAGAACTGGAGGCTGTTCCTGCGCCATCGCGACCGGCTGCTGGCATCGCCGAACCTGCAGGCGGCCTACGTGGCGACCTTCGCCGACGCGCAGTCGCGCGGGCGCATCGACGTGCCACCGCTCTTCGTCGAGCAGCTCGCGCAGATCATCGTCCATCACATGCTCGCCGACTGCGAGGACGGCCTGATGTTGCGCGTGGCCGAGCTGTGGTTTCGCGAGCAGCGCGTCGCGCTCGAGGGCGGGCGCGTCGTGCTCGCCGACCGCGAGACGGTCGAGGCGCGCGCCGCGGGTTCGGCGGGCGGCAGCCTCGGCAGGCTGCTCGCGCAGGCGAGCATCGGCTCGAACATCGATCTCGAGGTGCTCGACGCGTCGAACGCCGATGCCTATTTCGGGCGCGACGAGCGGCACGACTACGCCGTCGAGATCGGGCACGGACGCCCCGGTGCGCAGCGGCTGTGCGAGCTGATCCGCCGCTGGGTCGGGCATCTGCTCGGCATCGACGTGCGCGTGGCGAGCGTGGCGGCCATCGACGATTCGCGCTGGCGCTGGCACGTCGGGCTCGATGCGCAGTCGAGCGTGCTGCTCGACAAGCTCTACCGAGGCGAAGGGCTCGAGCCCGACGAGCATCGCCGGCTGCTGCTGCTGATGCGGCTCGATTTCGAACGCCTGCAGGACCAGGATCCGCGCGTCGCCGCCAAGCCGGTGTACCTCGCGGTCGCCGCCGACGAGTCGGGCGTGCTGCGGATGAAGCCGCAGAACCTGCTGTTCAACCTGCCGCTGCAGTCGCATTGAGGATGTCCAAGCCCCGCTATTGGGACGAGGCCTGCGCGACGCTCGCGCGCAACGACGCGACGATGGGACGCATCATCGTTCGCTGCGGCGGTCATCTCGTCTCGCGCGGCGATCCGTTCCAGACGCTCGCCCGCTCGATCGTCGGCCAGCAGATCTCGGTGAAGGCCGCGCAGTCGGTGTGGAACCGTTTCGTGGCCGCCTGCGGTGCCGAGGGCGTCGTGCCGCTGCGCGTCTCGCGGATGCGGATGACGACGCTGCGCCGATGCGGACTGTCGGAGCGCAAGGCCGAGTACCTGAAGGACCTCGCCGGACATTTCCGCTCGGGCGAGATCGACCCCGCGCGCTGGCCGTTGCTCGACGACGACGCGATCATCGACGAGCTGTGCGCCGTGCGCGGCATCGGCCGCTGGACGGCCGAGATGTTCCTGATCTTCAACCTGCTGCGACCCGACGTCTATCCGCTGGACGATGTCGGCCTGTTGCGCGGCATCGCGACCCAGTACCGGGAGGGGCAGCCGATCACGCGCGCCGAGGCGGTCGAGATCGGCGAGGCGTGGCGACCGTGGCGCACGGTGGCCACCTGGTACCTGTGGCGCGTGCAGGATCCGTTGCCGGTGGAGTACTGATGAAGACGACGTTCCTCGAGTTCGAACAGCCGATCGCCGACCTCGAGCAGAAGATCGAGGCGCTGCGCTTCGCGCAGGAGGATTCGGCGGTCGACATCGCCGAGGAGGTCGCTCGGCTGCAGGAGAAGAGCCAGGCGCTGCTGAAGGACACCTACGCCAAGCTGACGCCGTGGCAGGTCGCGATGGTCGCGCGCCATCCGCAGCGGCCGTACACGCTCGACTATGTGAACGCGATCTTCACCGATTTCCACGAGCTGCACGGCGACCGCGAGTTCGCCGACGACCCGGCGATCGTCGGCGGGCTCGCACGCCTGAACGGACAGCCGGTGATGGTGATCGGCCACCAGAAGGGACACGGCACCAAGGAGCGCAGCCAGCGCAACTTCGGCATGCCGCGCCCCGAGGGCTATCGCAAGGCGCTGCGGCTGATGAAGCTCGCCGAGAAGTTCGAGCTTCCGCTGTTCACCTTCGTCGACACGCCGGGTGCGTTCCCGGGCATCGGCGCCGAGGAGCGCAACCAGTCGGAGGCGATCGGGCGCAATCTCTACGAGATGGCGGCGCTGCGCGTGCCGATCATCACGACGGTGATCGGCGAGGGCGGCTCGGGCGGCGCACTGGCGATCGCCGTCGGCGACATCACGCTGATGCTGCAGTACGCGATCTATTCGGTGATCTCGCCCGAGGGCTGCGCGGCGATCCTCTGGAAGAGCGCCGAGAAGGCGCCCGAGGCGGCCGAGACGCTGGGCATCACCGCGCACCGCCTGAAGGCGCTCGGCCTCATCGACCGCATCATCAGCGAACCGGTGGGCGGCGCGCATCGCGACCCGGCGCACATGGCGCAGATGCTCAAGCGGGCGCTGTCCGATGCGCTGCGCCAGTTCCAGGGCGTCGATCCGAAAACCCTGCTCGAGCAGCGGCACCAGCGGATCCTGAACTATGGGAAGTTCAAGGAGCTCGGGCAGGGCTGAGCGAACGGCGCCTTCCGCGGGCGCATCCGCCGAGGTGCTCGACGCGGTGCGTGCGTCGCTGCACCGCTTCGACCCGACCGCGCCGATCGTCGTCGGCTTCAGCGGCGGCGTCGATTCCACCGTGCTGCTCGACGCCGTCGCGCGGTGCCGCGCGGGCGAGTCGGTCGTCGCCTGGCATGTGCACCACGGCCTGCAGCCGCAGGCAGACGACTGGAGCCTGCATTGCGAGCGCGAGGCGCAACGCCTCGGCGTGCGCTTCGGTGTCACGCGCCTCGATCCGCCGTCGAGGGCCGGCATCAACGTCGAAGCGTGGGCGCGCGATGCGCGCTATGCGGCGCTGTGGAGCGCGGTGTCGCGGGCCGGAGCCGTCGCACTGCTCGTCGCGCACAACGCCGACGATCAGCTCGAGACGATGCTGATGCGCCTGGCGCGCGGCAGCGCGCCCGAGGCGCTCGCCGGAATGCGCGCGGGCGAGCGGCGCGCCGGCGGATGGCTGTTGCGGCCGCTGCTGTCGATCCGTCGCGAGCGCATCGTCGCCTGCGCGCGCGAGCGACGTCTCGCCTGGATCGACGATCCGATGAACGAGGACGAGAGCCTGCTGCGCGTCGCGCTGCGCACGCGCGTGATCCCCGAGCTCGAGCGGATCGCACCGTCGCTGCACGAGAACGCGCTTCGGTCGGCGCAATGGCTGCGAGAGGCCGGCGAGGCGCTGCGCGAGCTGGCCGAGCGCGACCTGCGCGAGTCGGGCGTCGCGCCGGGCGCTCGCTCGATCGATCGACGTGCGCTCGCCGCTCTGCCGCCTGCACGTCGCGCTCGTGCGGTGCGTGCCTGGTTCGACTCGCTCGGCGCGCCGATGCCGGGCCGCGCTCGCCTGGCGCAGTGGATCGCGCAGATGCTGCTCGGCGAGTCGGCGCACGCCCGGATCGTGCACGGGCGTTGGCGTTTTCTTCGGTACCGCGACCGGATCGAGGTGCGCGAGACGGCCGACGACGCCGACGCTGCGCCGCCGGCCTTCACGTTTCGCTGGCGCGGCGAGCGCGAGATCGCGGTCCCCGGATGGGGCGGGTCGCTGCGCTTCGTGCCGACGGCGCGCACCGATGCGCCGGCCGCCGGCTGGCTCGCCGCCCAGCCGCTCGAGGTGCGTGCGGCGCGCGGCGCGCAGCGCCTGCGGCCGCGCGCGCAAGGGCCGAGCCGCACGCTGAAGAACCTGTTCCAGGAGCGTGGAATCGCCCCGCATCTGCGGCGGCGGCTGCCGGCGTTGCACGCCGGCGAGGCGCTGCTGTACGTGGCCGGCATCGGCATGGATCGCGGCGCGCACGGCGACGTCGGCGACGCCGCGCGCATCGAGATCGACTGGCGTTTCGACGACCCGGACGATCCGCGCGCCCGCCTTCGCGGCCCGGCGCCTCCCGTATAATCGCAAGCCTTTTGCGCCGCTGCGGCGCGCGCCTACCGGGTAGCGGGATGGCCCTGATCGTTCACAAGTACGGCGGCACTTCGATGGGCTCGGTCGAGCGCATCCGCAACGTCGCCCGTCGCGTCGCCACCTGGCGCGAAGCCGGTCATCGGATCGTCGTCGTGCCGTCGGCGATGGCCGGCGAGACGAACCGCCTGCTCGCGCTTGCGCGCGAGATCCAGCCGCAGCCCGATCGGCGCGAGCTCGACATGATCGCCGCCACCGGAGAGCAGGTCTCGGTGGGGCTGCTCGCGATGGCGCTGAAGTCGCTCGGCATCGACGCGATCAGCTACGCCGGATGGCAGGTGCCGATCCGCACCGACAGCGCTTTCACGAAGGCGCGCATCGTCTCGATCGACGACACACGGGTTCGCAAGGATCTCGACGCGGGCCGCGTCGTCATCATCACCGGCTTCCAGGGCGTCGATGCCGACGGCAACATCACCACGCTCGGACGCGGCGGCTCCGACACCTCGGCGGTGACGGTGGCGGCCGCACTGAAGGCCGACGAGAGCCTGATCTACACCGACGTGGACGGCGTCTACACCACCGATCCGCGCATCGTCCCGGAGGCGCGACGGCTCGAGCGCGTCACCTTCGAGGAGATGCTCGAGATGGCGAGCCTCGGCTCCAAGGTGCTGCAGATCCGCTCGGTGGAGTTCGCCGGCAAGTACAAGGTCAGGACACGCGTGCTGTCGAGCCTCACGCCGCCGGACATCCCGGTCGAGATCGAGGCGAAATCGGGCACGTTGATCACCTTCGAGGAAGATCCGGAAATGGAGCAGGCCGTCATCTCGGGCATCGCGTTCAACCGCGACGAGGCGAAGATCACGATCACGCGGGTGCCCGACCGGCCGGGCATCGCCTACCAGATCCTCGGTGCGATCGCCGACGCGAACATCGACGTCGACATGATCATCCAGAACCAGAGCGTCGACGGCACCACCGACTTCTCGTTCACCGTGCAGGCGCCCGAGCTTCAGCGTGCGATCGATGTGCTGAACGCGAAGGTGAAGGACGAGATCGGTGCCAAGGAGATCATCGGCGACCCGAAGATCGCGAAGGTCTCGGTGGTCGGCATCGGCATGCGTTCGCACGTCGGCGTCGCCAGCCTGATGTTCAAGACGCTGTCCGAGGAAGGCATCAACATCCAGATGATCTCGACCAGCGAGATCAAGATCTCGGTGATCATCGAGGACAAGTACATGGAGCTCGCCGTGCGCGCGCTGCACAAGGCCTTCGGGCTCGACAAGCCGCGCACGGGCACCGAGACGATCGCGGAGTAGGGCGGGCGCCGTTTCGGTGCCTCACAGCGTCCTGCACTGATCCTCCTTCTGCGCTGCGACGTTCCCGCTGCCGGTCGGCGCGGGCCGGTTGGCCTGGCACTGGAGATTGCCGTTCGTCGCGGAATTCGCGACGAGCGTCACGCCGCGGGTGTTCTGGTTCACCTGGATGTTGCCGCCGACCACGTTGCGCTCCGCGCGCAACGCGCCGGCGTTGGAGAACAGCTGGATGTCCCCGGTCACGCGCACGTCTTGCAGGAATGCGGACTGCCCCTGCTCGAGCTGGATCGAGCCGCCAACGAAGCTCTGGCGGGTCACCGACACGTGTCCCGCCCCCTCCGCCTGGATGTTGCCGTCGACGCGCACGTCGATCGCATCGAGGAAGCCGCCCCGGGCGATCTCGATCGTGCCGTCGGCTTGCGAGCCGAGCATTGCGCAGGTGGCACCCTCGGGAACGAATACGTTGTCCAGCATCACCGCGCCCACCTGGACGTTGCGACAGACGTAGGGATCGGAACCGCCGGGTGCGGGCCCTGGCGGAAGTTGCGCGGTCGGGATCTGCATGCCGGGCGTAACGCCCGTGCCGTCGCCTCCGGTGTTGCCGCCTCCCGTGGCGGCCCCGGCGTCGTCGCCGCCGCCTCCTCCTCCTCCGCACGCGCTCATCGGCGAAACCAACAGGAGCGCAATGGCGAGGCTGGGCAGGCGACGTGACATGTCCGTCTTCCCGTGCAGGTCGGCGGCGCCGAACGCCAGCAAGTGCGGCTCCCGGCATCGAACACAGTCGAACAGCCGGGTCGGGCGGGTTCGCTGCGGTACAATCGCCCCCCGAGCCGGCATCGAGCGAGTTCTCTCTTTCGAAGCCCGGAGACGTGGCCGAGAGGTCGAAGGCACTCCCCTGCTAAGGGAGCA
>DATGRE010000161.1:0-2676 GCA_035303885.1 Zeimonas sp. | reverse complement strand
GCACCAGCGGCGTGATCACGCGCCCCGACAGCATCTGGAACGCGATCAGCGCGCCGATCGTCAGCTGGTGCTCGAACACGGCCTGTGCACCGAAGGCGATCACGGCGACGATCATCGCCTTCTCGAGGAAACCGGTGGCCGCCTGCGCCGAGATGGCGATCTTCCCGACGCGATAGTGGGTGCGGATCGCCGCCGCGCTGCGGTCGTCCCACTTGCGCCGCTGGACCGGCTCGATGGCGAGCGTCTTCACCGTCCGCATGCCGTGAATGGCTTCGACGAGCAGCGCCTGCTTCTCGGCTTCGGCGTTGTACAGCTCGAGCAGACGGCGACGGAACGGCCCGATCATCGAGGCCACGATCGTCGCGATCGCCAGCGCGAACGCGAAGACGACCGCGGTGAGCTCGACGCTGTAGAACAGCAGCACCGGCACGACGACCAGCAGCGCGCTGGCGTCGAGCAGCGTGAGGAACAGCCGACCGGTGAGGAACTGCCGGATCTTCTCGGCCTGCTGCATGTGGCGCACGAGCACGCCCGCCGATGCCGATTCGAAGTAGTCGATGGGAAGCGAAAGCAGGTGGCCGAAGGTGCGCATCGCCAGCCGAAGGTCGATCTTGTTCGATGCGTACAGCAGCAGGTATTGGCGCACGAAGCCGAAGGCCGCTTCGAACAGGAGCGCGAGCAGCACCCCCACGGTGAGCACGTGCAGCGTGGAGATGCTCTGGTGCGCGACCACCTTGTCGATCACGAGCTGGAAGAAGATCGGAACGGCGAGTGCGACCACGTAGAGCGCGGCGGTTCCGATCGCGATGTCCCGAAAGGCGTGGTGCTGGCGCAGGAACTCCGGAACGAACCAGCGCAGTCCGAACGGCTGCTGCGGATCGCTCAGCTGCCATTCGCGCGCGACCAGTACGGTGTCGCCCGACCACCGCGCACGGAATCGATCGGCTTCGAGCAGGAACACCCCGGCGTCGGGGGCGAGCGGATCGAAGATCGCCAGGCGAAGCTCCCCGGCGCTGCCGTCGATCGCCGCGACGACGACGCTGTTGCCGTTGTCGAGCCGGACGATGACGGGAAACGCGCGCTGCAGCGCGACGAGCCGCTCGAAGCTCAGTCGTTGGGCGCGCGCCCGCAGGCCGAGCCTGCGCGCGATCGAGACGAGTTGCGCAGGGCTCGGCTCGGCGCTCGAAAGTCCATGCTCGAGTACCAGCTTGTCGTGCGAAGTGGCGATGCCGAAATGCGCGGCGACGGCGACCAGGCAGTGCAGCGCCGTGCGATGCACGGGCCGCGCGGCCTCGTCGGGCGCGGCGAGCGCTTCGGCCGTCGGCGGCGCGTCGGAGCACGCTTCGACTTCGACGCTGCTGATCCGCATGATGCGAGCGAAGCGTCCAGGACGTGCGGGCCTGGCGTGCGAAGCCGCCTCGGCGAGGCGGGGAGGTCAGTGCCCCGACGGGAAGTTCGGCGATCCGGCGGGCTTCGGCTTTTCCGGGGCGGTCGCGGCGTCGAGGCGGCGCACCGCGCCGTGCTGCACGAGCTCGCGGCCGACGCGCTCGATCAGGTCGCGCGCGTTCATGAAACTCTCCAGCGTCATGATGATGCGCTGGCGATGCACCGGCTTCGGATTGCCGTTGGCGTCCTTCTCGGAAGGCGATGCGGTGTAGGTGTCGATGCGAACGGTGGGGCCGGTGACCGTGATCTCGCTGATGCCGTCCACGAAGATCTCGTCGTGCATGTCGTCCTCCCTACGCCCGGCCCGGCCGGCGCCGTGCGGATCGATTGCCGCGCGGATGAGCAAGTCTAGCCATGACGCATGGGAAAAGAACACAGAAAACTTCGATGGGCGTATATTTTTTTTCGTCGGCCATAGAAGCCGGCAACGGTTCTCGGTGCGCCGAGCGGGGGAGATGCGCATGAGAGTCCGATATCGATCGGCGGCAAGAAATCATTCCCGATATCTGACCCGAATGGGTGATGCCGCGCGCGAGCAGCGCCCGTCGCTCGGCAACGCCGGCACCCGTTCCTCCGCCATCGCCCCGACGGAATCCGCGCCTCGCGGTCCGCTCGCATCGTTCGCAGGCGCCGGCATCTTTCCCTTCGAGTCGAAGGCGTTTTCCGACTGGAGCGAGGGTGCTGTCTTCGAGCCGACCGTCAAGCCGTGGCGGATCGCATCCTCGGACGACGCCCTCGCGTCGCAGATGGGAATCCAGGTTCGCGTCAGCGCGCCGAAGCGCGATTTCGGCGAGCCACCCGCCCGCTTCGCGCAGCCGGCGTCGGCGGAAAGCAATGGGCCGACGCCGGAGCCCACGCCGTCCGAATCGGCGCCCGGCGACGCCGTCGGGGGCGGACTGGGCGTCGCGACGACGCTCGTTGCGTCGGCGGCGCCTGCCGCGACGCCCGAAGCGGTGCCCGCGGCGACGCCCGCTGCAAGGCCTGGCGGACCGCTGCGCGTTCGTCCGGGGGTGTCGAAGCTCGCCGGCTCGGCGCGTGCCGATCGCATCGTCGGGGGGCCGCGTTCCAACGAGATCGAGGGCCACGCGGGCGACGACGAGCTGATCGGCGGACCGGACGGTGACGTGCTCGACGGCGGCGCCGGCAACGATGTGCTCGACGGCGGGGCAGGTGCGGACATCGCCCGCTTCCGGGGTTCGGTCCTCGAATACGAGCTCTCGCGGCAGTCCG
>DATGRE010000160.1:0-24583 GCA_035303885.1 Zeimonas sp. | reverse complement strand
GAAGCTCCTTCGTTTCCAATCGTGTCTGGTGCCGATCAACGCGCGGTCGCACTCAGCAGCGTGTCGAACATCGACTGCGCCGTCTGGATGACTTTCGCCGCCGCCTGGTACATCTGCTGGTACTGCAGCAGGCGCGCGGCTTCCTCGTCGAGGTTCACCGCCGAGTGCTCGGCGTGCGCCGCCTGCGCGTTCGACAGCAGCCCCGCTGAGGCGGTGCGACTCGCCTGCGCCGACTGCGTCCGCGCGCCGAGGTCGCCGATGATCGTCGCGAACGAATCCGTGAGGCCTTCGGAATCGAAGATCATCCGGCGGGCGTTGCGCCCGTCGGTGCCGGGATTCGCGTTCGGCACGACGTGGACGACGTCCCCGTCCTGCGGCGCACCTCGCAGCGTGAGCGACCATCCCTCGTGCGAAACGACGATCGATCCGGGCGAATACGTGCCTGCCCCCAACGAATTGCCGCCCGAGTCGATCAGCTCGTAGTTGCCGTTCCCGTCGAACCGGATCGCGACCGGCGTGGTGGCGATCGCGCCGTCCACGTCGAACGCGGCGAGGGTCACCTCGGCCGAGTTGTTCGGGTCGAGCTCGACGGCCACCGGATAGGCGGATGCGAGCTGCGTGCCGGACACGAGCAGGCTGCGGAAATCGAAGTGTCCGTTGCTGCCCCACGAGAACATCGCCTGCCCCGGAACGCCGTTGGGCGTCGTGCCGAGCGCCTGCCGATCGTTGTACGTCTCCGCGATCGCCTCGGCCAGCTCGGAGAACCGCGCCCGCGTCTCGTGCAGATCCTCGTCGCGAAAGCGCATCCAGCCGCCGATCGACCCGCCCCCGAAGGAGCTCGCCTGCATCGGCATCGTCGTCGTCCCGTTCTTCAGGAAGACCTGCAGCTTCGACGGCGGATCGGTGTCGGAGACCTCGAGCGTCGCGACCGACGAACCGACGAGCAGCGCCTGGCCGCCCGCGGCGAACAGGCTCATCGTCCCGTCGTCCTGCTCGTGCGCATCCACCTTCAGGTAGCCGTTCAGCTGCAGCAGCACGCGATCGCGCTCGTCGAGCAGGTCGTTCGGCGTGTGTCCGCTCGCGCGCACCGCCGCGATGCGCTCGTTCAGGCCGGCGAACTGCCGCAGCAGCTCGTTGACGCGTCCCGCCGAATGCGCGATCTGCTCGTCGGCATCGCGCCCGAGCGCGAGCATCTGCGCATCGGCGCTGCGGATGCGCTGCGCGAGCGTCTCCGCCCGCTGGACGACGACCTCGCGCGCGGTCGGATCCGACGCGCGATTCACGACGTCGGCGAGCGCGACGTTGAGGTCGTCGAGCGCGGCGCCGACGCCGTGGTCGGTGTCGGCGAGCACGCGCTGCAATCGCTCGAGATGTGCGGCCCGCGCGGTATCCGCAGCCGACGCCGCGGTGCTCGACGCGAGCTCGCTCGCGAGGAAGCGGTCGTAGCGGCGCTGCACGGTGACGAGGTCGACGCCCCAGCCGAGAAAGCCGCCGCCCGTCTGTCGCGCGCCGGCGGTGGCGAACACCGCTTCCTGCCGGCTGTAGCCGGGCGCGTTCGCGTTCGCGATGTTGTGGCCGGTCGTCTGCAGCTGCGCATAGGCCGCCATCAGCGCGCTTTGTCCGATCCCGAGCAGCGGCATCGTCTTCTCCTCAAGTGCTCGGGCGCGCCAAGCGCAGCGTGCGTCGGATCGTGCTCTGGAGCTTGTCCGCGTATTCCGGATCGGTGGCGTAGCCCGCGCGCTGCAGGCCCTGCGCGAAGCCCTCGGCCGAGCGCGCCTCGCGCAGCACCGCGCCGTAGCGTGCGCTCGTCGACATCAGCGACGCCCAGTCGCGGAACGCCTCGGCGTACGAGCCGTAGGCGCGGAACTTCTCGACGGTCTTCACCGGGCGGCCGTCGACGTACTCGGTGGTCGTCACCTCGACCGTCGGCCCGCGCCAGCCGCCCGCGGCCTTGATGCCGAACAGGTTGTGCGCCGTGCGACCGTCGGGATGACGGATCTCGTGCCGGCCCCAGCCGGACTCGAGCGCAGCCTGCCCGACGACGAAGGCCGCCGGAACGCCGGTTGCGCGCTGCGCGGCGATCGCGTGCGGCCACATGCGTTGCACGAAGGCCGCCTGCGGCGCATCGAGCCGCTTCTCGAGCGACGCCCTCAACTCGCGCGACGCCTGCGGATCGAGCGACGCGGCCTGCGCCGCGTGCACGGGGGCGTTTCCGGCCACGCCGCGCGCGCCACCGCCGATCGCAGGCATCGCGACCGCGGGCGTCGCCCACGCGCGCGCGCGCGCGAACGCTTCGCTCGAGCTGGCCGCATTCTCGCCGCGCGTGGCGAACGACATCGAAGCGCCCGCCGGCCCCTTCGACGCATCGTTCGACTGCGCGCTTCGCGGAGCGAAATTGCGTTCGAGCTGGCGCACGATGATCCCGGCCAGCCCCCCCGGGCGGCTCGCCATCGACTGCGCGAGCTGCTGGTCGAGCATCGCGACGTAGGTGTCGTGTCCCGGCCCGTCGAACAGGCCGCTCTTCGGCATCGCATCGCGCATGCTCTTGAGCAGCTGCTGCATGAACAGCGCCTCGAACTGTCCGGCCGCGTGTTGCAGCGCGCCGCGCGGGTCGCTCGACGCATTCCGACGCAACGCGTCGAGCGAACGCGCATCGATCGCGAGCCCGTCGGCGGACGTCGTCCCCAGCGTCATCAAATGATCTCCAGCTCCGCCTTCAGGCTGCCCGAGGCCTTGAGCGCCTGAAGAATCGCGATCAGGTCCTGCGGGGTCGCGCCCAGGCTGTTCAGCGCCTTGACGACGTCGGGCAGCTGCGCCGACCCCTCGAGCATCATCATCGAGCCGCCGTCCTGCCGGATCTCGATATCGGCTCTTTCGGCGAGGACCGTCGAACCTTTAGAGAAGGGCGCGGGCTGGCTGACCATCGGGGTGGCCTGCACGGTCACCGAAAGATTGCCGTGCGCCACCGCACTGGGCGCCAGCGTGACCGACTGGTTCATCACCACCGATCCGGTACGCGCATTGACGATCACGCGCGCCAGCGGCGCCGCCAGCCGCACCTCGAGGTTCTCGAGCCCCGCGAGGAAGGGCACGCGCTGTGCGGGATCGGCCGGCAACTGCACGCGGATCACGCGCGCATCCAGCGGCTCGGCGATCGGCACCGCCGCACCGGAGCCGGGGAGCACGCTCGCGTTGATCGCCTCGGCCACGCGATGCGCGGTCGCGAAGTCGCTCTGGTTCAGCTCGATGTGGATCGCGTCGGCCTCGAGCGTGCGGTTCGGCACGCCGCGCTCGACGGTCGCGCCGCCCGGAATGCGTCCGGCGCTCAGGTGGTTGATCTGCACCCGGCTGCCCGCGGCCGACGCGCCCGCCCCGCCGACGACCAGGTTGCCCTGCGCCATCGCATAGACCTGTCCGTCGGCGCCGCGCAGCGGCGTGAGCAGCAGCGTGCCGCCGCGCAGGCTCTTCGCGTTGCCCATCGACGAGACGGTGACGTCGATCGCCTGGCCGGGCTGCGCATACGGCGGAAGCTGCGCGGTGACCATCACCGCGGCGGCGTTGCGCAGCTGCGGCGTGATGCCCGGCGGCAGCTGCACGCCGAGCTGCGAGAGCATCGACTGCAGGCTCTGCACGGTGAACGGCGCCTGCGTCGTCTGGTCGCCGCTGCCGTCCAGCCCGACGACCAGGCCGTAGCCGATCAGCTGGTTCGCGCGCACGCCCTGGATCGACGCGAGCTCCTTGATGCGCTCGGCCTGCGCCGGCGCGGCGAGCGCGAGGCACGAGAAGAGCGCGGCGCAGGCGACGCGAGCGATCGCGATGCGCGCCGCAGCGAAACGCGGCGGGGTGCGCAACGCAATGCGGCCGCGCCCCGCCTTCGAAAATCTCGCCATTTCGGTCTCCCCTTTGCGCATCAGATCGGCAGGAAGCTCAAGAAGAAGCGCGCGAGCCAGCCCACCGTCTGCGCGCGGTCGATGTCGCCCCGGCCGCGCACCTCGAGCCGCGCATCGGCCACGCGCGTCGACGAGACGACGTTGCCCGGCAGTACGCTGACCGGATCGACGACGCCCGAGAAGCGCAGCACCTCGACGTTCTGATTGATGCCGACCTGCTTCTCGCCGGAGACGACGAGGTTGCCGTTGGGCAGGACGTCGACGACGGTGACGGTGATCGTTCCGGAGAACGCGTTGTCCGCGCCGGTCTCGCCCTTGCCCTCGAAACTGTTGGTCGAGCTGCCGGCGACGCCGAGCTTCGGAATCAGGCTCGACGACGGCGACGTGAACGGAAGACGGCCGATGCTCGCGTCGACCGAAGCGCTGCGATCCACCGAGCTGTTCGAGCTGCTGCGTGCCGAGGTCTTCTCCTGGATCTGGATCGTCAGGATGTCGCCGACCAGGCGCGCACGCCGGTCCTCGAACAGGCCGCGAAAGGTCGACGGGTGATAGATCGCGCCGTTGGCAACCGGCGCACGCTGCGCGCCGGCGGCGGCGATCGCGGCCGAGCCGGGCGCCGGGCGCACGCTGGTCGGCTCCAGCACCTGCACCGACGGCGTCGCGCACGCGGCCGCGAGGCTCGCGAGCAGCGGCGCGGCCAGGCGCAGCAGGCGATGCGTCGCCGCTCCGCTCACAGCTGCGCCAGACGCGCGAGCATCTGGTCGGAGGTCTGGATCGATTTCGAGTTGATCTCGTACGCGCGCTGCGTCTGGATCATCGCCACCAGCTCCTCGACGACGTTCACGTTCGAGGTCTCGACGTAGCCCTGGTTGATCAGCCCGGCGCCGTTGTTGCCCGGCGTGCCCACCGTCGGCGCCCCCGAGGCGGCGGTCTCGAGGAACAGGTTCTGCCCCTTCGGATCGAGGCCGGCCGGGTTCACGAAGGTGGCGAGCTGCACCTGGCCCACCTGCATCGGATTCGGCTGGCCGGCCTGCATCACGGAGACGACGCCGTCGGCGCCGATCGTCACGCTCTCCGCGTTCGGCGGGATCACGATCGGCGGCGACATTGGCATGCCGTTCGAGGTCACGAGCTGTCCGGCCGCGTCGATCCGGAACGAACCGTCGCGCGTGTACGCGATCGTGCCGTCGGGCATCTGCAGGCTGAAGAAGCCGTTGCCGTCGATCGCCATGTCGAAGACGTTGCCGGTCTGCTGCAGGTTGCCCTGCGTGAACAGGCGCGCGGTCGCCACCGGACGCACGCCGGTGCCGACCTGCAGTCCCGTCGGCAGCTGGTTCTGCTGCGTCTCCTGTCCGCCCGCCTGCCGCAGGTTCTGGTAGAGCAGGTCCTCGAACACCGCGTGCGAGCGCTTGTAGCCGTTCGTGCTGACGTTGGCCAGGTTGTGCGAGATCGTGTCGAGCTGCAGCTGCTGCGCATCGAGCCCGGTCTTGGCGATCCAAAGCGAACGAATCATGTCCTCACCCCTTCAGCGAGAGCAGCTGCGAAGCCCTCTGCTCGTTTTGCTCGGCGGTCTGCAGCACGCGCATCTGCATCTCGAACTGGCGCGCGAGCGCGATCATTCCCACCATCGACTCGACGACGTTGACGTTGCTGCCCTCGATCGAGCCGGCGACGACGCGCACCGCTTCGTCCATCGGCGCGGGATCGCCCGCGCGCATGCGCACGAGCCCGTCCGGGTCCTTGCGCAGCTCCTCGAGCGGCGGATTCACCAACTTCAGCCGCCCGACCTGGAACGGCGCCTGGTTGCCGATGCGCGCGCTCACCGTGCCGTCGCCGCCGATCGAGACGTCGGCGCCCGGCGGGATCGCGAGCGGGCCGCCGTCGCCGAGCACGGGCTGGCCGCGACGGTTCTGCAGCGTGCCGTCGGCACCGATCTCGAAAGCGCCGTCGCGCGTATAAGCCTCTTCGCCATCGGCGCCCTGCACCGCGAACCAGCCGTCGCCGGCGATCGCGACGTCGAGCGGCCGACCCGTCTCGCGCAGCGGCCCGGAAGCCGCGTCGAAGCCCGCGGTCGCCTCCAGCGCCCACACGCGCGTAGTCGCGGCGTTCGGCTGCTCGCCCGGCACCGCGCGAAAGGCCATCAGGTCTGCGCGAAAGCCGTCGGTGCTGCCGTTGGCGAGGTTGTGCGCGAGCGCGTCCTGGCGCTGCATCAGCGCCTTGGCCCCGCTCATCGCCAGGTAGATCGAACGATCCATTCGTCCTCCCGCTGCACGGCGTGCGCGCGTTCAGCCGCGCATCCCGCCGCGATGGAATGCGCCTGCGTCAACGCAGATTGACGATCGTCTGCATCATTTGATCCTGCGTGCGGATCGTCTGCGCGTTGGCCTGGTACACGCGCTGCGCGGTGATCATGTTCACCAGCTCGGCGGTGAGATCGACGTTCGACTGCTCGAGCGCGCCCGACTGGATCACGCCGAGGCTGCCGGCGCCGGGGCTGCCCGCCATCGGCGCGCCCGAATCGGCGGTCTCGGCCCACTGGTTGCCGCCAAGCGGCTGCAGCCCCTGCGGATTGGTGAAGTGCACGAGCACGACACGGCCCTGCGCGAGCGTCTGGCCGTTCGTGTAGCGCGAGATCACCGTGCCGTCGGAGGCGATCGAGAAGCCGGCGAGGCGGCCCGCGGCATAGCCGTCCTGCGAGAGCTCGGAGACCGCGAACGCGGAGCCGAACTGCGAGATCCTGCCGAGATCGAAGTCGACGTCGAAGGTACCTCCGCCACCGGTCGAGTCGGGCACGGCGACGGTCAGCGAGGTCGCCGACGCCGCGTCGAGGCGCCCGTTCGCGTCGAACGTCAGGTTCACCGTACCCGCGACGTTTCCGTCGGCGTACGCGTGCACCTCCCATTCGTTGGCGTTGGCCTTGCGAAAGTAGAGCGCAACGGTGTGCTCGGTGCCCTGCGAATCGTAGACGGCAATCGATGTCGCGCCGTTGTAGCTGGAACCGTCGTTCAGGTCGAAGGGCACCGCCGGAACGGCGGCTCTCGCGTCCAGATTCGCGGTGACTGCTCCGCTGCTCGTGAGCTTGGGCGCCACGTCCCCCGTCTGCAGCCGCAGCTCGGTGGGCACCCCGGCCATCACGCGCCCGTTCGCATCGGCCGGATAGCCCGTCAGTCGTCCACCCTGCGCGTTGACCAAATAACCGTCCTTGTCGAGCTGGAACTGCCCGTTGCGCGTGTACGTGATCTCGCCGCCGTTCGACATGCGGAAGAAACCACGCCCGTTGATCGCCAGGTCGAGCGCACTGTGCGTCGTCGCGATGTCGCCCTGCGTGAACTGCTGCGTGATCGCAGCCACCGTCACGCCGATGCCGTTGTAATGCGTGCCCGCGCCGTACAGCGAGTTCGCGTAGATGTCGGCGAACTCGGCGCGCGACGCCTTCGCGCCGATCGTGTTGCTGTTGGCGACGTTGTTGCCGATGACGTCGAGGTTGCGCGCGGCGGCGTTCAGCCCGCTCAATCCCTGCTGGAAAGACATTCGTGACTCCTGTTCGGAAGTACTGCGGGGGTTCGTATCAAAGAACCGCGCGGACGGCGGACGCGGCAACGGGCTCGCGCCCGATCAGCTCGAGCCGTGCACCGCCCGGCCCCTGGTTCACTCCATGCACGCGTGCCGGCACGAGGGCCGTCACCGCCAGCTCGGCGCCATCCGAGTCCATGCCCCAGGCGCGCAACCGGTACTTGCCGGATGCGACCGCCCTGCCATCGCCGTCGATGCCATCCCAGTCGAGGGTATGCACGCCCGCCTCCGGCTCGTCAAAATCCCTCGCATGGACGACGCGACCGGCGGCGTCGACGATCTCCACGCGCACCGCACGGGCCGCAGCGGGAATCTCGAAGCCGACGCGCACCGCACGGGCCGCATCCGCCGGCATCTCCGGCATCGACGGATCGTTGTTCACGATGTCGACGTCGGGACTCGACCATTCGAAGCGATCGCCGTCGACGAGCACTTCGCGGCCGAGCAGGCCTACCGCCGACAGCGGCGAGATCGACGTCGATGCGGCTGCCACCTGCTTCATCGACGCGTTCAACTGCTCGATGCCGCGCACGGTGTTGATCTGCGCGATCTGGCTCGTCACCTGCGCGTTGTCCAGCGGATTGAGCGGATCCTGGTTGCGCATCTGTGCGACCAGCAGCTTCAGGAACCGATCCTCGGTGCCGTCGGCGGTCTCCGTGCCGTCCGCCTGCCCGCCGTATCCGGCGGCGGCATCGGCCGCCCAGGTGCGGCCTGCGGCATCGTTCTGCGGGGTCGTGATCATCGATGCGTTCCGTGATCGCCGGTCACTGGCCGAGCTGCAGCGTCTTCAGCGCCAGCTGCTGCGCGGTGTTCATCACCTCGACGTTGTTCTGGTACGAACGCGACGCCGAGATCATGTCGACCATCTGCTCGACGACGTTGACGTTGCTCTGCGTGACGTAGCCTTCCTCGTCGGCGAGCGGATGCGTGGGGTCGTGCAGCCGGCGGCCCGGCGTCGCGTCCTCGACCACGTCGACCACCCGCACGCCGACCTGGCCGACGTCGCCCGCCGCCGCCGCACGTGCCTGGAACACGACGTGGCGTGCGCGATACGCCTGCCCGTCGGGCCCGGCGACGCTGTCGGCGTTCGCGAGGTTCGACGCGACGACGTTCAGCCGCTGGCCCTGCGCGGACACCGCGCTGCCCGAAATCCCGAGGATGTTCAGAAGCGACATCGTTCGTCTCCCTGGTTCAATCGCCGCGGATCGCGGAGAGCACGTTGCGCACGTGGCCGTTGATGAAGCGCAGCGTCGCCTCGTAGCGCAGCGAGTTGTCGGCGAAATTCGCGCGTTCGCGGTCGAGGTCGACCGTGTTGCGGTCGAGCGAAGGCTGCTCGGGGGTGCGCCACAGCAGTGGCGGACGCGAAGGCGAATTCGAACCCTCGATCGGCAGGAAGGCCTTGTTCGCGGCGGCGGCCGCGCCGGGCTGGGTCAGCGCCACGCGCATCGTCGCGGCGGCCGCCGACGTACCCGGCGCAACGCCCGCAACCGCCGGGCCGAGCCGCGCGGTCGCTCGCGCCAGCGCGGCGCCGAAATCGAAATCCCGTGCCTGGAAGTTCGGCGTGTCGGCGTTCGCGATGTTCGACGCGAGCACCTGCTGGCGCTGCGCGCGCAGCGCGAGCGCCTCGGCCTGGTACTGCAGCGTGCCGGTGAGACGGTCGAGCATCGTGCTCTCCTGTTCGTCCGATCGCTGCCGATTATTCGGCGACCCGCCCGCACGCAAGCGCCGATTAGGGCGGCCTTTGCGCCGCAACTCGCGCAACTGGAGCCGTGTCCTGCGCACTACGCTGCGCGCATGGATTCGTCGATCGCCTTCCCTCGCCCGGTGCGAACCACCTTCGCACGGCTGCTGGCCGCCCGCACGCCGGCGCTGGCCGTCTGCGCCGCCGCGTGCCTGGCGCTTTCGTCGCCGGCGGCGTCCGCACCCGCCGGGGGTGCGTCGCGCCCGGCCGAGGCGCGCGCCGCGCAGAACGCGTCGCCGGAGGCGCGCGCGCCGCTCGCCGAGCTCGCGCCGCAGCTGCGTCGATGGCTCGAGGAGACGGCGGCGTCGACCTGGACGATGCGGCTGCCGGACGGTTCGGGTGCCGGCGAGTCGGACGGCGCGGGGCTGCGCATCGAAGTGCAGGTCGGCCGTCTCAATTCCGGCCTGCGCCTGGCGCCGTGCGCCCGCATCGAGCCGTTCCTGCCCGCGAACGCCCGCCTGTGGGGCCGCGGCTACGTCGGCGTGCGCTGCACCGAAGGCGCATCGTGGTCGACGATGATTCCCGTGACGGTGTCGGTGTTCGGTCCGGCGCTCGTCGCCAACCTGCCGATGCCGGCCGGCACGATGCCCCGGGCCGAAGACTTCCGGATCGAGGAAGTCGACTGGACGCGCGCGCCGGGCGTACCCGTGACGGACCCCGCCTGGCTCGAGGGACGTTCGCTGGGACGGCCGCTCTCGGCCGGCCAGGTGCTGCGCGCCGACGATCTTCGCGTGCCGCAGACGATCGCCGCCGGCGACCCGGTGCGCATTCGCGTGCTCGGCAACGGATTCAGCATCTCGGCGAGCGGATTCGCGATGGCGAGCGCCGGCGACGGACAGCCATTGCGTGTGCGTACGGAAACGGGCAGGATGCTGGTCGGCACCGTCCGCGACCGCATCGTCGAGATCCGGCTCTGATGCGATCCCCGCCTTTCGTTGCGGCCGTATCGGCGCGGGCCCTCAAGTTCGGCGCAGGACGGCCGAAATGCCGGGCATCCGGGGACGTATCCCGGATCCGATAGGGAAATCGCCATGAAGATCGGCAAACCCGCTGAAACCCAGCAACCGGACCCGCTGTCGCGTTCCGCCAGCGGCGCCGTCCGCGCCGTTCCCGGCCATGCCCGCTCGGACGCCGTCGAGAAGACGGCGCCCGTCGACGCGGTGCGCCTGTCGCGTACCTCGAGAAGCCTCGCCGCCGAAGGCGAGTCGATGCCGGTGCGCACGAAAAAGGTCGAGGACGTCCAGGCGGCGCTCCGCGACGGACGCTTCCAGATCGACGCGCACGCGGTCGCCGACCGGATGATCGCGCAGGCCGCCGAGCTGCTCGAAACGCTGTCGCGGGCGAAATAAATGAACGAAGGCCTCCCGGGCAGCGTCTCCCTCGACGAGGGCCGGCTCCTGCTCGAGGAGCAGCGCGACGCGATGCTCGCGCGTGACGCCGATCGGCTCGAGGCGGCGAACGCCCGCCTGTCGGCGTGGATCGCCGCCTGTCGGCAGGCACCCGATCGTGCGGCATCCGGGCTTGCCGGCCCTCGGCGCGACCTGCCGCCGGCGGCACACGACCTTCGCGTCGCACTCGACGCCAATGCCGCGCTGGCGCGCCGCTCGGCGCTTCGCGCATCCCGCGCGCTCGATGCGCTCGCGGACGCCGAACCGCGCACCTACGACGACGAAGGATGGATTCGCGGCGCCGCCCGGCGTCGCGCAACCTACTCGGCCTGAGCGCGGCCAACTCGGCCTGAGCGCAACCTGCTCTCCTGGCGCGGCCCGAGCGCGGCCGAGCGCGACCCGAGCGTCACCGGCGATTCCCGCCCGCCTCGACGATCACCCGCCAAGCTGCTTTGGGCACGTGCGCGGCCGTCACCCGATCGGGCACCCTGCGCTCGCTGCGCGATCGAGCGGCACCGGGCGCCCAGGCGGCGCATCGCGCTCGGCGCATGGCGCCCCGAGCATCGCGCTCAGAAGCTCTCCCACCCTTCCTCGGCGGTCTCGCGCACCGGCCGCACGCTCGCCGGCGGCACGCTTGCCGGTCGCGCAGCGGCGGCGCGGGACGAAGCGACCGGCGCGGTCGACCCGACCCGGGCCGTGGCCGGCGACGAAATTGATGCCGGATCGCGCCGAGCCGCTTCGCGAGCCCGCTCGATCGCGCCGCGTGCAACGGGCGAAGCCGCGACGGCCTGGTGCACCGAGCGGGCGGGCCGAGCACCGGGATTCGGGCGCGCAGTGCCCTGCCCGTCGCCTTCGCCGAGCCGGAACGTGGCCACGACGTCGCCGAGATGCCTGGCCTGCTGCTTCATGCTCTCGGCCGCCGCCGCCGACTCCTCGACCAGCGCCGCGTTCTGCTGCGTCATCTGGTCGAGCTGCGCGACCGCCGTGTTGATCTGCTCGACGCTGCCGCTCTGCTCGTTCGTCGTCGCGGTGATCTCGCCGACGATGTCGGAAACGCGATGCACGGCGGTGACGATGCCGCGCATCGAATCGCCCGCTTCGCGCACCAGCCGCGAACCCGCGTCGACGCGCTCGACGCTCGCGCCGATCAATGCCTTGATCTCCCGGGCCGCGTCCGCGCTGCGCTGCGCGAGACTGCGCACCTCGGCGGCGACGACCGCGAAGCCGCGCCCCTGCTCGCCGGCACGCGCCGCTTCGACCGCGGCGTTCAGCGCGAGGAGGTTCGTCTGGAACGCGATTCCGTCGATCGTTCCGGTGATGTCGGCGATGCGACGGCTCGAATCGTCGATCTCGCCCATCGTCGCCACCACCTGCTCGACGACGTCGCCGCCCTTCGAGGCCGCCTCGGACGCCGTCGTCGCGAGCTGGTTCGCCACGCGCGCCGATTCCGCGGTCTGCCGTACCGTGCCGGTGATCTGCTCGAGCGAAGCCGCCGTCTGCTGCAGGTTCGACGCGGTCTCCTCGGTACGCTGGCTCAGGTCCAGGTTGCCGACGGCGATCTCGTCGGCGGCGGTCCGGATGCTCTCGGTGGACACGTGCACCTGCTCGACCAGCCGGCGCAGCGCCTCGATCATCGATTGCAGCGCGCCGAGCAGGCTTCCCGCGGCGGGGCGCTCGAGTCGTGCGCCCAGGTTGCCGGACGCCACTTCGTCCATCACGCGCATCGCCTCGGCCGGGTCGCCGCCGATCTGGCGCAGCACGCTGCGCCCGACCGCATAGCCGACGCCGGCGACCAGCGCGAGCAGCACGAGCGCGATCGCACCGTCGCGCAGGCGCTGCGCGTGGACGATCGCGTCGAGGTCGTCCAGGTACACGCCCGAGCCGACGACCCAGTCCCAGCCGTCGATTCGCTGTCCGTACTGCAGCTTCGGCACCGCCTTCGTCTGGCCGGGGCGCGGAAACGCGGCGAGCGCGAACGCGCGCCCGTCGGGGCTCGCCGCGATCGCGTCCAG
This sequence comes from Zeimonas sp., assembly GCA_035303885.1. Taxonomy (GTDB): domain Bacteria; phylum Pseudomonadota; class Gammaproteobacteria; order Burkholderiales; family Burkholderiaceae_E; genus Zeimonas. The sequence goes on along the minus strand of DATGRE010000160.1, from coordinate 11,979 downwards.
CAGGCGCTTGAGCGTGTCCGCGCCTTCGGCATCGAGCAGCTTGCCCAGCATCCGCTGTCCGGTCCATTCGGGATGCATCGGGTGCATCACCGTCGTGCCGTCGGTCGTCCAGACGTAGAAATACTCGCTCCTGCCGTCCGCGCCGCCGTAGCGAGCGACGCGGATGGCGTCGATCGCGGCTTTCTTCGCCTCGTCGGCGCTCATCTCCCCGGCCGCCGCGCGCATCTGGTACGCCGCGGCGATGTTCGTCGCCGATTGCACCGCGGTGACGAGCTCGCCGCGCCGACCTTCGGCGACGAGCCGCTCGTTGCGCATCGTGGAAACCAGCGAGAGCACCAGGAAACCGAGCACTGCGGTGGCGACCAGCAGCACGATCTTGTGCCGGAACGTGAATCGGGAAAGCAAGAGGAACCTCTCGGGAGGAGTCGGAACGAAGGCGTCGAGATGACGCAAAGGAAGAAGCGCCATCGATCTTTATCGGCAGCCGGAAGCCGAACCTGAGCCCGAGCTCCTTCAGAATTCGTAGGCGACCCGCAATCCGCCCCAATGTCGTCCGCGCACGACGATCGGCGACGACAGCTCCTTCATGTAGACGAACTTGCCGGCGCCCATGTCGCGGCGATAGGTCTGCAGCAGAAAACGGCGCCGATTGCGCGCCGAGGCGAGTCCCGTGCGATCGTCGAAGATGCGCCGGTTGCGGCAATGCGCGGCATTCCAGACCGGGTCGGGGCCCTGCGGGCGCGAATAGCGTGCGTTGTGCGTCGGCAGGTAGCCGTTGCGGTCGACCGCGCAGCACAGGCGGATCTTCGGCGAGACCTGCAGCATCGGCTCCTGGATCTGCGGCAGCAGGCGATCGGTGAGCGCGACGAAACGCGTGGTGAACTGCGGCGGATTGCTGCCGGGCACCGGAACGTAGTTCTCGTCGAAGAGATCGGCCATCGTGATCGCGCCGCCGTCGAGCGCTTCCTCGAAGAGTCGCGACACACGGGCTGCGGCGTCGACCACCTTGTCGATCAGCGGGCTGTCGTCGGTCTCGATGCCCGATTCGACGGTCAGCTCGATCAGCGACTCCGACAGCTCGAGGAACTTCTCGGCCTGGCGCCGCGTACCGGCGATCGCGTCGGCACTGCGATGCGACGCCTCGGCGATCTGCCGCACCGACTCGAGCACGTCCTCGCAGCACCGGACGTTGTCCAGCGAAGCTTGCACGACCTCGCCCGCCTGCGCCTCGGAACGCTTCAGCGCCGCGCGGAACGTGCCTTCGTCGCGCGCGTCGTCGTCGATCTCGCCGGACAGCCCGGTCAGGCGCGTCTCGAGCGTCGACACCGTCTGCATGATCTGCCGGGAGGCGTCCTCGACGCGCGCGGCGAGATCCTTCACCGCCTCGGCGACGACGGAGAAGCCGCGTCCCGCCTCGCCCGCGCGCTTGGCCTCGACCGACGCGTTGAAGGCCACCAGCCGGGTCTGCAGCGCGATCTGCGTGATCTCGCGCGCCGATGCGGTCACCTGCGAGAGCGTCTCGGTTGCCTCGCCGAAGCCGGCGACGACCTTGGCCACCGCTTCGTGCGCTTCGACGAGACAGTGCTGGCCGGCGCGCGACGCGTCGCCGATGCGGCGGTTCGAATCGACCATCGTCGCAATCGCCTGCATCGCGCCGTCGAGCGTCTCGGCCTGCGCGAGCGCACGGGCGGCGATCTCCTCGAGCACGCCGTTGACCTCGGCGGCCTCGCGCCCGAGCCCGGACGCCTGCCGCGCGATGGTGGCGAGCACCTCGGACGCCTGCCCCGGGATCCCGTCCGCCGCCTGCGGCCGCGTCGCAGAGACTTCCGACTCGTGCCGCGTCGCGCGCGCCGGTTTCGCCGTCGTCGGCACTCGTTCCGCGCGCCTGCGCGTCGTGAACATCAGCATCGTCGCTCCCCCTCCGCCCGCGGTGCGGGCTAGATCCAGGACTTCAGCTGCGTGCGCAGCCGGGCCACCGCCTGGCTGTGCAGCTGCGAGATCCGCGACTCGGTCACACCGAGCACGGCGCCGATTTCCTTCAGGTTCATTTCCTGCTCGTAGTACATGCCCATCACCAGCCGCTCGCGCTCGGGCAGCTTCTCGATCGCGGCGACCAGCGCCTGCCGGAAGCGCAGATCGCCGAGGATCTCCTGCGGCTCGGGCTGCGCGGCGGGCAGGTTTCGATCGGCGAAGCCCTCGTCGCCGTCGTCGTCGTAGTCGTCGAAATGCACGAGTTGCGCACCCCGCGCATCGTCGAGCAGCCGCTGGTACTCGGCCAGCGGCATGCCGAGCTCCTCGGCGATGTCGACCTCGCCCGGCGCGCGGCCGAGCCGCTGCTCGGCGCGATGGATCGCCGCCTCGATCGTGCGCTGGTTGCGGCGCACCGAGCGCGGCAGCCAGTCGCTTCCGCGCAGCTCGTCGAGCATCGCGCCGCGCACGCGCTGCGTGGCGAAGGTCTCGAACTGCGCGCCGCGGTCCGACTCGTAGCGGGTCATCGCGTCGAACAGCCCGATCATCCCCGCCTGCACGAGATCCTCCAGCTCGACGTTCGGCGGCAGGCGGCCGATCAGCTGACTCGCCATCCGACGGACCATCGGCCCGTAGCGCTCGATCGCGCTCTGCCGGTCCAGGGTTCCTTGCGCGGTGTACATCGTCGAAGGGGCTTTGGCGGAATCCGGATTCGCTCTAGTGCGCATGTGCGAGACCTGCGCCGTTCGTGTGCATCGGCGCGTGCGGCGCGTGTACGGCGTTCGCGCCGCCGTACCCGGCCCCGAATGCGCCCGCGACTTGCGGCGGCATCGCGAAGAGCGGCTGCGCCCAGCGCAGCGCGTCCGCGGGGAAACGCGCCGCGTCGATCGCGTCCTGCGCGCCGCCGAACTCGATCGTCGCGCCGAGGAAGCGCGCCGCGGTTTCGGACAACCGACGGTGCGAGGCGAGCGCAGCCGATCGAGAGTCGGCGTCGAGGAATACGGTGCAATAGGCGCGAAAGCCGTGCGCCAGATGCACCGCCTTGATCTGCGAATACGTGCGCGCCAGTCCGTCGCCGCGCGTGCGCGCGACGAGCACGAGGCGCTCGGCCGCGCCCGCGATCAGGTCAGCCAGGCGCAGCGGATCCGCGGCGACCAGCACGACGTCGAAGGTGCGTTCGCCGCCGCGCGCGGGACGCGCGAGCGATTGGAGGAATCGCACGAGCTCGCGCGTTCGGGCGCCTTCGGGCAGCAGCGCGTGCGCATCGAGGTGCGCAAAGGGCCGCGCGTATTCCCCGCGAGCGCCGCCGAGCAGGTCGACGAGCAGCGGTCGACGCCCGGCGCAGGCGAGCGCGCGCGCCATCGATTCGACCCCTGCGCGGTCCCACGCATCGCCCGTCGTGCAACCGAGCGCGAGCAGGCTCGGCTGCGGCGCACGGAACAGCTGTCGCAGTCCGGCTGCCTGGTCGCGCGCCGCTTCAAACACGCTGCGCCTCGCGTGCGCGCCGTGCCGCGGTGCGCCGGCCGGCGGCGAGCAGCATCGCCAGCTCGGCCTCCTCGAACGAGAACGACGCCGAGGCGCGCGCATGGGCGCCGGCGAGCGCGTGATCGACGAGCATCTTCGGTTCCGGCCGATGCCAGTCCTCGGGAACGCGCTGCCCGTTGGCCACGCCCTGCAGCGTGAGGCGATGGCGGATCAGGCAGTCGAGCGCGCCGCCGAGACGCACCGCCTCGTCGACCTTCGAGAGCACGACGCCTGCGGCGCTGCGACCCTGGTACGCCTCGATCGTCTCGTCGATCGCCTCGGCCTGCGACGCGGCATTGAGCACGAGCACCTTGCGCACCTGCGCCGACGACAGCGCGGCGAGCAGCTCGCCGACGCGCTCGTCGCGCTGTCCGACGCCGGCGGTGTCGATCAGCACGAGCTTGCGGTTCATGTACATCTGCAGGAAGTCGGCCAGCGTCGAGACGTCGTGCGCGACGTGCACCGGCACCCCGAGCAGCCGCCCGAAGGTGCGCAGTTGGTCCTGTGCCCCGATCCGGTAGACGTCGGCGGTGATCAGCCCCACCGACTGCGCACCGTGCTTGAGCGCGAACTGCGCGGCGATCTTTGCCGCGGTCGTCGTCTTGCCGACGCCGGTCGGACCGAGCAGCGCATAGGTGCCGCCGGCGTCGAAAATCGTGTGCTCCGGCGAGTCGATGCGCAGATTGCGCACCAGCGCCTCGCGCAGCCAGCGCTCGGCATCCTCCTCGCCGAAATCGGCGGGCAGGTGGTTGGCGAGCGTGCGCGACAGCGACGGCGAGAAGCCCGCCTGCAGCAGCCGGCGCAGCATGCGCGACTGGCCCGGCCGGCGGCGCACGCCCTCGAACCAGCTCAGCGACTCGAGCTGGTCCGACAGCGCGCCGCGCATCTCGCGCAGCTCGGCCATCAGCGCCTGCGTGTCGATGCGATCGGACCGGGACTCGGGCAGGCGCTCGGCGTCGTGCGCCTGCGCCGCGGGCATCGCCGCTTCCCACGCCGGCACGGCGGGCGCGGGCGCGAAGGTCGCGGAAGACCCGGAGGGTGCGAAGACGTCGGACGACGATCCGAGCGGCGCGAAGTCACCCGCCGGCATGCGCTCGAGCGGCTGCTCGGCGCGCTGCGCCTGCTCCTCGGCCAGGCGCCGTTGCTGCCGCTCGCGGACGTAGTTCTCGAAATGCACGGTGCTCATCGTCGCGGCGCTCGCCGGTGGCGGGGCGCTGCGCGTCGACGCCGCCCCCGAGCGCTCGTCCGCCGACGCTTCGAGCTCGGCACCGGCCAGCGCGAGGATCTCCACGCCGCCATCGACGGGACGGTTCTTCAGCACGACCGCGTCCTCGCCGAGCTCGGCGCGCACGAGCGCCATCGCCTCGCGGGCCGTGCGTGCGAAATAGCGTTTCACGTTCACTTCGCTTCTCCGATCAATCGTCCGATTCGAATCGAGTGGGTGTCCGGGATTTCGGCGTGACCGAGCACGCGCAAGCGCGGCGCGGCCTTCTTCAGCAGCCGGGCGAGCGGCGCACGGATCCGGTCGGGAACGAGCAGGCACGACGGATGGCCTTCGTCCTCCTGCTTCTGCGCGGCCTCGGCGCCGGCGGCGAGCAGGTATTCGGCGACGCCGGGCTCGAGCGCCGACGCGGCATTGGGCGCGAACGCCTGCACGAGCAGGTTCTCCAGGTTCGGCTCGATCGCGATCACGCTCAGCTCCTGCGTCGGACCGAAGGTCTGCTGCACGATCGCCGGCGCGAGCGCGATGCGCACTTCGCGGGTGAGCTCGGCGGGATCCTGCGTGCGGACGCCATGCTCGCCGAGCGTCTCGACGATGCCGCGCAGGTCACGCACGTGCACCGCCTCGTCGAGCAGGTTCTGCAGCACCTTCTGGAACACCGCCATCGGCACCAGCTTCGGCACGATCTCGTCGGCGAGCTTCGGCGCGTAGCGGCCGAGATGCTCGAGGAGCTGCTGCGCCTCGGTACGCCCGAGCAACCGGGCGGCATGCGTCTGCATCAGGTGATGCAGATGCGTGGCGACGACCGTCGCGGCGTCGACCACGGTGTACCCGGCGGCCTGTGCGGCGTCGCGCTGCTGCGCATCGATCCAGATCGCCGGCAGGCCGAACGCGGGATCGCGCGTCGGGGTTCCGGACAAGGGCCCGCTCGCCGAGCCGGGATCGATCGCGAGCATCATTCCGGGGAAGGCCTCGCCCTCGCCGACGACGACGCCCCGCAGCAGGACGCGATAGGCCGACGGCTTGAGCTCGAGCTGGTCACGAATGTGCACCGGCGGCGGCAGGAACCCGACCTCGTGCGCGAACTTCTTGCGCACGCCCTTGATGCGGGCGAGCAGGTCGGCACCGTTGTCGCGATCGACGAGCGAGATCAGCCGATAGCCGACCTCGAGCGCGAGCATGTCGACGGGTTCGACGTCGTCCCAGCTCGCCTCGGCATTCGACGGCTGCGGCTCGGCGACCGGCGCGGGCGCCTCGGCCTGCCGCGCCTGCTGCTGGGACAGCCACCACGCGAGCCAGCCGATCGCCGCGGCGAGGGTGAGGAACGCGACGTGCGGCATGCCGGGGACGATCCCGAGCGATGCGACGACGATCGCGGTCAGGCCGAGCGCGCGCGGCAGCGACAGCAGCTGCTTGATCACCTGGCCGCCGACGTCGTCGTCGTCGGCCACGCGCGAGACGATCAGGCCGGCCGCCACCGAGATGACGAGACCCGGCACCTGCGCGACGAGCGCATCGCCGATCGCCAGCAGCACGTAGTTGTTCGCCGCCTGCTCGACCGGCAGCGAATGCTGCGTGGTGCCGATCAGCAGCCCGCCGATGACGTTGATGAAGACGATCAGGATGCCGGCGATCGCGTCGCCGCGAACGAACTTCGATGCACCGTCCATCGAGCCGAAGAAGTCGGCTTCGCGCGCGACCTCGTTGCGCCGGCGGCGCGCCTCGGCCTGGTCGATCTGCCCGGCGTTGAGGTCCGCGTCGATCGCCATCTGCTTGCCGGGCAGCGCATCGAGCGCGAAGCGTGCCGACACCTCGGCGATGCGCCCCGCCCCCTTCGTCACGACGACGAAATTGATGACCGTGAGGATCGAGAAGACGATGATCCCCACCGCGAAATTGCCGCCGACGAGGAAGGTGGCGAACGATTCGATCACCTTGCCCGCCGCGTCGGTGCCGGTGTGCCCATGCATCAGCACCGCGCGCGTGGAGGCGACGTTCAGCGACAGGCGCAGCAGCGTCGTCACCAGCAGCACCGACGGGAACACCGCGAAATCGAGCGGCCGGATGCTGTACGAGGCCACCAGCAGCACCAGCAGCGACAGCGCGATGTTGAAGGTGAACAGCAGGTCGAGAAACGGCGCCGGCAGCGGCAGGATCATCATCGCCAGCACGAGCACGATGACCACCGGCGCGCCGATCGCACGAACCGGCGGCACGATCATCGTGACGCCGCCGAGCTGCAGCGTGCGTACGCCCGCGGCGTTGGCCGGACCGATCCAGCTCATTGCGCCGCGGCCTCCTGCATCGGATCGAGCGAGGCGGGCACGTCGAGCGTGTCAGGCATGCGCGGTGCGACGCCGCGGCCCGGCACCCAGTGCCGCAGCTGGTAGACGTAGGCGAGTACCTGCGCCACCGCGTTGTACAGCGCCGCCGGGATCTCGCGGTCGAGCTCGACGTGCGCGTACAGCGCGCGCGCGAGCGGCGGCGCCTCCACCAGCGGCACGCCCGCCGCACGCGCGATCTCGCGGATGCGGCCGGCCAGCAGATCGACGCCCTTGGCGACGACGCGCGGCGCACCGCCCTTCGATTCGTCGTAGCGGATCGCCACCGCGTAGTGCGTCGGGTTCGTGACGACGACGTCGGCCGCCGGCACCGCTGTGAGCATCCGGCGCGAAGCGATCTCGCGCTGGCGCTGCCGGATCCGGCTGCGCAGCATCGGGTCGCCGTCGGACTCCTTCGCCTCCTGCTTCGCTTCCTGGAAGGTCATCCGCAAATCGGCCCGATGGCGAAACCACTGGAACGGCAGGTCGACGAGCGCCACCAGCGCGAGCACGCCGAGCATCGCGGCCATCCCGGCACCCAGCATCGATGCGCCGCTGCCGAGCGAATGTGCGAGCGGGTGCGTGGAGAGCTCGGCGAACGCGGGAAGGCTCGACGACACGAACCAGGCGCCAACCGCGATCAGCGCGATCGCCAGCACGATGAGCTTGAGCAGCTCGACGACGCCGCGCAGCGAGAAGATTCGCTTCAGCCCGTTCCTGGGATGCAGCTTCGAGACGTCGGGCATGAGCGGCTTGCCCGAGAGGACGACGCCGCCGGGAATCGTGTTGGCGGCGATCGCCGCGAGCGCGAGCGCGCCCAGCACCGGAAGCAGCGAGACGAAGACCTCGACGCCCATCGAGGCGAACAGCAGCGACAGCCGATCGGCGGCGAGATCCTGCGGCCGGCCGAAGCGCATCGCGCCGCGCACCATCTCGATCGAGGCCTGCGCGAGCGACGGCCCGAGCGCGGCGGCCGCGAGCAGCGCGCCGCCGAGCATCGCGAAATGTCCGAAGTCGCGCGAGCGCGCGACGCGGCCCTCTTCACGCGCCTTCTGCAGCCGCCGTTCGGAGGCTGGTAGCTGCCGGTCTTCGCGGGAGACGTCGTTGTCGGCCATTGCGCCCGGAAATCGGTACCCGAAGTGCTGGTTCGGGTCCGATTATTCGTGCGCAGCCGCAGCCGCGTTCCGGGATAAGAGGCAGTTCGATCGCGCTGTTCGGCGCGGCGCTCAGCGCGCCGGATCGGTCGACGCGCCGTCGCGCGGCACCCCGCGCCGCGCTCCGGTCCCGGGCGACGGCGGCCAGGCACCGGCGTCGATCGCCGCCTCGGCGGCCGCCGTTCCGCCCGACGTATCGACCTCGGTGCCGGAGAACACGCGTTCCTCGGCGTCCTGGTTCAGCACGACGATCGAGATGCGCCGGTTCATCGGGTTGCGCGGATTCTCGGCGTCGTACATCACGGTGGACCCGAGGCCGACGACGCGCACGACCTTCGACTCCTGCATCCCGCCGGCCACCAGCTCGCGCCGCGAGGCGTTGGCCCGATCGGCCGACAGCTCCCAGTTCGAGTAGCCGCGCTCCCCGCTGCCGTATGGCGCCGAGTCGGTGTGCCCGGAGATGCTGATGCGGTTCTCGACGCTGTTGAGCACCACCGCGATCTCGCGCAGCAGCTCGCGCATGTACTCCTTCACGGTCGCGCGGCCGTTGTCGAACATCGGCCGGTTCTGGTCGTCGACGATCTGGATGCGCAGCCCGTCGGGCGTGAGGTCGAGCTTGATCTGCGAACGGAACTCGACGAGCTTCATGTTGCGCGTGATCGCCTCCTCGAGCTGCGACTTCAGCTTCGTGAGCCGCCTCGTCTCGGCCGCGCGCAGCTCGGCGCGCAACGCCTGCAGGTTCACCTTGCGCTGCCGCTCCTCGATGTCGCCGCGCGGCTGCGAGCCGATCGTGCGGGTGAGATCGGTGCCGCCCCCGCGGATCACCGACGAGCTGTCACCCGATCCGTAGCCGCCGGAGAGCGCCACCTTCAGCGGCGTGCGGAAATAGTCGGCGATCCCCTCGAGATCACCCTGCGTCGTCGAGCCGAGCAGCCACATCAGCAGGAAGAACGCCATCATCGCCGTGACGAAGTCGGCGTACGCGATCTTCCAGGCGCCGGCATGCTGCGCATGCCTCGGCTTGCGCACGCGCTTGACGATGATCGGTTGAAGCTTGCGTTCGGCCACGATGCGCTCGCCCCGGCGGTGCCGCCCCCTGGCTCAGGTGCGCTTCTGCTTCACGTGCGACTCGAGCTCGATGAAGCTCGGCCGCTCGGTGGAGAACAGCACCTTGCGCCCGAACTCGACGGCGATCACCGGCGCATAGCCCTGCATGCTCGCCAGCAGGGTCACCTTCACGCACTGCAGCTCCTTCGTCGTCTCGTCGGCCTTCTGCTCGAGCAGCGTCGCCAGCGGCCCGACGAAGCCGTAGGCGAGCAGGATGCCGAGGAAGGTTCCGACAAGCGCGTGCGCGATCATCTGGCCGAGGATGGCCGGCGGCTTGCCCACCGAGGACATCGTGTGCACGACGCCCATCACCGCCGCGACGATGCCGAAGGCGGGTAGCGCGTCGGCGACCTTCTGGATCGCGTACGAGGGCACCATCGCTTCGTGATGATGCGTCTCGATCTCGTTGTCCATCAGGTTCTCGATCTCGAAGCTGTTCAGGTTGCCCGAGACCATCATCCGCAGATAGTCGGTGATGAACTCGACCACCTCGTGCTCGGCGGCGATCGTCGGATAGCGCTGGAAGATCGGACTGTCCTGCGGCGCGTCGACGTCCGACTCGATCGCCATCAGCCCCTCCTTGCGCGCCTTCTGCAGGAGGTCGTAGAGCAGCGCCATCAGCTCCATGTAGCGCGCCTTCGTGTACTTGGAGCCCTTCAGCAGCCCGGGCAGCGCCTTGCACACCGCCCTGAGCACCTTGGCATTGTTCGCGACGACGAAGGAGCCGATCGCCGCCCCGGCGATGATCAGCAGCTCGAGCGGCTGGAACAGCGCGCCCATGTGTCCGCCGGCCAGCGCGTATCCCCCGAGGACCGAGCCGGCGACGACGAGATAACCGATGAGAACGAGCATGCGCGGCTGGACCGGGAGGCGTAGGACGTCGGGGCGAGCCGACGGGAGTCACCTACGCGTTTTCGGTCGGGGGGTGCCGTTCTTGAATCGAACCGGCAGGCGCTTCGGGCCGGAGAGCGCCTTTCCGGATGCGTGCACGACGGCCGATGAGCGACGGCCGACCGTGACCGCAGAAGACACCGTTCCGTTGGTTGCGGCGGCGGTACCGCTCATCGGCCCGTGCAAGGCGGGGTGCCAAGGCGCCCGAGTCGGGGCAGCCTGGTGCGGCATGGCACGGAAACGCTGCATGACGCAGCGTTTTGGACCGTACAAACCGCTTCGGACGGCAAATCGCCGCATCTCGCGGCGCTTCCGCGTTTGCTCTACGTCCGACGCGGCAGGGGCCGCCGTCGGACGTGCGGGCTCAGTGGATCGTGCCGCTGCGCCGCCCCTTACCGGCACGCGCCGGCGGCACGCACAGGCCACAGACGTAATTGCGCTCGATCTCGTGCGGATGCGTGACGAACTGCCCGCCGCAGCGGCTGCATTTCGTCGTGCCGAGCAGCCCCGCGTCGACGAAGCGCACAAGGCGCCAGGCGCGCGTGATCGACAGCAGCGGCTCGACGCCGAGCGAGTCGATCTCGGCCGCATAGAGCCGGTAGGCCTTGACCATCGCCTCGACGTCATCGAGCGGGCTCGTCTTCAGCAGGTAACCGTACAGGTTGTAGAAGAGCGACGCATGGATGTTCGGCTGCCAGGCGACGAACCAGTCGGTGGAGAACGGCAGCTGCCCCTTCGACGGCGAGCGCCCGGCCACCTCCTTGTACAGCCGCAGCAGCCGCTCGTACGGCAGCTCGGTCTCGGCCTGCAGCATCTGCAGCCGCGCGCCGAGCTCGATCATCTCGATCGCGCGCGCGATCTGGCGGTTGTCCTCGAGCAGGCTGCGGCGCGCCGCGCCCGCCGGCTGCCGTGCGCTCACGTTCGCGGGCACGCTCACGACTGCGCCTCGGCGAAGTTGCCCGACATCAGGATCGACGCATGCAGGCGGCGCGCGCTGCCCTCGTCGCGCTCCTCGGCGCGGCCGTGGTCGGCGAGCAGCGACCAGACGAGCTCGTCGTCGAAGCGCATCCGGCACATGAGCTGGTTGCTCGCGGCGATGCGCAGCAGCTGGCTCGGCGTGAGCGCATCCAGCAGGTCGGCGACTTCCTCCGAAATGCCGAGGCGGTAGAGCGCCTGCGCACGATCCTCGCGGATCAGCCGCTGCGCGAGGATCAGGTACGAGAGATTCGTCTCGCGAATCTCCGACATCCATCGTTGTTCGTTGTTCATTCCCATCACCCCTGTCTTTTTCGTCGGCAGCCGGCGTCGCCGGCGCGTGGTCGTTGTTCGGACTCGACCGTGGCGCCAGTGTCGGCTGGGGTCCGGGATTCTTGAATCGGAAAAGGGTTGCAGCAAAGGGCGGAAGAACTCCTACGAATGTAGGAAGAATTCGTATCGGGACGTCCGTTGCTCATCCGACGCTAAAGCGCCGGTAGGCGTCGCCGATAACGCAGGGACCGGGGGACGATTCCCCCGCTGGCACGGCGAGGCCGAGACCCCGCCGAATTCAACGGAAAGACATAGGACAAGGCAGGAGTTCGGCAAATGGCAGCCATCAATACCAACATGATTTCGCTGAACGCTCAGCGAAACCTTGGAGTCACGCAGAGCGCACTCGCGCTGTCGATCCAGCGGCTGTCGTCGGGTCTGCGCGTCAACAGCGCGAAGGACGACGCGGCAGGACTGGCAATCGCCGAGCGGATGAACTCGCAGGTGCGCGGGATGAACGTGGCGATCCGGAATGCAAACGACG
>DATGRE010000159.1:0-2877 GCA_035303885.1 Zeimonas sp. | reverse complement strand
ATTCGATCGGCAGGCGCACTCGGGGAAGGGGCGCGGGCAGACTAGCACAGGGTTCGCGCACCGCCGCACGACGCGGGGATGCCGACCTCCCGCACGCATCGGTTTCGCGCCCCGGGAACAATCTTGCGCCCCCGGAAACGTTCCGCTCGCGTCCGTCCGAAGCTCAGCGACCGCGCGTCCGTTTTCGCGACGCGGCGGCGGCCGATGCGGAACCGTCGTCCACCGCGCCAAGCGGCGTCGCCACCGCCTCGAGCGGCTTGCGCTCGGCGTCGACGCCGAAGCGCCACGCGAGCAGTCCGGCGACGATCATCAGGACCGCACCGATCGCGTACCCGCCGGCGACGGCATCGCGGCTGCCGGTCTGGATCAGCAGCCCGAACAGCGCGGGCGCGACGAAACCTCCGGCGCCGGTGCCGACGGCATAGAAGATCGAGATCGCCAGTCCGCGCATCTCGAGCGGGAAGACCTCGCTCACCGTGAGATACGCGGAGCTCGCTGCCGCCGACGCGAGGAAGAAGACGGCCGACCAGCACAGCGCCTGGCTGCGCGCGTCGAGCCAGCCCTGCATGAACGCCCATCCGGTGAGCACGAGGCCGAGGCCGGAAAGCACGTAGGTGCTGCCGATCATCGTGCGCCGGCCGACGGCGTCGAACAGCGGTCCGAGCAGCAGCGGCCCGAGCACGTTGCCGAGCGCGAAGGGGAAGATGTAGAGCGCGACGCGCACGTCGGGGACGCCGTAGTAGTGCGTGAGCACCAGCGCGTAAGTGAAGAAGATCGCGTTGTAGAAGAAGGCCTGCGCGAGCATCATCGCCAGCGCGACGACGGTGCGACCGCGATAGCGCTGCAGCAGCACGCCGGCGATCTGCGCGAGCGTCGCGGCACCGTGGCGCGCGAACACGACCGGGCGGCGCGAGGGAGCCGGCAGCGCGCCGTGCTGCGCGAGGCACTCCGCCTCGATGCGCTCCATGATGCGTCGCGCCTCGTCGGCTCGTCCGTGCGCGATCAGCCAGCGCGGACTCTCCGGCACGTTCCGGCGCACCAGCAGGATCGCCACGGTGAGCAGCGCGCCGGCGCCGAAGGCGGCGCGCCATCCCCACTCGGGACCCAGCACCGCCGGATCGAGCAGCACGAGGCTGAGGCCCGCGCCGAGCGCCGCCCCGATCCAGAACGTTCCGTTGATCGCCAGACTGACCCGGCCCCGCATCCGCGCCGGAATCAGCTCGTCGATCGCCGCGTTGATCGCCGCGTACTCGCCGCCGATGCCCACGCCGGTGAAGAAGCGGCACAGCGCGAAGAAGCCGTAGCTCCACGAGAACGCCGTCGCCAGCGTCGCGACCATGTACACGGCGAGCGTGATCAGGAAGAGCTTCTTGCGCCCGAGCCGGTCGGTCAGCCGGCCGAAGAGCAACGCGCCGAGCACCGCCCCGGCGATGTACAGCGAGCCCGCCCAGCCGATCTGCACGGCCGACAGCCCGAGCGTGTCGGGACGCTCGAGCACGGCGCCGATCGAGCCGACCAGCGTGACCTCGAGTCCGTCGAGCGTCCACGCGATGCCGAGCGCGAGGACGACGCGCCAGTGCCAGCGCGACCAGGGCAGGCGATCGAGGCGGGCGGGGACGTCGCTGGCGGTGTGGTTCCTGGACTGCATGCCGGATCGAACGGTCGCACGGAAGTTCGTGCGGCACGACCCGGCATTCTGCTATGCCGGCGGGAAGAAGCGACCCGCGCGCTTGCGACGCGAGCGTCGCTCGGCGACCACGGCGTCCTTCTCGGATCCAACCAGCGGTCGACGCGTCAGGCCCCTGCAGCCACCAACCGTCTCGCCCATGGTGCCAGAACCGTGCAAAACCTCACACGTCCGATCTGTCTCGATGTGACTTGGTTGCACTCGGTGAGCCTGTGCAACGGAGAAAATCCCGAGGTCCATCCAAGAACCAGCAAGGGAAAATGCTTTCCGTTGCCACCGAGTGGTATTGGGTGTTGGGCGTCGCATCGGCAGGTGCATTAGTCGCCATCCGTGTCTTCCGACGCCATACCGACGACAGCTCGGAGCCTCGGCCCAATTGCGGAAGCAATGAAAACGAGCTTCGGTGTCCCCGATGCGGATCACTCATACGGGCGCATGCGGCTCCCTGCTCCGCGTGCCAAGCACCCATCGACCAGGAGCCGGAGGCGTGGAAATGGCTGCGATCGCGCGGGGGGCCAGGATAGCGATGCGGCGACTCCCGAAACTCCTAACGGCAGTCAGGAGGCTGTCCAAAGCAGCCAGGCAATACGACACCAGCCTCTACTTTCAAGTGAAGCGCTTCAGGCGCTTACACGATGAATGGCTGTTCTCGCTGAACGACGCGCTGTTCTGGGGCTTGACCGACCCTGCGTTGCCTGAGGATACGCTAGGAAGCTACATGAGTCGCGAAGCGTCTTCGCGTCTCCGAGCGCGCGTCAACGCGCGCGAAGACTTGGCCAGCGTGAATGACAAGGCGCGGTTCTACCGCATCTGTCTCGAGGCCCGACTCGCGATCCCGGAAACGTTCGGCGTGATCTCGGCGTTCGCGCCGACCCATAGACAAACCGACCCCCAAACGCCACGCATCGACATCGGCTCGCTGCCCGACGGATCGTTCGTCGCGAAGCCGGCATGGGGCATGAAAGGCAAGGGAATTCGCTTCTTCGAGAAAGCAGGCCCCGTATTCCTCGTCGGTGGAAAGTCCATGGATGCGGAATCATTACGGGCGGTGCTTGGAAACGAGGAGCCGCCGGACGACTTCATCGTGCAGCGCCGAGTGCTTCCGCATCCATCCTTGGAAGCAATCAGCGGCAGCAAGGCGGTTCAATCGGCTCGAATCGTGACGTTCCTGGATTCCGACAATCGCCCCC
>DATGRE010000158.1:0-2400 GCA_035303885.1 Zeimonas sp. | reverse complement strand
GCGGGTTGCTGAGCATCGAGAAGCAGGCAGCGCCGCCGGCCGTGTCGGCGAGCGTCGAGATCACTCCGCCGTGGACGGCGGGTCGCTTGCTGTCGCCGATCAGGTGGTCCGTCCACGGGATCCGAAGCACGCACTCACCCTTGCGCAGCAGATCCACGCGCAGGCCGAGCAGCTTGTTGAACGGGATGTGCTGCTCCATGAACATCACCAGCTTGGTGAACTGCGGATCGATCGACGGCTCGTCGCTCACGCTCGCAAGGGACCACGCCGACGCACGAGCAGGCAAGCAACTCGCCTGCTTCACTCGTCGACTCGCAACGGGAGATCTCTTCACGACGAGTGGAGAAGTCTGGGGAGCGCGATGGGAACCCCCATCAAAAAGCGAGGCGATCACAACAGCTTAGGACGACACCGGCTCACGGGCCGGAAGTGCCCGAATACCCGTGCGCACACTGCACGAACCCGCGCAAGCGTGTTTGGCGCCTAGATCGGTCATGATCGCGCCAAATGCGAAACCGAGTCTTCCGGCGTTCGAAGCCACTTGACGGGGTGACTGAACGAGTGTTAGGTCAACTCACCCGTTCAGTGCAGGCGAGAATTTCCGTTCGATGCTAGAGCACCCATCAGGCTTTCCCCGCGCACGGACCCTCCTTCCAGAAACACCGGATCCTCCTTCATTTTCAGGTGTTTCTGCGTGCGCGGGGAAGCCTGATGTCTTTTCCGTCGATTCGCAGCTGTTGGCGTCGATCACGGCGCTCGATGAAGTCGAGGCAGTGACGATCCGCCGAACTCCTGCGCGGGCGGGGGCGATCGGCGAGTGGCCGCAGTGGATCGATGCCCGGGTGCGTGGGTGCTTCGCTCGCGTCGGCGTCGAGCGACCTTGGCTGCATCAGCAGCGCGGGCTCGAGGCGCTGCATCGCGGGCGAGATCTCGTGCTCGCGACCGCGACCGCGTCGGGCAAGTCGCTGGTCTACCAAGCGCCGGTCCTGCAGGCCGCACTCACGGATCCGGCCTCGCGTGCGCTGTTCCTGTTCCCGACCAAGGCGCTCGCGCGCGACCAGGTCGAAGCGCTTCGCAGCTTGATCGACGAGTCCTCTCCGTTGGCTGGCTGCGTCGGTGCAGGCACCTACGATGGCGATACGCCGCCTGATCAGCGTCGAGCAGCCCGTGCGCGCGCTCACGTGATCGCAAGCAATCCCGACATGCTGCATCGCGCCGTGCTGCCGCATCACGATCGCTGGGCGAGTTTTTTGGCCGGGCTGCGCTACGTGGTGATCGACGAGCTGCACACGTATCGCGGCGTGTTCGGGAGCCACGTCGCCAACGTGCTGCGGCGGCTGTGGCGGGTCTGTGCGTTTCATGGATCGCGTCCGCAGGTGATCGCATGCTCGGCCACGATCGCCAATCCCGCCGAGCTCGCGGAGTCGCTGTGCGCCGGGCGATCCGAGTCGACGCGCTTTGAGATCATCGACGAGAGCACTGCTCCGGTCGGTTCGCGGACCTTCGTGGTGCTCAACCCGGCGGTCGTCGATCCGCTCACGGGCGTGCGCCGGGACTATCTCAAGTGTGCGCGCGCGGTGTTGGCCCGGCTGCGCGGCGCCAACGTGACGACGCTGGCGTTTTGCCGCACGCGCAAGGCCGTCGAGCTGCTGACTCGCTACCTGCGAGAGGACGAGGCCGGCGTGGTCGAGCACGGGCGATCGCCGCTCGCTCCGCCGACCGGCTCGAGCTCGAGCACCGGGGCGCAGCGCGGGCCTGCAGGCGCGGTGGGGCCGTGGGCACGAATGCACGGCAAGCGGGAGCGCGAGCACTTTCGGCGGGAGAGCGAAGCTCGGGGGCCGGTCGATCTCGGCGCGGTCGATCGGGCGCAGCGGAGCATTCGTGGCTATCGCGGCGGCTATCTACCCGAGCATCGCCGCGAGATCGAGGCCGCGCTGCGTCGCGGCGAGGCCAAGCTGGTCGCCTCGACCAACGCGCTCGAGCTCGGCATGGACATCGGAGGGCTCGACGCGGTGGTGCTCGCCGGCTATCCGGGCACCCGCGCGGCGACCTGGCAGCGCGCGGGTCGGGCAGGGCGCCGTCAGGAGCCGGCGCTGACCATCCTGGTGCTCTCGTCGCGGCCGCTCGATCAGTTCGTCGCCGCCGCGCACGAGTTTTTGTTCGGCGCGCCGCCCGAGCACGCCCGGATCGACGCCCTCAACCCGGAGATCCTGGTCCCGCACCTGCGCTGTGCCGCGTACGAGCTGCCGTTTTCTCAGCCGGCGAGTGTCGGAGCGCGCGCAGGCGAAGCCGAGCACGATCCGAGTTCTTCCTGGTGGTCGAGCTGGGGCGGGCTGTCGGGCCAGGAGCTGTTCGGCGCGCTCGACTACCTCGCCGAGCGCGGCGCCCTGCTGCGCGAGG
>DATGRE010000157.1:0-2407 GCA_035303885.1 Zeimonas sp. | reverse complement strand
GCCAGGCTATGGCGGAAAGTCGGCTCGATGAAGGAACGGGCGTTCATGCCGCGCGTTTCCTCAGCACATACAAACGCCACATCGAGATGCCGGGCAGAAGGTCGTAGTGGGTGACGATGTCGAATCCGGCAGCCCGCATTTCCTCTTCGATCATCGAACGTTCGAATACGAACCGGTTGCGATAACCTCGACCGGGCCGTCGCGCTTCCAGACGCGTTCGTCGCCGCGCCTGCACATTGCCGTCGACCCAGCATGAGACACACACCGTATCGGCTGCAACGCGATGAAATTCGGCGAGCATCCTGCGTCGGTCGGCGGCGTCGCCAATGTGATGCAGCAGTCGCATGCAGACGATGGCCTCGACGGCGGCATCGGGCAGGCCGATCGCGAACGCCGAGGCCTGGAAGCTCCTTACGCGCCGGACGAGTTCAGGCGCTTGAAAGCGTCGCGCCGTTTCAACCATGTCGCTGCTCGCATCCGCTGCCAAGATGCGGCGGTCGGGCCGTTCCGCCAGCACGGGCCAGAAGCGCCCCGCGCCGCAAGGGAGATCGAGAACGGATGCCGGATCGCCTGCAACGTGTAGCGCCTTGCGCAGCATGCGACGCTCGCCCCAGGTCGTGAGCCGGCGGCGTAAACCGCGCTGATGCTTATGGAAGTACTCGGCCGAATGGCCGGCGTCGTATTTCGACTGAAACTCCAGAACCTTCGCCTTCGACATACACCCTCATCCGTTCGACGCCCGTTCGGAGTCGAACGGGCACACCGGATGATGGGTAGACAGGCGTGAGGTTCGGGTGAGCGGATTGTGATTTTTTAGTGAAGAAACTGCCCCCTGCGGGCCCGTTGCTCAAAAATAGCGATCTTCGCGTTCGTGCCGAGCTTGAGGCGAGCGTGCGGGCTACAATCTTCGCGCCATCGGAGTGGCCACATCATGCGCGTACTTGTCATCGAAGACGAAAGTTCCATCGCCGCCAATGTTTGCGACTATCTGGAGTCGCGTGGACATGCGGTGGACGCCGCGCCCGACGGCGTCACCGGGCTTCATCTCGCCGTGACGCAAGAATTCGATGCGATAGTGCTCGACCTCAACCTGCCTCGCATCGATGGGCTCACACTCTGTCGCCGCGTACGGGAAGATGCTCGCCGCGACACGCCTGTGCTCATGCTGACCGCGCGCGACACGCTCGAGGAAAAGCTCGACGGCTTCGAGAGCGGCGCGGACGACTACCTTACCAAGCCCTTCGCCCTCGCTGAACTGGAGGCGCGTCTGCTCGCGTTGCACAAGCGCCACGCCGGACGTACTACGCCTAAAGCGTTGCGCCACGGAAACATCGTGTTCGACCCGACAGCACTCAGCGTAACGGTCAACGGCGAACCGGTACGGTTGCCACCGAAACCGCTGCGCCTGCTCGAACTCATGCTCTCACAACCTACACGCGTTTATACGCGCGCGGATCTCGAGCAAGCGGTTTGGGGCGATCATCTGCCCTCCAGCGAAACCTTGCGCAGCCATATGTACGTGCTGCGTCGCGCGTTCCAGGCCGTCGGCGCCGCGGACCCCATCGAGAATGTGCACGGACTCGGGTATCGGCTCGCGCCGTCCGCGCGACAGTGAAATGATTGCAAAGCGTCCGCAACGGGGTCTGCGCAGCCGGGTAGCGGTCGGTGTCATCGTCCTCGGCGCCTTCCTGCTGGTATTGCAGACAATCGCCGTGCTGCTCGTGGTCGAGTATCAGGAGGAAGAATTCATCAACCAGATCCTCGAAGACGAAGCGGAACGCCTTCGCTCGCAAGCACCGGATGAAGTTCCTGGCGGGTTGATCCGCTACGTGGTGCGCACACCTGAAGACCGCGATCGCCTGCCGGCTTATCTGCGCGACTTGCCCCCGGGCTTGCACGAACAGTATCTAGGGGACCGCGAATTGCACATCGACATCGAGCCTCGCGCGGACGGCACGTACTACCTGCTCTACGACGCGACGCGCCACGAGGATCGGGCCAATCAATTCCGGACCTTCATGCTGCTCGGCATCGCGGTCTCCATCGCCGTGTTGGTGTGGGCGGGTATCTGGCTTTCGGCCCGGCTCGTCCGGCAGGTGGAGGATTTGTCGCGGCGCGTCGCCGATCTCGATCCCGCCCTGCCGCAGCCCGTGCTCGCGCCGGATTACCGCGACGCCGAAGTCGTGACACTCGCCGAGGCGCTGGACGAGTACGCTGCGCGCGTGACCGAACTGTTGAGTCGCGAAAAGGAGTTCACCGGCAACGTCAGCCATGAATTGCGCACGCCCCTCACGACCATCAAATCCGGCTGCGAATTGCTCCTGACCGATACTTCGCTGAGCGAGAAATCGCGCACACGCATTTCCCGCATTCTTGAAGCCACCGACCGCATGACGGAAACGGTGCA
>DATGRE010000156.1:0-11190 GCA_035303885.1 Zeimonas sp. | reverse complement strand
CTCCGATGCACGCAGGTTCCCGGTCGCGCAGATGCCCGTCTGCGAGGATGCGTGGGCGATGACCGTGCACAAGTCGCAGGGTTCGGAGTTCGAGTCGGTCGCGCTCGTGCTCGCGCCGGCCGATCATCCGCTGAACACGCGCGAGCTCGTCTACACGGGCATCACGCGCGCGCGCAGTCGCCTCGCCGTCTGGGCCGAGTCCGATGCCGTCGCCCGCGCAGCGCTCACGCGCACGCAGCGGCACGGCCGGCTGTCGCTGCGGATTGCCGCGCGCACCGGCGCCGCGAAATGATCCCGCGCACGCTCGCGTTGCGCGCGTTTCCGGCGCTGCGCTGGTGGCCGCGCGTCGACCGCGACAGCGTGCGCGCCGACGCGCTCGCCGGGGTGGTCGGCGCGCTGCTCGTGCTGCCGCAGGCGCTCGCGTTCGCCACGCTCGCGGGCCTGCCGCCCGAGCACGGACTGTATGCGGCGATCGTCCCGACGATGGTCGCGGCGCTGTTCGGTTCGTCGCTGCACACGGTCACCGGGCCGACCAACGCGCTGTCGCTGATGACTTTCGCCGCGCTCGTCCCGCTCGCCGCGCCCGGCTCGCCGGAGTACCTGCGCCTGGCGGCCACGCTCGCGCTGCTCACCGGCGCGTGCATGTTGCTGCTCGGCGCGCTGCGGCTCGGATTGCTGGTGAACTTCATCTCGCAGCCGGTGATCGTCGGATTCACGGCCGGCGCCGGCCTGCTGATCCTGGTCCATCAGGTCGGCCCGTTCACCGGCGCGCCGGTGCCCGAGCGCGCCTCGCTCGTCGAGACGCTGCAGGTCGGCATCGCGCAGCCGGGGCAGTGGCGACCGGCGGTGCTCGCCGTCTCCGCGATCACGGTGTTCGTCGGCCTCGCGCTGCGTCGCTGGCGGCCGCACTGGCCGGGGGTCGTCGTCGCGATGCTCGCCGGCACGGCGCTCGCCCATGCGCTGCGCTTCGTCTTCGGTGCGCAGTCGGTGGCGATCCCGATGCTCGATGCGGTTGCGCGCTCGCTACCGCCCTTCGCGTTGCCGCACACGGGTGTCGAAGGCCTGCGCGAGCTGAGCGGCGTCGCCGTGGCGGTGGCGATCGTGTCGCTCACGCAGTCGGTGTCGGTCGCCCGCGCGCTCGCGTTGCGCACGGGGCAGCGCATCGACGGCAACCAGGAGTTCATCGGACAGGGCTTGGCCAACGTCGCTGCGGGCTTCTTCTCGGCCTTCCCGGTCGGGGCCTCGGCGAACCGCTCCGGACCGAATCTCGAGGCCGGCGCGGTGACGCCGGTCTCGGCGCTGTTCGCCGGCCTGTTCCTCGCCGTGATCGTGCTGCTGTTCGCGCCGTGGGTCGCCGTGCTGCCGCAACCGGCGGTGGCGGGCGTGCTGGTGCTGGCGGCGCTCTCGCTGATCGACGTCGCGCGCATCCGCGCGACGCTGCGCATCAACCGCCCCGAAGGCATCGTGCTGCTCACGACGCTCGTCGCGACGCTGCTGATGCGACTGGAAGTCGCCGTGCTGATCGGGGTGGCGATGTCGCTCGTCGTGTACCTGAACCGCACCTCGCGCCCGCTGATCCGCAGCCTCGTCCCCGACGCGCGCGTGCCGGAACGTCCGTTCGTCACGCTCGATGCGACGCGCCGCGAATGCCCGCAGGCGAAGCTGCTCAGCATCGAGGGATCGATCTATTTCGGCGCGGTCTCGCACGTCGAGTCGCATTTCGAGACGCTTCGCGAGCTCGCGGGCGAGCAGAAGCACCTGCTGCTGCTGATGCGCAACGTGAATTTCGTCGACGTCGCCGGCGTCGACCTGCTGCGCGCGGAGGCGCGCCGTCGCCTCGAGATGGGCGGCGGGCTCTACCTCTACGGACTGCGGCCCGAGGTGCGCGCGTTCCTCCAGCGCGGCGACGCGCTCGCGACGATCGGCGCCGACCGCATCTACGACGCCAAGCACGTCGCGATCGCCGACATCTTCTCGCGCCTCGACCCCGCCATCTGCCGCCGCTGCACCGCCCGCATCTTCTACGAGTGCCAGCAATACAACGAGGGTTGACGCATCGTTTCCGGTTCGCGGCCCGGCATGTGCGCTTGTTCGAGTCGCACGCGTCTTCCGGCTGCAGCGATGCTGCCGGAGCACAGTGGCCGGCCTACGAAACGACGCGACCTCGGTAGACGGGGATGTTCCGCGCGTACACCCCGACGCTTGTAGGCAAAGGCGCGAGCCTTTGCCTGCACGCCGGACCAAGGCTCACTCGCCGAACCGCGCCTCCATCTCCCTTCGCACGCGCACCGCGTCATCCGCGGGGTCGAAGCGCACGTCGCTCCATCGAAGGGCTTGGCCTTCGGCGATGTCGCGCACCAGTGTCACGCCGCGCGCGAGACCGAGCGGCAGCCCGTCGATGGCGCGCGACGCGGCGGCCGGCATCAGCCGCCCGTAGACCGTGTAGCCGCCTTCGCCGTCCAGGCGCTCGCCGGTGCGCAGCGCGCGCTTGGCGGTGGCGACCACGTCGGCGCGCCATGCGCGCGGCGCTCCGGTGGGCTCGCCGCGCAGGCCGATCGAAGCGACCGTGATCCCCAGTTCGAGTCCGATCAGGTGATAGGGCTTGTACATCGCGCTGTAGTTGCCGCTGCGGTCGGTGACCAGGCCGTATTCGCGAAAGCAGCGTCGTACGTAGTCGGAATCGGCGGCGAAGCTCACCCAGACGCCCCAGCGCAGGTCGCGGAGCACGGGCCGGCCGTCGCGCTCGAGGCTCGAGACGACCTCGACCTGACCGCGCAGCTCGAGGGCGCCTCCCTCGGCGCGCGGGCACATCCGCTGCGCGAGGTCGTCGACCCCGCAGGGCGGGAACGACAGGCCGCCGGCGGCGGCCGCCAGGCCGGTCGCGTTCGCCACCGCCGCCATCTCGATCGCCGACTTGGTTCCGTCCAGGAACGAGTTGAACATCTGCGCGTTCATCCCGCCCGCCCGCGCGTCGGCCTCGCCGATGCCGTAGTGCGACCAGACGGTGTCGGGCGTCGACGCGTGGTATTCCGGCAGGTACTTCGTTCCCTTGCCCGCGCCGACGACCTCGAAACCGGCCGTGCGCGCCCAGTCGACCATCTCGCAGATCAGTGCCGGCTGGTCGCCGTAGGCGAGCGAGTAGACGACGCCCGCTTCGCTCGCGCGGCGCGCGAGCAGCGGCCCGGCGAGCGCATCGGCTTCGACGTTGACCATCACGACGTGCTTGCCGTGACGGCAGCAGCCGAGCGCGTGCGTGATGCCGGCCGCCGGATCGCCGGTCGCCTCGACGACGATCTCGATTCCGTCGGCGGCGATCAGCGCCCGCGGATCGTCGAGCAGGAAGGTCGAGCCTTCGCGCAGCGCCTGCGCGAAGCCGCCGGCCGCGAGGCGCTCGGCTTCCCACCCCACGCGCTCGAGCGAGGCACGCGCGCGCTCGGGCGAAAGATCGGCGACGGCGACCAGGTGCATGCCCGGCGTGCGGCGCAGCTGCGACAGGAACATCGAGCCGAACTTGCCGGCGCCGATGAGCCCGATCCGCAGCGGTCGGCCTTCCTCGGCGCGCCGGCAGAGCATCGTGTGCAGGTTCATTGCAGTTCCTCCCGTGCGGCCTCGACGTCCAGGCGCTCCATCGCATCGAGCGCTTCGCATCGCGCGGCCTGCGCGTAAAGCGCCTCGGCGTCCGCGAGTGCCTTCCTGCCGTCGAGCATCGCCATCGCGTTGGCGTATTCGATGCGCGCGATCGCCGAGTCGGGGTTGAGCTCGAGCGCGCGCCGGAACAGCCGAAACGCCTCCTCGCGTTTCGCACCGTAGGTGAGGCCGGCGATCATCGCGCCCGCCTTGTCGACGACCTCCGCGTGGAAGGTGCCGAGCGCGATGTGCGCGTCCGCATGCTTCGGCTGCAGTTCGATCGTGCGCAGGAGCGCATCGCGCACCTTCACGCCGAGGCCTTGCGCGAGCGCCTTCGCCACCGACAGGCCCTGCGAATAGCGCCCGATCGCGAAGGCGTACAGGTAGTACGCGTTGAAATCCTCGGGTGCGCGCTTCTGCCGCGCCTCGGCGCGCGCGCCGGCTTCCTGCAGCAGCTTCGCCTTGCGCGCCACCGACGGCTCGAGGTAGGTCGCATAGACGCAGGCGGCCTTGTTCGCGACGTTCGTCCCCGAGGGGCCCGCCGCCAGCCCGCGTTCGATCGCCGCGCCGAAGCGGCCGGCGTGGTAGTCGATCCACGCGGCGATCACCTCGTCGTCGGCCGGAAACGGTTCGCAATCGCCGCGGTGCAGCCGCGCCCAGCGCTTCTTCAGCGTGACCGGCGTGTATTCGTAGCGCGGGTCGGAATGCGGGAAAGGGGCCCATTTCGCCATCGTCGTCTCCCGGTCGGATCAGCGAAGGTACTCGGCGGCGAGGTGGCCGAACAGGGCGCGACCCGGTTCGTCCAGCCACGGCGTGAGCAGCGACAGCACCTGGTGCGCCCCGCGCGCCATCGTGTCCGCGGGCAGGTCCTCCGACGCGAAGCGGCGCACCTGGCGCGCGTGCTCGAAGGACAGCCAGTACGTCGTGACCACGACCATTCCGGTGGCGAGCGAAGCGATGTCCGCATCGTCCGCGCCCTCCGCGCGCGCCACGAGCGACCGGCACAGCGCGAGCGTCGCGTCCGTCTTGCGCTCGATGATC
This sequence comes from Zeimonas sp., assembly GCA_035303885.1. Classification (GTDB taxonomy): domain Bacteria; phylum Pseudomonadota; class Gammaproteobacteria; order Burkholderiales; family Burkholderiaceae_E; genus Zeimonas. Next base: position 6,522 of record DATGRE010000156.1, on the reverse strand, counting down.
CGGCGAAAGCGCATCGCGATCCGCCGGTTGCGCGACAGCAGGTCGTTCAGGTCGCGGTAGACGAAGCGATGGCGCCAGATCGCCTCGAACAGCAGGTGCAGGAACAGCCACGCGTCCTCGAGCTGCATCACGCCGGCGAGCGGTGAATCGAGCAGCGGGTCGATCTCGCGCTCGAAGCGCTCGAAGAGCGCCTCGGCGATCGCGTCCTTGTTGCGGAAATGGTAGTAGAGGTTGCCGGGGCTGATCTCGAGCTCGGCGGCGATCGCGGTCGTGGTCACGTTCGGCTCGCCGCGCTCGTTGAACAGCCGCAGCGACGTCTCGAGAATGCGCTCGCGCGTTCGCCGAGGCGGCTTGCGCGCCATCACGCGGCCGCGGCCTCGCGCAGCGCCCGCGCGACGCCTGGCCCGTCGACGGCATCGGCCGCGTCCGTGCCGCGCTCGCCCGCTCTCGCCGCGGCGATCTCCATCGCCCGTTCCAGGTCCTCCAGCGTGCGCGATAGCCGGTGCAGCACGAGGCCCGTGCGCGTCTCGACCCATCGGTTCCGCGTGCGCGACGGCTCGCGGACCAGGCGCGGCGTGCGCACGCGCAGCACGCGGTCGTCGATCGAAAGGCCGTGGCGGCGCAGCACCGGATCGAGCGCGCCGCGGCGTGCGAGCAGGTCGGCGCGGGTCGTGCGGTAGGCGTGCTCGCACAGGCGACGGCGGCTCGCCACGCTGAAGATGTTCGCGAAGAAGACCTCGGCGTCGTCGTGCGGCGGCTCGAAGAGCACGACGTCGGCGTCGGGGTGGGTGACGCGGTACTTCTCCAGTCCGACGCTCATCCGCGAACGGATCGTCGCCCGCATCGTCTGCGCGAGCACCGCGCCGACGCCGGAGCGCGACACGCGGCGGGTGCCGGCGCCCGCGCCGTCGAAGGGGACGAGCGGATTCAGGCAGAAGACGAGCCCGGCGCCTTCGTCGAGCGCGAGCGACGCGTGCAGCGTCTTGTTCAGCGCGCCGTCGACGTAGCGGCGCGAGCCGATGCGTACCGGCGGAAACAGTCCGGGCACCGCGCTGGAGGCGATCACCGCGCGCGAGATCGGCACGTGTTCGTGCGCTGGTCCGCCGAAGGCCACCGGCCTTCCGGAGTCGACGTCGGTGGCGACGATGCGCAGCGGCGCCCGCGTGCGCCGGAAATCGTTCGTCCTGCCGTCGCGATCGAACAGCCGCGCCAGCGTGCGCTCGGCGGGAGACGCGTCGACGAGACCGTCGGGCAGGCCGCGCAGCAGCGCCTCGATCGCGAGCCACAGCGCCGCGTGCGGGCGCCGCAGTCCGGTGTCGGCGACTCCGCGCAATGCGCGTGCGAGCGTGCCCGGAAAGATGCGCGCGGCGCGTCCCCAGGCGTCATAGGCCGGGCGCAGCAGCCGCGACGGCTCGAGCGTCTCGTCGTCGGCGTCGCCTTCGACGAACAGCTGCACCATCCGGTGCGGCGAGACGCCGTTGACCAGTCCGGCGGCGAGGAACGAGCCCGCGCTCACGCCGACGTAGGCATCGAGCCGCGTGGGATCGAAGCCCTCGATCGTCTCGGTGATCGCGCACAGCGCACCGAGCTCCCAGGCGGCGCCGAGGAAACCGCCCCCGGCGAGGGCCAGGCCGATCCGCCCGGGATGCGTCCGCTGCCGTCTCGGCCGCAACGTTCTGTCGCGATCCTCCGCCATCGTTCCGTGCGCGATCGGTCGCCCGTCCTCAGGAGGTGCTTCGGCCGGCGGCGGCGGACTTCGCGCGGGCGCGTCCGGCGCGACCCGCCGCGGTGTTGGGCGCCTTCGCCGGCGTCCTCGCGGCCTTGGCCGGCCCGTTCGCCATGGCGCTGCGGGCTCCTGCGCGCGCGGACTGCGTGCTTGCGCGCGCCTTCGTCGCCTTCGTCGCCTTCACCGCCTTCGCCGCGGACCGGCGGGCCGGCGCCTTCGCCGCGCCGCCCATCATCGATTGCACCGCTTCGTTCAGCGCGTCGACTCGCGCGGAGAGCTCCGCGATCTCGCGGCTGGTCGGAACGCCGAGCCGCAGCAGCGCGCGCGAGACCCGATCCTCGAACACCTGCTCGAGGCGGTCCCACGACTCGGTCGCCTGCTTCGACAGGTCTCCGGCCGCCCGGGTCATCTTCTGGCCGACCGCCCCGAGGCGCTCTTCGGTGACGGCACGGGTGCGCCGTTGCAGGTTCAGCCCTTCCTTCACCAGCGCCTCGAACACCTTTCCGCCTTCGTCCTGCGCCTTCGAGAAGGCACCGAGACCGGCCAGCCAGATCTGTTGCGCCGAATCGCGAATCGTCCTCGCCAGCTGATTCAGATCGGCCTTGCCGTCCGCCCCTTCGGCCAGCGCCTTCAGTTTCCTTGCCATCGCGCTTCTCCTCGCCGGCCCCGACCTGGGGCCGCTCGCCGCAGTCTACGGCGGAGTCTCTAGAGTGGGGACACTAATGCGGTGCGGCGAGCGTGAATGCCGAGGTGCGAAAGCGCGCCCGCGTCGACGCGTGTGGCGATGCGGGCACGCTTGCCGCGCGCAGGCCGGCGATGCAATGATCGCGCGCCAGCGCGGAGGATCAGCACTTGGAGTATTTCGTCACCGGAGCCACCGGCTTCATCGGTCGCCGACTCGTGCGACGCCTGCTCGCGCGGCGCGGCGCGATCGTTCATTTCCTGGTGCGCGACGCCTCGGCCGAGCGCCTCGAAGCGTTGTACGCGTTCTGGGGAGTCGACCGCACGCGCGCGGTGCCCGTCGAAGGCGACGTGACGTACGAGGCGCTCGGCATCGCCGACGAGACACGCCGCGCGTTGCAGGGAAGGGTCCGTCACGTCTTTCATCTCGCCGCCGTCTACGACCTCACCGCCGACGAGCAAATCCAGCGCGAGGTGAACGTCGAGGGCACGCGAAGGGTCGTCGCCTTCGCCGCGGCGATCGGTGCGAAATGCCTGCACCACGTCTCGTCGATCGCGGCAGCCGGGCTGTACGAAGGCGTGTTCCGCGAGGACATGTTCGACGAGGCCGAAGGGCTCGATCATCCGTATTTCGCGACGAAGCACGAGTCCGAGGCGATCGTGCGGCGCGAGTCGCGGGTTCCGTTCCGCATCTACCGCCCCGGCATGGTCGTCGGCGATTCGCGCACGGGCGAGATCGACAAGGTCGACGGCCCGATGTACTTCTTCAAGCCGCTGCAGAAGCTGCGCCGGCTGGTGCCGCCGTGGGTGCCGATGGTGGGCCTCGAGGGCGGCCGCATCAACATCGTCCCGGTCGACTTCGTCGTCGCGGCGATGGACCACATCGCCCACGCGCGGGGGCTTGACGGCAAGTGCTTCCATCTCGTCGACCCGCAACCGATGCGCGTCGGCGACGTGCTGAACACGTTCGCGAAGGCGGCGCACGCGCCGCAGATGTCGATTCGCGTCAACGCGGCGCTGATCGGCCTGATCCCCCGCAGCATCCGCCGCAGCATGCTCGCGCTCGAGCCGGTGCGCCGGATCCGCGACGCGGTGATGAACGACCTCGGGCTGCCGCCGGACATCCTGCGCTTCGTCAACTATCCGACGCGCTTCGACGCGCGCGAGGCGCTCGCCGCCCTCGAGGGGAGCGGCATCGCATGCCCGCGGCTCGAGGAATACGCGTGGGTCCTGTGGGACTACTGGGAACGGCACCTCGATCCGGAGCTGGCGATCGACCGCACGCTGCGCGGCCAGGTCGGCGGCAGGGTCGTGCTGATCAGCGGCGGCTCGTCGGGCATCGGACTGGCGAGCGCGCGGCGCGTCGCCGCGGCCGGCGCGACGACGATCGTCTGCGCGCGCGATCCGGAAAGGCTCGAGGCGGCGCGCCGTCTCGTCGAGGCCGACGGGCACGAGCTGCACACCTACGTCTGCGACCTGACCGACGCCGCCGACTGCGAGCGGCTCGTGCGCTCGGTGCTCGAGACCTTCGGCCACGTCGACGTGCTCGTGAACAACGCGGGCCGCTCGATCCGGCGCGGCGTCGAGAGCACCTTCGGACGCTTCCACGACCTCGAGCGGTTGATGCAGCTGAACTACTTCGGCGCCGTTCGCCTCACGATGGCGCTGCTGCCGTCGATGGTCGAACGCCGCAGCGGCCACGTCGTGAACATCAGCTCGATCGGCGTGCTGACGAACGCGCCGCGCTTCTCCGGTTACGTCGCGTCGAAGGCCGCGCTCGACGCGTGGACGCGCTGCGCGGCCAGCGAGTTCGCCGACGTCGGCGTGACCTTCACCACGATCGCGATGCCGCTGGTGCGCACGCCGATGATCGCACCCACCGACCTGTACCGACATGCGCCGACGCTCTCGCCCGAGGAGGCCGCCGATCTCGTCGCGCAGGCGATCGTCCACAAGCCGGTGCGCATCGCCACGCGGCTGGGCATCGCCGGTGAGGTGCTGCACGCGCTGATGCCGAAGGTGATGCAGATCGTGATGAACACGGCGTTCCGGATGTTCCCCGAGTCGAAGGGGCCGTCCGACGAGGCGCCGGCGAAGCCGACCCGCGATCAGGCCGCGCTGCAGGAGCTGATGCGCGGCATCCATTTCTGAGCCGCCCCGCGACCCGGCTTCGCGGCCCGCCCTGCACGCGGCGCCGGCCTCGTCGATTCGGCCGACGGTCGTTGCGGCTCGCGATCAGGCGCCCGGCGCGTCCGCCACGGCGCCGATCGTTCGCGCGGGGTCGACCGTCGGCGCGTCGCGCCCGGCGCAACGCGCATCGAGCGCATCGGCGGCGATCCGCCAGACCTCGGCGTCGTAGGCGAGCTGCACGTGTCCGCGTGCAGGCACGGCGACCGAGGCGGCCCCGGGCAGCCGCTGCGCGGCTCTCTGCGGCATCACGATGTTGTCGTGCGGAGACCAGATCGTCGTGAACAGCGCGCGCGCCGCCGGCGTCTCGCGGTGCTCGAGCGCGCGCAGCCATTCGCTGCCGGGGCGCATCTGCGCCACATTGACGCCGTGCCCCCAGTGGGCGAGCCAGGTTCCCGAATGCGGCGAGCCGAGCGTCACCACCGCGCAGACGGAGGCGCAGCCTTCGTGCGCCAGGTACGCGCGGGTGGCGACGCCGCCCATGCTGTGCGCGACGATCGCGACCCGGCTGCATCCGGTGCGCTCGCGAAGGCGGCGCACGCCTTCGGCGATGATCGAAACGTAGCCGTCGATCGATCCGAAGATCGGCTCGAGGTTCACCGAGTCGACGGGATGGCCGCGTGCCGCCAGCCAGCGCGCGAACGGAAGCCAGATCCCGCGATTGCAGATGTACCCGTGCACGAGGAGCACCGGCGTGCGCGAACCCCCGTCGGCGCTCGGCAGCCGCGCGTCGCCGTGGCGGATCTGCGCCCAGAGGAAGGTGCGCAGCGACGCGACGATCTCGGCGGCCCAGGCGCGCAGCGCGGCCGCGGCGCCGTGGCGCTCGTCCGATTCGCGCGCGCGGAAGAGGGCGCCGATCGCGAATTGCACGCCGAGCAGCGATGCGTCGAAGGCGACCGGAATCGCCAGCGCGAAGGCGAGGGCGGCGAGCGGATTCCAACCGTGGGCGCGGTGCAGCCAGACGGCGACGGCGACGACGCCGAGCGCGACGAGCGCGGCCAGCGTCGCCAGCAGCCGCCGCATCATGCGCGCGCTTCCTGCGGCGCGCGGCCGGTCAGGCGCTTCGCCAGTCCGCTCGCCAGCCGCGTCGCGAAACCGTAGATCGACAGCTGCGGATTCGCGCCGATCGACGTCGGAAAGATCGAGCCGTCGTGCACCGAGACGTTGCGCAACTGCCAGTGCACGCCGTCCGGATCGACGACGCCGCGGGCGGGGTCGACGCCCAGCCGGCAGCCGCCCATCACGTGCGCCGACATCACGCGCGTGAGCAGCGGCTTCATCGGCAGCGCCGCGATCGCCTCGCGCGCCTCCCGCCAGCTGCGGTACGGCGCGGCCTGCTCGTGCCCGGGCAGCACCGTGCGTGCGCCGGCGGCGAACTGGATCTCCGCCATCGAAAGCAGCGCGCGGCGTGCGCCGTCGAGGACGAACGCGTCGAGGGGATAGTCGAGCAGCGGCGAGCCGTCGTCGCGCAGCTCGACACGGCCGCCCGGCGACCGCTCGTGAAAGCCGTCGCGCATCAGCGCGATCGTCGCCTGCGTGCGCGCGAGATCGAGCATGCGCTGCCGGTGCTCGGCACCGATGCCGGTCATCGCCGTCGCGAACAGCACCGGATGGATCGGCGGCGTCTCGAGCTTGTATCCGATCGGCCCGTCGATCGGTCCGTCCTCGAGAAAGTGGTCGACGCACACGCTCTGCGGTGCACCCGACCATCCGGCGATGACGTCGTCGAAGACCGCCGACGAGACGACCACCGGGTGCAGGAAGGTGCGCGTGCCGAGCAGCCGATGCGGGTCGGGCGCGGCCGATCGAAGCAGCAGCGCGGGCGTCGCGATCGCGCCGGCGGCGAGCACGAAATGCGCCGCGCGGACCCGCGTGCGCCGCCCGCTCGGCCGCGTGCCGACGTCGTCGAGCCAGTCGACGTCGAGCGA
>DATGRE010000155.1:0-14965 GCA_035303885.1 Zeimonas sp. | reverse complement strand
GGCAGTACACCTCGATCCAGGAGGTCAAGTCGGTGATCACGACGCCTTCGGGCGGGCAGGTGCTGCTCGACAAGGGCTACTACAACGTCACCGGGCTGGCGTGGTCGGGGCGCGGCCGGATCAAGCGCGTCGACGTCTCCTTCGACGGCGGCCGCAACTGGCGTACGGCGCGGCTGGGCAATCTCGTGCTGCCGAAGGCGCTCACCCGCTTCTCGATCGACTGGGTCTGGGACGGCTCGCCCGCGGTGCTGCAAAGCCGCGCCATCGACGAGACCGGAGCGGTGCAGCCGAAGATCAACGAGTTGCGCGCGGTCCGCGGCACGCGCTCGATCTATCACAACAACGCGATCCAGTCGTGGCGGGTCGCGGACTCGGGCGAGGTGTTCAATGTCCAGGTCTGGTGAGCGGCGCATGCGCGCGGGCACGTGGGCGACGCTCGGCGCCTCGGTTCTCGCCGCGGTGGGGTGCATCTTCGCGGTGAGCGCGGCGACGGCGGCGAACGGCGCGCAGGCCGATGCCGGCCAGCGGGTGCCGTGGGCCGACATCGGCCGCCCGGCGACGCGTTCGGAAATCCAGGCCTGGGACATCGACGTACGGGCCGACTTCAAGGGCCTGCCGCCGGGATCGGGCTCGGTCTCCGACGGCGAGGCGATCTGGGACGCGCAGTGCGCGTCGTGCCATGGCACCTTCGGCGAGTCGAACGAGGTGTTCACGCCGATCGTCGGCGGGACGACGAAGCAGGACATCGAGACCGGTCACGTCGCCAACCTGAAGCGCGCCGACTTCCCGCAGCGAAGCACGATGATGAAGCTGCCCACGGTGTCGACGCTGTGGGACTACATTCGCCGCGCGATGCCGTGGAACGCGCCGAAGTCGCTCTCGCCCGACGAGGTGTATGCGGTCACCGCGTACATCCTGAACCTCGCCGACGTCGTCCCCGACGATTTCGTTCTGAACGAACGGAATATCGTGGACGTGCAGAAGCGCCTGCCCAATCGTAACGGGATGTCGTTCTACGAGCCGATGTGGCGCGTCGACGGCAAGCCCGATGTGCTGGCGCAGGCCTGCATGAGCGATTGTCCGGTGGACGCCGCCCGCCTCGCGGCGGCCGGGCTGCCCGAGCATGCGCGCAATGCGCACGGCAACCTGATGGCGCAGACTCGCATCATCGGACCGGTGCGCGGCGCCGACACGACGCAGCCGCCTCGCAGCACGCTCGACGCCGCCGAGCTCGTCGCGATGGCCGAGGCGACAATGCTGGCCACCGTGCCGCAGCAGCGCAAGCCGGAAGACCTCGCGCGCGAGGCGAACTGCATGGCCTGCCACGCGCTCGACACGAAGATGGTCGGCCCGTCGTTTCGCGAGGTCGGTGCGAAGTACGCCGCTCGCCCGGGCGCGGCCGAGCTGCTGGTCGGGCGCGTGAAGAACGGCACGAGCGGCGTCTGGGGCGACGTGCCGATGCCGGCGAACGCGGCGATCGCCGACGACGACATCCGGGTTATCGTGAACTGGATCCTCGAGAATCGGGGATGAAGAATCGATTAATCTTTGACGCAACCCCGATTCGCTGCGGCAATCGGCCAACGAAGGAGACTGCATCCATGAACGTTTCGAGACGCACGACGCTGCAGGTAGCGGGTAGTGCCGGCCTGTATGGCGCGCTGCTGTCGCTGGGCCTGCTTCGCCCCGGCACAGCCGCGGCAGAGGCCTTCGACCAGAAGGCTTTCCACATCGCCGGGGTTCCGGACACGCTGAAGGCGCTCGGCGCGGCGGGCGCCACCGAGTCGAAGGACGTCGTGATCGTCTCGCCCGACATCGCCGAGAACGGAGCGGTCGTTCCCGTGGCGGTGAAGAGCAACCTGCCGAACACCGAGTCGATCGCACTGCTCGTCGAGAAGAACCCGAACGCGCTGGCCGGGGCCTACGACATCCTCGACGGCGCGCAGCCCGAGGTGAGCATGCGGATCAAGATGGGGCAGAGCTCCGACGTCGTCGCGCTCGTGAAGGCCGACGGCAAGTACTACATGGCCAAGAAGGAGATCAAGGTCACGCTCGGCGGCTGCGGCGGCTGAGTCCGGCACGTCCGATCCGACCTTCCTTCTTTCCGATTCCGACAGGAGACGCTGCGAAATGGCAGACCCGATGAAGATCCGCGCCACGGCCAAGGACGGCGGCGCCGACGTACGCGTGCTGATGGCGCACGAGATGGAGACCGGACAGCGCAAGGACGCTTCCGGCCAGGTGATCCCCGCGTGGCACATCACGGAGGTCACCGCGATGCTGAACGGCAAGCCGGTGCTGCGCGCCCACTGGGGTCCGGCGATCTCGAAGAACCCCTACCTGCAGTTCAAGCTGAAGGACGCCAAGCCGGGCGACAAGATCACGATCACCTGGGTGGACAACAAGGGCGACAAGCGGACCGACGAAGCGACGGTGAGCTGAAGCGGCTTTCCCGAGACTCCAGACCGAACCACGCGGCGCGCGGGCCGGGCCCGCACCGGTTCGACGTTCCGGCGGAGCGGCGACCCGGAGAAGGCGCCGCGGTTTCGTTTTCAACATGAGGAGACCATTCATGCGAAGGGCATCGCTGTGCATCGCAGCGTCGGCGCTCGCCGCCACCGCGGCAATCGCGTACGCGCAATCCGACACGCAAGCCGAGATCGAGCGGTACCGAGAGATGCTGCAGGACGGCAACCCCGCCGAGCTCACGGTGATGCGCGGCGAGGAACTGTGGAAGACGCCGCGCGGGCCGAAGAACGTGAGCCTCGAGGCCTGCGACCTGGGCAAGGGCCCCGGCGTCGTCAAGGGCGCCTATGCGGAGCTTCCCCGCTATTTCGCCGACGTCGACCAGGTGATGGACGCCGAGGCACGCCTGGTGCACTGCCAGGTCACGTTGCAGGGCTTCGATCGCGCCGAAGTCGTCAAGAAGCCGTTCTCCGGCACGGGTCAGCGGGCGACCGACAACGAGGCGCTCGTCGCCTACGTCGTCGAGGAGTCGCGCGGCATGCCGGTGAACATCCCGCAGAGCCATCCGAAGGAGATCGCGTCGTACGAGCGCGGCAAGAAGATCTTCTTCTACCGTGGCGGCCCCTATGACTTCTCCTGCGCGTCGTGCCACGGCGAGGACGACCAGCGCATCCGGCTGCAGGATCTCCCGAACCTGCTCAAGCCCGACGCTGCGCGGCGCGCGTTCACCACGTGGCCGGCGTACCGCGTTTCGCAGGGGGCGCTGCGCACGATGCAGTGGCGCCTGTACGACTGCTTCCGCCAGCAGCGCTTCCCCGAGCTCGTCTTCACGTCGCCCGCGTCGATCGACCTGATCACCTTCCTAGGCGTGAATGCGAAGGGCGGCAAGATGGATTCGCCGGCGATCAAACGATAAGCAAGGAGGAGACGAGAGATGCCAGGCAAACGTGGATTCGCACGGCGCGTCGTCGCCGTGCTGGCGGTGGCGACGGTCGGCGCGGGCTGTGCCTCGATGGCCGGCTCGCGGACGGTTTCGGACGCCGAGGTCAAGCAGGAGCTGATGTCGTCGTTCCGGGAAAAGGGCATCGCCAAGCTCGACCGGCTCGAGCAGACCGAGTTGCAGCAGGCGTGTAGCCGGTACGCCACCGAGCCGCTGCCGGCCGACCTGCGCGCTCGGCTCGAAGCCGACGCGCGGAAGACGGTGCGCTTCCCGGCCGATGGCCAGTTCCTCGGCGACTGGAAGGCGGGCGAGAAGGTCGCGCAGAGCGGCCGCGGGCTGCAGTACAGCGACACCGAGAAGACGGTAGCCGGCGGCAACTGCTACGCGTGCCACCAGCTGTCGAAGGAGGAAATCGCCTTCGGCAACATCGGCCCGTCGCTGTACAACTACGGCAAGCTGCGCGGCAATTCGAAGGAGATCCTCGAGTACACGTGGACGCGGCTGTGGAACGGCCACGCCTACAACGCCTGCAACAACATGCCTCGCTTCGGCGACGCGGGCATTCTCACCGAGACCCAGCTGAAGGACGTGATGGCGCTGCTGCTCGATCCGACGTCTCCGGTGAACAAGTGAGAAGCGAAACGATGCACTCCGGAGTGTCCGCCGTTCGCAGCATGCGCGGCGTGCGGCGATGATCGATCGCCGCGAGTTCCTGCGACTGCTCGCGGCCGCCTCGGCCGCGGGCCTTTCGCTGCCGGCCGGCGCGTCGCCGGGTTCGGCGAGCGCCGAGTCGTTCTACGACGTGGCGCCGTTCGGCAACGTCAGCCTGTTGCACTTCACCGATTGCCACGCGCAGTTGCTGCCGGTGTATTTCCGCGAGCCCAGCGTGAACCTGGGCGTGGGCGAAGCCGCCGGCCGCCCGCCGCACCTGGTCGGCGAGGCGCTGCTGAAGCACTTCGGCATCGCGCCCGGTACGCGCGAGGCGCACGCCTTCACCTTCCTCGATTTCGAGGACGCCTCGCGCGCCTACGGGAAGGTCGGCGGCTTCGCGCACCTCGCCACGCTGGTCAAGCGCCTGCGCGCCTCGCGCCCCGGCGCGCTGCTTCTCGACGGCGGCGACACCTGGCAGGGCTCGGCCACCGCGCTGTGGTCGAAGGGCCAGGACATGGTCGATGCGTGCAAGCTGCTCGGCGTCGACGTGATGACGGCGCACTGGGAGTTCACCTACGGTGCCGAGCGCGTCGAGGAGATCATCGCGCGCGACCTGAAGGGCCACATCGATTTCGTCGCGCAGAACGTCCGCACCACCGATTTCGAGGATCCGGTCTTCCCGTCGCATTCATTGCGCACGATCAACGGCGTGCCGGTCGCGGTCATCGGGCAGGCGTTCCCGTACACGCCGATCGCGAACCCGCGCCATTTCGTCGAGCAGTGGAGCTTCGGCATCCAGGACGAACGGCTGCAGCAAATCGTCGACGAGGTGCGCGGCAAGGGTGCGCAGGTCGTCGTGCTGCTGTCGCACAACGGAATGGACGTCGACCTGAAGCTGGCGTCGCGCGTCACCGGGATCGATGCGATCCTCGGCGGTCACACGCACGACGGCGTGCCGCAGCCGGTGAAGGTGCGCAACGCGAAGGGAACGACGCTCGTCACCAACGCGGGCTCGAACGGCAAGTTCCTCGCCGTGCTCGATCTCGACGTGCGCGCCGGCGCGGTGTCCGATTTCCGCTATCGCCTGCTGCCGGTGTTCTCGAACCTGCTACCGGCCGACGCGCAGATGCAGGCGCTGATCGATCGCATCCGCGCGCCGCATCGCGCCAAGCTCGAGGAGAAGCTCGCCGTCACCGAGGGGCTGCTCTATCGGCGCGGCAACTTCAACGGCACCTTCGACCAGCTCATCCTCGATGCGCTGCTCGACGAGCAGGACGCGCAGATCGCGTTCTCGCCGGGTTTCCGCTGGGGTACGTCGCTGCTGCCGGGCGAGGCGATCACCCGCGAGCACCTGATGGACCAGACGGCGATCACCTATCCGCATGCCACCGTGAACGAGCTGTCGGGCGAGATGATCAAGACGATCCTCGAGGACGTCGCCGACAACCTGTTCAATCCCGATCCCTATTACCAGCAGGGCGGCGACATGGTGCGCGTGGGCGGCATGACCTACGCGATCGACCCGGCTGCCGACGCCGGTTCGCGCATTTCCGACATGCGGCTCGACGGCGAGCCGATCGACGCCTCGCGCACGTACCGCGTCGCCGGATGGGCACCGGTGGCCGAGGGTGCGAGCGGCGAGCCGGTGTGGGAGGTCGTCGAGCGCTGGCTGAAGGCGAAGGGAACGGTCGCGCCGCGGCGCGTGAACGAGCCGCGGCTGATCGGCGTGCACGGCAATCCGGGGATCGCCTGACGTGAACGGCCGCCGTCGCCTGCTCGTCGCGGCTGGCGCCGGCGCCGCTCTGGCCGTCGGCTCGTTTCCGGGCATCGCGGCGGCCGCTGCCGCGGCGCCGCCGGTCGGCGCGCACGTCGAGCTGCCGCCGGTGCGCCTGCTCGACGGTCGCGAGATCGAACCCGCGCACTGGCGCGGCAAGGTGCTCGTCGTCGAGCTGTGGGCGAGCTGGTGTCCGTTCTGCGCCCGGCAGAACCCGGAGCTCGACAGGCTGCACCGTTCGCATGCCGCTTCGGGCCTCGAGGTGCTCGGCCTGTCGATCGACCGCAGCGCGGACGACGCGGCGCGATACATGCGCGAGCGCGGCTACGCGTTTCACGCGGCGATGCTCGACGCGAAGTGGGAAGCGACGCTCGGCCGCCCGAAGGGGCTGCCGATCGTCTGGGTGATCGGCCGCAGCGGCCGACTCGAGCAGCTCGAGATCGGCGAGATGTTCCCGGAGGACGTCGCCGATCTCGCGCGCTGGCTGAAGGAAGGAACACCGGGATGAAGATTGCGTTTTCGATTCGCGCCCTCGGGGCCGCGCTCGTCGCCGCCGGCCTTGCGGTCGTGCTCGCGCCGGACGCGCATGCCGAAGCCACGTTCAGCACGCGTTCGCTGGTCGCCGAACTGGCGAACAAGGCGGCGATGGCCGCGCTCGAGGCGTGCCGCCAGGAAGGATTCCAGGTCGGCGTGGCGGTGACCGATCGCAGCGGCGTGCTGCAGGCCTTCGTGCGCGACCGCTTCGCCGGCGCGCACACGGTGGAGGTCGCGACGAACAAGGCGTGGACCGCCGCGTCGTTCCGGATGACGACGTCGATGCTCGCCGAGGAGACGCAGGCGGGCAAGCCGATGAGCGGCATCCGCAACGCGTCGCGCGTGATGCCGATCGGGGGCGGCGTGCCGATCGAGGCCGGCGGGTCGACGATCGCGGCGATCGGCGTCTCGGGCGCCCCCGGCGGCGACGCCGACGAGCGCTGCGCGCAGAGAGGGATCGAAGCGATCCAGATGGACATCGAGATGCAGTGAGCGCCGTGGGGGTCTTCCTGGCGGGTCTTCGTCGCGTGCGCGGCCGGCGCTCGGCCGTGCCCGCGCTCGTTCTCCTTGCGACGCTCTGCGCGCAGCCCGGCGCCCATGCTCCCGCGTTCGCGCGCGAGCCGGCGCCGGTTTCCGTCGAAGTCGAGCCGCAACGCATCGGCGAGCGCGTCTGGTTCGTGCAGGGCGACACCGGCATGGTGTCGCTACGCAACGAGGGCTTCAATTCGAACGCCGGTTTCGTCGTCACCGACGAAGGCGTCGTCGTGTTCGATGCGCTCGGCACGCCGGCGCTCGGGGCCGTGCTGCTCGAGCGCATCCGCCGGATCACGAAGCAGCCGGTGCGGCGCGTCGTCGTCAGCCACTATCATTCGGACCATTTCTACGGACTGCAAGCGCTGAAGGACGCCGGCGCGGAGGTCTGGGCGCATCGCGCGGTGCGCGACTATCTCGGCACCGACGCACCCGCCGAGCGCCTGGCCGAGCGGCGCCAGTCGCTGGCGCCGTGGGTCACCGACGAGGCACGCATCGTCGCGCCCGACCGCTACATCGACGGCGAGACGGTGTTCCGGATGGGCGGCCTCACGTTCCGCCTGCTGCCCGCCGGCCCCGCGCACACCGACGAGGACCTGATGATGCTCGTCGAGGAGGAGGGCGTGCTCTTCGCCGGCGACCTGATCTTCGCGGGACGCGTGCCCTTCGTCGGCGACGCCGATCCGCGCGCATGGCTCGCCGCGCTCGAGAAGCTCGCTTCGCATCGGCCGCGCGTCGTCGTCACCGGCCACGGCCCGGTCTCGCGCGACGCGGTCGCCGATCTCGCGCTCACCCGCGATTACCTGCTGTACCTGCGCGCCGAGATGGGCAAGGCGGTCGACGAGCTGCTCGACTTCGAGGAGGCCTACGAGCGCACCGACTGGTCGCGCTTCGCGTCGCTGCCGGCCTTCGGCGACGCGAACCGCCGCAACGCGTACAACGTCTATCTGCGGATGCAACGCGAGGTGCTCGGCGCGGACTGAGGCGCGACGTGCGCCGCCGGTGACGACGATCGTGGCGTGACGCGAAGCCGGACGAGGCGCAGGCATCGCTTGCGTCACAATCGCGCGATGCCGGTTCGCGTTCGCCTTCGCATCACCGTCGCGGCCGCGCTGGCGCTGGCCGGTGCCGCCTTCGCTTCGCAGGCGTTCGCGCGCAGCGCCGTCGAGGAGTGCCTGTTGTCGGCGCTGCAGCGGGCCTCCGCCATGGACACCGTCGAATCCGTGCGCGCGCAATGCGGGGAATCGCCGCGGCGCATCCCGCCTTCGGCTGAAGTCGAGACCTTGCGCGACCGCCGAGACGAGGCGCCCGTGCCGCAGCCGGGCACGCCGGTGGCACGCCGCCTCGCCGGGGAGAGCGAAGTCTGGCGCACGCGCTTCGCGCTGCTGCCGCACCGGCCGAACTACATCGATCCGCTCTCGCACTCGTTCGAGGCTCCGGCGACCTTTCCCTCCGGCGCGCACGTCGAGCGCAACGAGCTCAAGTTCCAGATCAGCTTCAAGCTGGCGCTGACGCCGCCGCTGCTCGACGAGCGTGCCTGGCTCTTCTTCGCCTACACCGGGCAGTCCTGGTGGCAGGCATACGACCGCGTGCGCTCCAGTCCGTTTCGCGAGTACAGCCACGAGCCCGAGCTGTTCGTCTCGTGGCGACCCGAGCGGCGCATCCTGGGCTGGGACTGGCGGCTGGCGAGCGCCGGCTTCGTGCATCAGTCGAACGGGCGCTCCGGCCAGGGCTCGCGCAGCTGGAACCGGTTGTTCGCGGACGTTCGCTTCGATCGTCCGGGCGGCTGGTGGCTCGGCCTGCGCCCGTGGTGGCGCATCCCGGAGAGCCGCAAGCGGTCGCCGGACGATCCCCGGGGGGACGACAATCCGGGAATCGAACGCTTCGTCGGCGACGGCGAGCTGAAGACGGGCTACGTCGGCGAGAAGCACAACCTCACGCTGACCGTGCGCCGCAGCTTCGCGCGCTCCGGCAAGGGCGCGCTGCAGCTCGACTGGAGCCGCCCGACCGGATTCAGCCCCGACCTACGCTGGCACATCCAGTACTTCGACGGCTACGGGGAGTCGATGCTCGACTACCAGACCCGCGTGCGTCGCCTCGGCTTCGGCGTGATGCTCAACGACTGGTACTGAGGATCGCGCGCGCCGCGGCACCGTGCCTCATGCGTACATCGTCTCGATCTCGTTCGCGTAGGCCGAGTAGATGCTCGCCCGGCGCACTTTCATCGTCGCCGTCACCTCGCCGTCGTCGTGGTCGAGCTCCTTCGTGAGCAGGTGGAAGCGGCGGATTCGCGAGACCTGCGCGAGCTGCGCGTTCGCGCGTTCGACCTCGCGCTCGATCAGCTCGCGCACGCGCGGATGCTCGGCGAGCGAGCGGAAATGCGTGAACGCGATGCGCTGCGACTCGGCCCATTTCGAGACGGTCTCGAAGTCGATCTGGATCAGCGCCGAGACGAAGCGCCGGCGGTCGCCGATCACGATGCATTCGCGCACGTACGGACTGGACTTGACCGCGTTCTCGATCTCCGACGGCGTGATGTTCTTGCCGCCGGCGGTGATCATCACGTCCTTGAGCCGGTCGACGATGCGCAGCTGTCCGTCGGCCTCGACCTCGACGACGTCGCCGGTGTGCAGCCATCCGTCGCGGATCGTCTCGGCGGTGGCCTGCGGGTTGCGGTAGTAGCCGGCGAAGACGACGTCGCCGCGCACGAGCAGCTCGCCGTCCGCGCCCACGCGGCATTCGACGCCGAGCGTGGGCTCGCCCACCGTGCCGATGCGCACCGCGTCGAGGCGTTGGCCGGTGATCATGCCGGTCGACTCGGTCAGGCCGTAGACCTCGACGAGCGGTATGCCGATCGTGCGGAAGAAGCGGATCACCGCCGCCGGGATCGGCGCCGCACCGGTGAGGGCGACGCGCGCACGGCGAAGTCCGACGAAGTTCTGCAGCGCGCGGAACACGAGCCCGTACGACAGCGCGTATCGCAGCTTCTCGCCCAGGCTGCGCTGTCGCGCCGACTTCTCCGCGAAGGGCTCGCACAGCCGGATCGCGCGCTCGAACAGCGCCCGGCGCAGCCGGCCCGTCTCCTGCATCCGGATCAGGATCGACGCGTGCAGCTTCTCCCAGATGCGCGGCACGCCGAGGAACATCGTCGGCGCGATCTCGCGCAGGTCTTCCTGCACCGTCCGGATCGATTCGCCGAAGGCGACCTGCGAGCCGATGTAGATCGGGACGAAGGTCGTGAGCATCTGCTCGGCGACGTGGCACAGCGGCAGGTACGACAGATGCGTCGTGTCGGGGCCGAGCTCGAGGCGGTCGACGATGCCGGGCACGACTCCGCGGATGTTGCGGTAGCTGATCATCGCGCCCTTCGGCTTGCCGGTGGAGCCCGACGTGTAGATCATCAGCGCGATGTCGTCGAGCGTCTGGGCGGCGAGCACGGCGTCGACGAGCCCGGGGTGCTCGGCTTCGTGCCGTGCGCCGAGCCGCTCGAGCTCGTCGAAGGGGACGAGCAGGTCGCGGTGCTCGGGCGGCGCATTGCGCAGCCCCTTGCGCTCGACGACGACGATCCTGCGCAGCCGCGGCAGCTGGGCGCGCGCCTCGAGCACCTTGTCGGTCTGCTCCTGGTCCTCGCAGACGACGATCTCCACGTCGGCGTGCGCGAGCACGTACGACACTTCCGGCGTCGGGCTCGTCGGGTAGACGCCCACCGTGATGCCGCCGACGAGGCTCGCGCCGAGCTGTGCGAGCACCCATTCGACGCGGTTCTCCGACAGGACGCCGACGTGGCCGCGTTCGCTCAGCCCGAGCGCGCGCAATCCGTGCCCGACGCGCCGCGAACGTTCGAGCCAGGTCGCCCAGTCGATCGGCTTCCAGATGCCGAAGTCCTTCTGCCGGATCGCGACGCGCCTCGGATGCGCGCGCGCCTGCTCGCAGAGCATCTGCGCGAGCGTCTTCTCGGGCAGGGGGTTCACGAAAGCCATCGCTTGCGCCGCTTGTAGTGCTTGATCGCCCGATAGCTGCGCGCTTCTCCCGCGCCGCCCATGCCGAGATAGAACTCCCGCACGTCCGGGTCGGCGGCGAGTCGGGTCGCGGCGCCGTCGATGACGATCTTTCCGTTCTCCATGATGTAGCCGTAGCTCGACACGGCGAGCGCCACCGAGGCGTTCTGCTCGACGAGCAGCATCGAGACGTGCTGCTCGGCGTTGATCCGCGCGATGATCGAGAAGATCTCCTCGACCAGCAGCGGCGAGAGCCCCAGCGACGGCTCGTCGAGCAGCATCAGCTTCGGCTGCGCGATCAGCGCGCGGCCGATCGCGAGCATCTGCTGCTCGCCGCCGGACAGGTAGCCGGCGAGCCCGCGCCGACGCTCGTGCAGGCGCGGGAAGTATTCGTAGACGAGGTCGAAGTCGCGCGCGCCGCCGCCGTTGCCTGCGCGCCCGCTGAGCGCATAGGTGGCCGACAGCAGGTTCTCCTCGACGGTGAGGTCCTCGAAGATGCGCCGGCCCTCCATCACGTGGAAGAGACCGGCACGTACGAGCTCGTGCGGGCGCCGGCGCGCGGTGTCGGCGCCGTCGAAGCGCACGGTGCCGCGGGTCATCTCGCCGTCCTCCAGCGCGAGCAGGTTCGACACCGCCTTGAGCGTCGTCGACTTGCCCGCGCCGTTCGAGCCGAGCAGCGCGACGATCGCGCCGCGCGGCACGGCGAGCGACAACCCGTGCAGCACCTGTACCGCACGGTTGTAGATGACCTCGATGTTCTCGATCTCGAGGACCGCGTCGATGCTCATGCCTTCGTCCACCGCGCCGCGCGAGGGGCCCCGCGCGGCGGCGTTCAGTCGAGCACGATCCAGTCGGACGCCGGCAGCATCTTCTGCTGCTTGACGTCGGCACGATAGATGCGGCCGACCGGGATCGAGTTGCCGGTGATCGAGATCGGCACGCCGACGATGCCTCCGGTGTCGAAGTCGCGGATCGAGTTCAGCGCCGCCTTCAGGTTCTCGCCGGTCATCGGCTTGCCCGCCTCGATCGTGCGCCTGGCCGCCTCGGCGAAGAGCATCGTCGTCAGGAAGCCCTGCAGGTACGCCGTGCTCTGGTATTCCGGGCGCAGCTGCCGGATCTTCTCCAGCATCGGTGCGTTGCCCTCGGTGTCGTAGTAGTAGCGGAACGGCATCACGCCCATGAAGCCTTCGGCCGCTTCGCCCATCTTCATGACCATCGAGTGGTCCATCGTCCAGAACGTGCCCATGAAGTGGCTCTTCATCCCCATCTGCCGGGCCTGGCCGATGAACTCGGGGATCGGCGCGAGGACGTAGCCGTGGAAGATCGTGTAGTCGGGCGCGGCGCGGCGCAGCTTGATCACCTCGGCGGAGACGTCGACGCTGCCCGGCGGCGTCATGATCTCGGCGCTCACCGCCAGGCCGAGCTTCTTCGCCGTCTCGCGGCTCTCGTCGATCGGGTCGCGTCCGAACTCGGTGTCGGAATAGACGAAGGCAACCTTCGCCCCCGGCTTTTGCTGTGCGATGTAGCGCAGCAGGATGCCGAACATCTCGGTGTAGTCGGGGCCGACCAGGAACTGGAGCGGGTATTTCTTCGGGTCGTTGATCTCGGTGGCGAACGATGCGCCGGCCATCAGGATCGAGCCCATCCGCTCTAGCTCGGGGTTGATCGTCTTCGAGAACGCCGTCGAGTCGCCGTAGTAGAAGTTGACCTTCTCCTGGCTCGTGATCTTCTTGAACGCGGCCACCGAGGCGTCGACCTTGTAGCCGGTGTCCTCGGGCACGAAGCGCAGCTTGCGGCCCGCGACGCCGCCGGAGTCGTTGACGATCTTCACGCAGTCCTGGATCCCGGCGTGGATGCCGATGCCGGCGAAGGCGAACACGCCGGTCATCGGGATCGAACCGCCGATGACGATTTCCTCGCCGCTCGATTGGGCGAGCGCCGCTTTCGGCGCCAGCGCGAGTCCGGTTGCGGCCGCGATCGCGGTGACGGCGCTGCGGCGGGTCTTCGAGACGCTCATCGTGGTCCTCCTCATGGGATCAGGTACGAAAGGGGTACAGGTGAAAGAAGCGGCGGATGCGACGCCAGATCTCCGCGAGCCCGTTCGGCTCGAAGATCAGGAACCCGACGATCAGCGCGCCGAAGACGATGGTGCGCACCGGCGACAGCACGAGGGTGGCGTTCGCTCCGAGCGGAAGCCAGTCGACGACGAGCTTGAGCAGCTCGGGCACCATCGCCATGAACGCGGCACCGAGGATGGCGCCGAGGATCGTTCCCATGCCGCCGACGATGATCGCTGCGAGGTAGAAGATCGACAGGATCAGCGGGAAGCTCTCGGGCGTGACGACGCGGAAGAAATACGCCCACAGCCCGCCGGCGACGCCGGCGTAGAACGACGAGACGGCGAAGGACAGCAGCTTGTAGCGCAGCAGCGGGATGCCGAGCACCTCGGCCGAGATGTCGCGGTCGCGGATCGCGATGAACGCGCGTCCGATGCGCGTTCGGAACAGGTTCGCCGCGCCGACGACCATCGCCACCGTGAGCGGCACGATCAGCCAGTAGATGCGGAACGACGTGTCGAGCGTCACGCCGAGGAAGCTCGCCGGCGCCACAGTCAGGCCCGCGGTGCCTCCCGTCACGGCATTCCAGTTGGCGAAGACGAAGTGGGCGATGAACGATGCCGCGATCGTCGCGATCGCCAGGTACAGCCCCTTGACGCGCAGCGATGGGATGCCGACGACCAGACCGCCGGTCATCGCCACGACGCCGGCGGCGACGAGGTTCAGCAGCGGCGGCGTGCCCCAGCGCGCCTGCAGTACGGCGACGGTGTATGCGCCCATCCCCATGAACGCCGCCTGCCCCAGGCTCACCAGACCCGTGTAGCCGGTGAGGATGTTCAGTCCGGTGGCGCTCACGACGTGGATGCCGACCAGGCACGCCAGGTACAGCCAGTATTCGTTCGCGACGAACGGGAACGCTGCCAGCGCGGCGAACAGCAAGCCGACCCACGCCCATTGCGTGGGCGAGTCGATCAGCGCCTCGTCGGCCGCGTAGTCGGGACGCGCCAGTCCTATGCGCACCTTGATCTCCGCGCAGGCATCGCTTCGCTCACAATCGTTCGATCTCGTGCGTGCCGAACAGCCCGTAGGGGCGCACCATCAGGATCAGCACGAGCAGGACGAAGACGGCGAGCACCTTGTACTCGCCGCCCAGGTAGGCGCCGGCCCAGGCTTCGACGAGCCCGATGAACAGCCCGCCGACGAGGGCTCCGGCGATGCTGTCGAGTCCGCCGAAGATCACGACGACCAGGACCGTGAGCCCGAAGATGCCCATCGTCGACGAGATGCCACCGATGGCGCCGACGACGATGCCCGCGATGGCGGCGATCATGCCGGCGACGATCCACGACAGCGAGAACACGCGAGGCACGTCGATGCCCATCGAATAGGCCGCGGCCTGGTCGGAGGCGGTGGCACGCAGCGCGACGCCGCCACGCCAGAACCGGAAGACGAGCAGCATCGCCGCGATCAGCAGCGCCGCCACGCAGAAGCCGTAGAAGACCTTCGGCGACACGTAGGCCTCGCCGAGGAAGATCGGATCGTTCGGCAGGAATTCGGGCAGCCGCCGCGGATCGGCGGTCCAGATGAGCTCGACGAGTCCGACCAGGATCGATCCCAGGCCGACCGTCACCATGAACACCGAGATCGGCGACTCGCCGAGCATCGGCCGGATCATCGTGCGTTCGACGAGCGCGCCGAGCACGCCGCCGGCGACGATTGCCGCGACGATCGACAGCCACACGGGCAGCGCCAGGCCGGCGGCGAATGCGAAGAAGACGTACGCGCCGATCATCAGCATCTCGCCGATGGCGAGGTTCACCACGCGCGTCGCCTTGTAGATCGTGACGAAGGCCAGTCCGGTAAGGGCGTACAGCGCGCCGGTGCCGAGCCCGGCGAGCGAGATCTCGAACAGGAACAGCCAGTCGAAGTTCATGCCGGCTGCTTCGCCTGCTCCGCCGGCTCGGCCGGTTCGCCGCCGGCGAGACGCGCGCGCAGCTCGTCGATGCGGCCCGAG
>DATGRE010000154.1:0-15351 GCA_035303885.1 Zeimonas sp. | reverse complement strand
GGGATGCGTCCGACCGGCACGGAGACGTCGTGCTTGATGGAGCCGCCTTCGCCCTTCTGCGCCTCCGACGCTGCCTCGCGCAGCCGCCACAGCTCCGCCGCCTGCTGCAGCGACGCCGCCACCGCCGCATCGCTGACGAGCCCGGCCTCCGCTGCCTGCGCGAGCAAGTCGTCGAGCAGCGAGGACGCGCGTCCCTCCGCGCCTGAGATCTCGAGCAGCACGTACCACGACGCATCTCCCTCGAGCGGGCGTCGCGTGCCGGGGATGTGCCGCGTCACGAATTCCAGAAGCCGACCGCTCATGAACTCGAACGCGGTCAGCGCACCGCCGGCGTGCGCTTCGGCGCGCTGGAAGAACGGCAGCAGCGCGTCGAGGTCCGACAGCGCAACCAGCGCCGTCGCCCGCTCGGCGGGCTCGGGAAACAGCCGCAGCGTCGCCGCCGTGATGATGCCGAGCGTGCCTTCCGACCCGACGAAGAGGTCGCGCAGGTCGTAGCCGGTGTTGTCCTTGCGCAGCCCTCGCAGTCCGTTCCAGATCTCGCCCGCCGCGGTGACCACCTCGATGCCGAGGCATAGCTCGCGCGCGTTGCCGTAGCGAAGCACCTGCGCTCCGCCGGCGTTGGTGGCCAGGTTGCCGCCGATCGTGCACGTGCCTTCCGACGGCAGGCTGAGCGGGAAGAGCCGCCCCGCCGCCTGCGCGGCGTCGTGCACCTGTGCCAGCGTGCAGCCGGCCTCGACGGTGATCGAGTTGTTGATCGGGTCGACGGCACGCACTTTCGTCAGGCGCGCGAGCGAGAGCACGATCGAGCGGCCTGATTCGTCGGGCGTCGCGCCGCCGGAAAGTCCGGTGTTGCCGCCTTGCGGGACGACGGCGACCCGATGCCGCGCGCACCACCGGACGACGTTGGCGACGTCCTGCACCGAGTCGGGCTGCGCGACCGCGAGCGCACGGCCGAAGTAGCGCCGGCGCCAATCGATGACGAAGCCTTCGAGGTCGT
Source organism: Zeimonas sp. (assembly GCA_035303885.1). Classification (GTDB taxonomy): domain Bacteria; phylum Pseudomonadota; class Gammaproteobacteria; order Burkholderiales; family Burkholderiaceae_E; genus Zeimonas. Next base: position 14,354 of record DATGRE010000154.1, on the reverse strand, counting down.
TCGGGTCGGTGATCAGCCGGCCGCCGAACGCGGCGCGCAGTGATTCGAGCTCGACGGGTGGTGCTTCGGCGGGGGCGGTGCGGTTCGCTTCCATCGAAGCGAAGTCTACCGCCGATGCGGCCCTTTCATCGGCGGGTCGGGGCCGACGCGGCGGGCGGCGAGGAACGCGAACGTGCATTGCGCTCGCCGCCGCCCGGTGTCCGGCGCGCCGGCGCCCGGCGCCGCCGGGACGTCGCCGATCTCACTTCACGGTGAAGCGCACCGACGCCTCGCCCACGTTGCCCGCCTTGTCGGTCGCGCGCACCGTCAGCGTGTTGGCCCCCGGGCTCTTCTTCGCGTTCCAGCGCACCTGGTACGGCGCGGTGCTCGCGCTGCCGACCGACTTGCCGTTGATGAGGAACTCGACGCGCGCGATGCCGTTGTCGTCGTAGGCCGACGCCGACAGTGAGGTCGGCTTGTCCGCGATCGTCATGCCTTCCGTCGGCCAGGTCACGCTGACCGAAGGCGCGGAGCCGTCGGCGTAGACGACGTAGCTCGCCGTGGCGCTGCCCGCGCTGCCGCCCGATTCGGTGGCCTGCGCCTGCAGCGCGTAGACGCCGTCGCCGGCCTGGGCACCGGAGCTGACCGACCAGCTCACGGTGGTCGACGCGCCCGGTGCCAGCGTGACCGATGCGTTCGCGAACGAGCCCGAGAATCCGGCCGGCAGCGCCTGCGCCAGTGCGAAGCTGCCGTTGCCGCAGCTCGAGCTGTTGCGGTTGGTGATCGACACCGAGTAGCGCAGCGTCGAGCCCGGCGTGCCGGTCTGCGAAGCCGGGCTCGTCTGCACCGTCGGCGCCGAGCGTGCGCAGGCGGCGACGGTGGTCTCGACGTTCACCGACGCGAGTCCGGTCGAGATCGACTGCGCGGTGATGCGGATGCCGTTCGTCGCGTCGCTGAAGCTCTGGCCCGGACCGAGTCGTGCGAGCAGCACGGTGGGCGAGGGCATCGTGCCGGTCGCGCGATGCACGGTCACGACGTCGCGGTACCCGCTCGCCAGGTTCGCACTCAGGCCGGATGCCGCGCGCAGGCTCACGTAGTAGTACTCGCCGGTGTCGCGCTTGCGGATGCGGATCGTCTGCGGGATCCCCGTGTCGGGCGCTTCGATCGCGGCGATCGAATAGCTGCCGGAACCCGGTTCGTCGATGATCGACGAGCCGGCGATCCAGCCCGCCATCACGCGATTCGCCGCGTGCATCTGCACCGCGGGCGCGCCGCCCATCGGGTCGGAGTTGTCGCCGTATTCGGAGCTCGGCGTCGACGCGTGCTTGAATCGAAGGTTGTGGCCGATCTCGTGCGCGAAGATGCCCGCGCTGCAGCTCGCCACCCACGATCGGGTCGGCGCCGCGCCGCCCACGTAGGCGATGCCGGTCCATCCGCAGTTGCCGTTGCGCGGCACGGCGTAGGAGATGCGCGTGTAGCGCGACGGATCGAAGCCGGCGGCGCGCGCCGCGGCGTCGGCGGCGCTGCCCCAGGCGGTGAAGTCGCAGGTGCCGGTCGACGTGTACGGGATCGTGAACGGCCCGACGACGTCGCCGGAGAAGGTGACCTGGTTGCCCGACGACTCGCGGTAGATCCGGTCGACCGAGGCGCCGGTGCCGAACAGCGCGGTGCGCAGACCCGACGCGGTGCAGCTCGAGGCTTTGTCGGAGAAGTTCGCGAGGATCACGAGCGTGCGCTGCTCGCCGGCGACGATCGGCGCCGCGAGCGTTCCACCGGCATCGGTGCCGGCGTCGCCGGACGAGGAGTCGCCGGACGAACCACCCTTGTCCTTCTTGCCCTTGCCCTGTCCGTTGCCCTTCGTCGACGCCGCGATCTCCACTTCGCCGCGGTCGCCGACGACGAGATGCCCGTTGACGCGCAGCGCCTTCACGCGCACGCGCCGGTCGACCAGCGCGAGGGCGTCTCGCTCGCTCATCGACGGGTCGGCCCATTGCAGTCCGAAGCGCGTCGGCGCCGACGCGTCGTCGGTCTCCAGGAAGTAGGGATGACGCACGATGCCGCGCTCGTGATCGTCGATCGACATCGCGACCACGCGCCCCTCGATCTCGACGCGCCGTTCGATGCGGTCGCGCACTTCCTGCGGCATCCTTTCGCGCAGCGCGTCGGGCATCGCCAGCGACAGCGCGCGGCGCGGATCGGTGCGCACGACCTCGAGCATCGCCGCGCGACGCGCATCGACCGCCTGCGCCAGCGCCCGCGTTCGCTCGGTGCGCCGCGCCGCCGGTGCGCGCTCGAGCGCCTTCAGCGCGCGCAGCACCTCGTCGCCGGATCGCCGCGCCTGGGCCTCGGCCGCAGCGGCCGCTCGGAGTTCCTCCGCCTTGTTCGGGCGGTGGTCGTCTGCCGCGCTTGCCGAGGCAACGGACGCGGCGAACAGAGCTGCGAACAGGGAGAACCGGAAATGCATCGAACCCTCGATCGGAATGCCGGACAGACCCGCCGTGTGTCGGCGGACGGTGCGCAATCACGGATTGCACCGGCATCAGAAACGAGGTGGGGGGGTGCGTCGCACGAGGCCCGACGCAAGGCGAGGCAGCGCCGACCTGCGGCGCGAGTGAGGACTTCGCTAACGGAGCCCCGGCATCATGCCCTTCATGCCGCGCATCATCTTCGCGAGGCCGCCCTTCTGCATCTTCTTCATCATCGACTGCATCTGCTCGAACTGCGACAGCAGCCGATTGACCTCCTGCACCGAGACGCCGGAGCCGGCGGCGATGCGCCGCTTGCGGCTCGCCTTGATGAGCTCGGGCTTGGTGCGCTCGGCCTTCGTCATCGACTGGATGATCGCCTGCATGCGGCGGATCTGCTTCTCCGCCTGCGACATGTCGGCGCCCGCGGCGGCTTGCTGGAATTGCGCGGGAAGCTTGTCGAGCAGCGACGCCAGTCCGCCCATGCGGTTCATCTGTCCGAGCTGCGCGGCGAAGTCGTTCAGGTCGAAGCGGTTGCCCGACTTCAGCTTGTCGGCGAGCGCCTTCGCCGTGGTCTGGTCGACGTTCTTCTGCGCTTCCTCGACGAGCGAGACGATGTCGCCCATGCCGAGAATGCGGTTCGCCATGCGCTCGGGGTGGAAGCCCTCGAGACCGTCGAGCTTCTCGCCGACGCCGACGAACTTGATCGGCGCGCCGGTGACCGCCTTCACCGACAGCGCCGCGCCGCCGCGGGCGTCGCCGTCGAGCTTGGTGAGCACGACGCCGGTGAGCGGCAGCGCCTCCTTGAACGCCTTGGCGGTGTTGATGGCGTCCTGGCCCTGCATCGCGTCGACGACGAAGAGCGTCTCGACGGGATCGAGCTGCGCGTGCAGCTCGGCGATCTCGCGCATCATCTGCTCGTCCACCGCGAGACGTCCGGCGGTGTCGACGATCAGCACGTCGAAGTAATGCGTGCGAGCCCACTGCTGGGCCGCGGCGGCGATCTCGACCGGCTTCTGGTCGGGCGTCGACGCGAAGAACTCGGCGCCGGCCTGCGCGGTGACCGTGCGCAGCTGCTCGATGGCCGCCGGACGGTAGACGTCGCACGAGACCGTGAGCACCTTCTTGCGGCGGTTCTCGCGCAGCCACTTGGCGAGCTTGCCGACCGTGGTGGTCTTGCCGGCGCCCTGCAGGCCGGCCATCAGCACGGTCGCCGGCGGCTTGCTGGCGAGATCGAGCTGCGCCGACTCGCCGCCCATCAGCTGCGTGAGCTCGCGGTGCACGACGCCGACCAGCGCCTGCCCCGGCGAGAGGCTGTCGAGCACCTCCTGTCCCAGTGCGCGTTCGCGCACTCGGGCGATGAAGTCGCGAACGACCGGCAGCGCGACGTCGGCCTCGAGCAGCGCGATGCGGATCTCGCGCAGCATCTCCTGCGTGTTGGCTTCCGTCAGGCGCGCCTCGCCGCGCATCTTCTTGACGACGCGGCCGAGCCGTTGCGAGAGGTTTTCGAGCATGGGCTTGGAGTACACTGAATCGGTGCCGATTTTACCGGTTATCGCCGCTCTGCCCGCCGCGCTCGCCTATCTCGTCGCCTGGCGCGCGCCGCACCGATGGAGCGGAGCGGCGATGCTCGTCGGGCTGGTCCTGCACGGCGTCGGCCTGTATGAAACCATCGTCGGCGAGAACGGCTGGCATTTCGGCTTCGCGCCGATCCTCTCGGCGACGTTCTGGATCGGCGTGGCGGTGCTGTGGTTCGAAGGCCTGTCGGCCCGCGTCGAGGCGCTGCGCACGCTCGTGCTTCCGGTCGCCGCGCTGGTCGTGCTGCTGCCGCTCGTCTTCCCCGGCATCGACCTCGGCGCACAGGCCACGCGTCCGCTGTTCCTGCCGCACCTGCTGATCGGCACGCTCGCCTACGGCGTGCTCTCGCTGGCGGCGCTGCACGCCGTGCTGATGGCCCTGGCCGAGCGCTCGCTGCATCACGGGGGCGAGGAGGCCGAGCGGCTGCCGCTCGCGCGCTTTCTCGAAGACCTGCCCCCGCTGCTGGTCCTCGAGCGGATCCTCTTCCGGTTCATCGGGCTGGGCTTCGTGCTGCTCACGCTCACCACGGCGAGCGGCGTGCTGTTCTCCGAGGAGATCCTCGGCCAGCCGTTGCGCTTCGATCACAAGAACGTCTTCTCGTTGATCGCCTGGGCGGTGTTCGGCATCCTCCTGCTCGGGCGCCGACTGTGGGGCTGGCGTGGGCGCACGGCGCTGCGGCTGACCTTCGGCGGCTTCGCCCTGCTGCTGCTCGCCTATGTCGGCAGCCGCTTCGTCCTGGAAGTCATCCTGAACCGTCACTGATGGGCAAGCTGCTGAGCTGGGTCGTGCTGATCGCGCTGGCCTGGCTGGTGATTCATCTCATCGCGATCAGCCAGCGCCGCCGCGAGCGCAGCCGCGGCGAAGGCGACGCCGCCGACGCGACGAAGCGCGCCGGTCCCGGTCGCACTGCGGGCCGCACGATCGAAGGCGAGCCGATCGTTCCCTGCGCGCATTGCGGCGTGTTCGTCCCGGCGTCGGACGCCGTGCGCGACGACGGCCTCGCCTATTGCGGTGTCGCGCATCGCGACGCCGCTCGCGCCGCCCGTCGCGACGGCGAAGGCCCTGCCGCGCGGCGTCCGCTCTCGCGCGACGAATGATCGCCGGCGCGCGCGCATGAACGTCGCCCCTTCGTACTGGGCGTCGCTGCGCTGGCTCGCGGCGAGCCGCGTGGCGATCGCACTGGTGCTGTTCGCCTTCTTCCCGCTGCACGATTCCGGCCGGCTGTCGGAGGAGGTGGGCGATCCGACGCTGTATGGCGGAGCGGCGCTCGCCTACCTGCTGCTGGCGGTGCTGTTCCTGTCCACGCTCGACCGGTTCCGTGCGCATTTCCACGCGCTGGTCCTCGTGCAGGCGCTCGTGGACATCGTCGCGCTGTCGACGCTGATGCACGCGGCCGGTGGATTGAGGAGCGGGCTGCTCGTGCTGCTCATCGTCGCGCTCGCCGGTTCGGCCATCGTCGCCACGCGGCGAATGGCCGCGTTCTTCGCCGCGACGGCCACGCTGCTCGTGCTCGCGCAGGCGGGCTGGGCGCTGATGTCGCCGGGCGGCGGCGAGGCGGCGTCGCTGATGCTCGCCGGGCTGGTCGGCGTCGGCTGCTTCGCCACCGCGATGACCGTGAACTGGCTCGCCACGCGGCTGCACGCGCAGGAGCACATCGCGCAGATGCGCGCCGACGACCTGCGCCGCCAGCTCGCCGTCACCTCGCGCGTCGTCGCCGAGCTCGCCCACGGCGTGATGATCGTCGACGCCGGCGGTGCCGTGCGTACGATGAACCCGGCCGCGCGCGCGTTGCTCGGCATCGCCGAAGCGCCGGCGAGGCTCGCCGCCCCCGGTTCCGCGGAGACGCCGGCTGCGCTCGCGACGGGGACGGAACAGGTGACGCACGCGGGGTCGGCCGATGCGGGTCCGCGCGAGGCGCTCGAGCACGGATGGCGGATGCTGCGCGAGGCGTATGCGCGCTGGCGCGCAGGCGGCGCCGTTTCCGGCGCCGAGAGCGAGCTCGAGCTGCCGGCCGTCGACGGGCGGGCGACGCGTGTTCGGCTGCGCTTCCTCGGCACCGCCGAGCCGGGGGAAGATACGGTCGTCATGCTCGAAGACCAGCGCCTCGTCGAGGATCGGGCGCAGCAGCTCAAGCTCGCGTCGATGGGCCGGCTCTCGGCGTCGATCGCGCACGAGATCCGCAACCCGCTGGGCGCGATCCGCCACGCCAACGGCCTGCTCGCCGAGCGGCTCGCCGAGCCGTCGCTCGAGCGGCTGGCGCGCATCGTCGAGTCCAACACCGTGCGCATCGACCGCATCATCGAGGACGTGCTGTCGATCGCGCGGCGGGAGCGCCCGACCGACGAGTCGATCGTCGCCGCCTCGTTCCTGCCGAGGCTCGTCGACGAGTTCGTCGCCACCAGCGGTGCCGAGCGGCGACGCATCGCCATCCGGCTGGGCAGCGAGCGGCCGATCCGCTTCGACTCGAACCACCTGCGCCAGGTGCTGCTGAACCTGCTCGCCAACGCGCTGCGCTACGCGTCGCACGACGACGAGGCGGTGTGCATCGAGTGGCGCGCGCGCGACGACGGCCGGCTCGAGCTGCGCGTGCGCGACGACGGCCCGGGCCTGACGAGCGAGATGCTCGAGCACGCCTTCGAACCCTTCTACACCACCGAGAGCCGCGGGACCGGGCTCGGCCTGTATCTCGCGCGCGAGCTTTGCAGCGCGAGCGGCGCGACGATCCGCTACGAGACGGCACCCGCGTCGCAGCGGTGGCGCAGCGCCTTCGTCATCGAGCCTCGATCGACCGATCCCGAATGAAAGAAGTCAGCGAAACCGTGAACCCCCGCGGCGCGGCGCGCAGCGCACGCCCTGCTCCGGGTCGCCGTGTACTCGTCGTCGACGACGAAGCCGATCTGCGCGAGCTGCTCGAGCTGACGCTCGTCGGCATGGGACTCGACGTCGACTGCGCCGGCACGCTCGCGGAAGCCGAGGCCGCGCTGTCGCGCAACGCCTACGCGCTGTGCCTGACCGACATGCGCCTGCCCGACGGCGACGGTCTCGCGCTGGTCGGCGCGATCAACCGCCGGCATCCGCAGACGCCGATCGCCGTGATCACCGCCTACGGCAGCGCGGAGAACGCGGTGGCCGCGCTCAAGGCCGGCGCTTTCGACTACCTCGCCAAGCCGATCGCGCTCGATTCGCTGCGCAGCCTCGTTCGCTCGGCGCTGCAGCTGCCGGCGCAGGCCGTACCCGCCGCGTTGGACGGGGCGGCGCCCGACTCGGCCGCGCGGCGGCTGCTCGGCGATTCCGAGGCGATGCGCGAGGTGCGTTCGCAGATCGGGCGGCTCGCGCGAAGCATGGCGCCGGTGGCGATCAGCGGCGAATCCGGTTCGGGCAAGGAACTGGCCGCACGCCTGATCCACGAGCTGGGTGCGCGCGCCGCGCAGCCGTTCGTCGCGGTGAACTGCGGGGCGATTCCCGAGGCGCTGATGGAGGCCGAGTTCTTCGGCTACCGCAAGGGCGCCTTCACCGGCGCCGAGCACGACCGCGACGGCTTCTTCCACGCGGCCAACGGCGGGACGCTGTTCCTCGACGAGGTGGCCGACCTTCCGCTCGCGATGCAGGTCAAGCTGCTGCGTGCGATCCAGGAGAAGCGCGTGCGCAAGGTCGGCGCCACCGTCGAGGAGCCGGTCGACGTGCGCATCGTCAGCGCCACGCACCAGGATCTCGCCCAGTGCGTGGCCGCGGGGCGCTTTCGCCAGGACCTGTACTACCGCCTGAACGTGATCGAGCTGCGGCTGCCGTCGCTGCGCGAGCGCCTCGAGGACGTCCCCGTGCTCGCCGAGGCGATCCTCGCGCGCCTGGCCGAGCGGGCCGGCATGGCGAACCCGCCGCGGCTCGCGTCGGTCACCGTGCGCTACCTGCAGAGCTATCACTTCCCGGGCAACGTGCGCGAACTCGAGAACATGCTCGAGCGGGCGCTGGCGTTTTCGAACGGCGAGGTCGTCAACGTCGAGGACCTCGGCCTGAAGCCGATCGTCTCCGACGCCGACGAGGACGAGCGCATCGAGCCGGAGGACGGATCCGCCGCGCCGGCGTCGCACGGGCCGGCTCGCGAGCGCCGGCCGGTGCGTGTCTCCGAAGACGGGGTGCCGGAGTCGTTGCCCGACTACCTCGAGCAGGTCGAGCGCGAGGCGATCCAGCGTGCGCTCGACAAGACGCGCTACAACCGCACCGCCGCGGCGCGCTTGCTCGGCATTACGTTCCGCGCGCTTCGCTACCGCATGCAGCGGCTCGGGCTGAACTGATGCGTGCGAAGCGCCGTGCGCGCCGGGTGTGGCGCGACGACGCATCGGGCTGGATCGCCGCCGCGCGCGCCGTTCCCTCGCCGAATTTCGATGCACGTCCGCCGGGCGCGCAGGCCGAGCTGCTCGTCGTCCATCACATCAGCCTGCCGGCCGGACGGTTCAGCGGCGATGCGGTCGAGCGGCTGTTCACGAACCGCCTCGATCCTTCCGCCCATCCGTCGTTCGACGAGGTGTGCGCGCTGCGCGTCTCGGCGCATTTCCTCGTGCGACGACGCGGCGAGCTGCTGCAGTTCGTGGACACCGACGCGCGCGCCTGGCATGCCGGCGCTTCGCGCTTCCTCGGGCGCGAGCGCTGCAACGACTTCTCGATCGGCATCGAGCTCGAGGGCGACGAGACGCATCGCTTCACCGAGGCGCAGTATCGTCGGCTCGCCTTCCTGATCGGCGCACTGCGCGAACGCCATCCGCTGCGCTGGATCGCCGGCCACAGCGACATCGCGCCGGGGCGCAAGCGTGACCCGGGTGTCCACTTCGACTGGGCGCGCGTGCACGCGATGCGTGAAGCGCAGGGTCTGGTTCGTCCGTTCTGAGTTGCGTCGCACCGAGGACTTCGCGCGCGTCGCACACCGCTGCGCAACGACGTGATCGAGGGCACGATGCGATGCATGTGCGTTCGCATCGATGCGCGCGCGATGCACGCGAGCGGAAGCGATGCGAAGGCGACCGCGCTTCGATGTGTTGCGCGCATGCCGAAGAAGCAATGCCCGAGTCAAGCGAAAACACGCAGCGTCGTTGCATGCACCCTACAAGGGCCGTAAGATCCGAGCGTGTGAATAACAGCGGAATCTCACGGCAGTACAAGTAGTTATAGGCGTGTATTGAAGCGTGAGATCAGTTGCTGTCGCAGGGGATGATCCGAATTGAGGTCGATGGCCGCGGGTGGGGTAGAACGGGTGCGGGCGGGTTCGCCGATGCGACCGCCGAAGGCCGTCCCCGGCGCCGTTGCCGAGATCTCCATGGAGCGCCGAACCGCCGGTTCCGGCGCTTTTTTTGCGTCGAATTCATTAGCGTTGGAACGACGAACCGTGGACACGGTGTTCTTGCGCCGATGAATAGCCCGTACCGCCGGACGCGCTCGCGCGTCGCGGCACGGGTTTCCATCATCGCAACATCCTGAGAAGGAGATCCTCATGGCAACCAGGAAAGCCGCGAAGAAGCCGGCTGCTAAGAAGAGTGCGGCAAAGAAGGCGACGAAGAAGACGACGGCGCGCAAGGCCGTGACCAAGACGGCATCGACGCGTCGCGTCACCGCGCGCAAGGCCGCCGTGAAGAAGGCGCCCGCGCGCAAGGCAGCGGCGAAGAAGACCGCAATGAAGCGCACGGCGGCGAAGAAGACGGCAGCGAAGAAGACGGCCGCCAGGAAGACCGCGGTGAAGAAGACCGCTGCGAAGAAGTCGTCGGTGAGGAAGACCGCGGCGAAGAAGACCGCAACGAAGCGCACGGCGGCGAAGAAGACGGCGGCGAAGAAGACCGCACGCAAGGCGGTTGCGAAGCGTCCGGCGGCGGCGCGCAAGGCGGTGAAGAAGGTCGCCGCGAAGAAGACGGCTGCGCGCAAGACCGCGGGCCGCGCGGCGCCGGCGAAGAAGGCCGCGAAGAAGACGGCGGCGAAGAAGCCGGTCGCTCGCAAGGCCGCGGCGAAGAAGCCGGCGGCGGCGAAGAAGCCGGCGGCGAAGAAGGCGCCGGTTCGTAAGGCCGCCGCGAAGAAGAACGGTGCGGCGACGACGCTGCCGGTCGCCAAGCCGCTGAACCCGGCCGCTGCCTGGCCGTTCCCGACCGGCAACCGTCCGTAACCCGTTTCGGAAGGTGGCGCGCGCTTCCGCAAGGCAGGCGCGCGAGACGGGTCCCGCGCCGGTCGGCGATCGGCGCGGGACGCTTTTTTTGGTGTGCGAGAATCGCTGGCGTTCCGGGAACGTCCCATGCATCAGGCACTCTGGCTTCTGCTCGAAACGCTCGGCAGCCTGCTCGCCACGGCGTGCGTGCTGCGCGCCTATCTGAACTGGCTCGGTCTCGGCGTGCGCGACCCGCTGGGCCAGTTCGTCATCGCCGTCACCGACTGGATCGTACGGCCGCTGCGCGGCGTGCTGCCCGCCACCCGTAAGAACATGCGCAGCGTCGACTGGGCGAGCCTGCTCGCGGCGCTGCTGCTCGCAGTGGTGCTGGCGGTGCTGTACGTGCTGCTGTTCGGCGGCGAACGCGCCCCGGCGTTCGGCGCCGTCGTGCTGCTGGCGATCTTCTGGCTGGCCAAGTGGTCGCTGTGGCTGCTCACCGCGCTCGTGCTGCTGCTCGCGGTGCTGTCCTGGGTGAATCCGCACGCGCCGATCGCGCCGACGATCGACGCGCTCACCCGGCCGTTCCTCGCGCCGATCCGACGCTTCGTTCCGCTGATCGGCGGCGTCGACCTCTCTCCGCTCGTGCTGATCCTGCTGGCGCAGCTCGCGCTCACGGTGTTGCAGTCGGCGATGCCGTCGTTCTTCGCCGCGTTGTCCTGAACGGCACGCGCGGCGAAGGGGCGCCGATGACGGCTGCGGAACTGCCCGTCTGGCTGGAAGGAGCGCCGGGCAACTGGCGCGTGCGCATTGCCGCGCAGCCGGGCGCGCCGCGCACCGAAGTGGTCGGCGAGCACGACGGGTGCCTGAAGCTGCGCGTGGCCGCTCCGCCCGTCGAAGGGCGTGCCAACGAAGCGCTGGTGCACTTCCTCGCCGAACGGCTGTCGGTGCCGAAGCGGTCGATTCGCCTGGTCTCCGGTGCCGGTGCGCGGCGCAAGCGTTTCGCGATCGATGCGCCGCTCGATGCCGACTCGCTGCGCGCGGCGCTCTACCAGGGCGCCCGGCCGTAGGCCTGCTCGAAGCGCCGCGCGACGTCGGCGCGGTCGACCGGATGATTCTGCCCGCCGCGGTGGGCGATCTTGATCGCGCCCATCACGCTGCCGAGGCGTGCCGCGTCGGTCCAGCTCCAGCCGAGCGTGCGCGCGTGCAGCAGTCCGCCGCGGTACGCGTCGCCGCAGCCGGTGGGATCGAGCGTTTGCGTGGGCGGCGCCGCGGCGATCTCGGTCACGCGCCCGCCCTCGTACACGCGCGAACCCTCGGCGCCGCGCGTCACGATCAGCGCCTGCACCCGTCGTGCGATGTCCGGCTCGCTCCAGCCGGTTCGCTCGACGAGCAGCGAGGCCTCGTAGTCGTTGACGGTGACCGCGCAGGCGCGCGAGACGAGGTCGCGCAGCGTCTCGCCGTCGAACATCGGCAGTCCCTGGCCGGGATCGAACACGAAGGGAACGCCGCTTTCGCCGAACTCGCGTGCGTGCTGCAGCATCGCGTCGCGTCCGTTCGGTGCGACGATGCCGATCGCAGCTGGCTCGTCGCCTTCGCGGTGCGCGTCGTTCACCGAGACGCGATGCGCATGCGACATCGCGCCCGGATGGAAGGCGGTGATCTGGTTGTCCGAGAGATCGGTCGTGATGAAGGCCTGTGCCGTGTACGTGTCGTCGAGGCGGCGCACCGTGGCGATGTCGATGCCGAGCCCGGCCAGGTGAGCGAGATAGGCATCGCCGTCGCGGCCGACGGTGGCGAGCATCACCGGCTCGCCGCCCAGCCCGGCGAGCGTGTAGGCGATGTTTCCGGCGCAGCCGCCGTAGTTGCGCTCGAGCCTCGGCGCGAGGAACGAGACGTTCAGCAGGTGCACGCGGTCGGGCAGGATGTGGTCCTTGAAGTGGCCTTCGAACACCATGATCGTGTCGTAGGCGATCGAACCGCTGATCAGCACGCGTCGGGACATCGTCTCTCCGTGGGTCTCGCCGTCCTGCCTGCCGCGCAGGACACGCTTCGGGGGTGGGACATCTAGGGATAGAACAGCCGCACCCGGTAGTCGTAGCCGGCGAGCTGCAGCTCGCGCGTCTCGAGTGCGAGCCGCAGCGGCCATTCGGTGTGCGGCGGGATGCCGTCCTCGGCGTCCGCTTCGGCCTCGAGCAGGTATTCGTCGGGATCGAGCCTTCGGCTCACGAGCACCTGGCTCGACCGATCGGTGAGCGTGAGCTGCATCGACGGCCAGCGCACCGGGTGGTCCGCGCGATTGCGCAGCAGCGCGCGCATCTCCAGCACGTCGGGAAGCGCCGAGGCCTGCAGCTCGAAGGACTCGATCGTCAGCGCATCGAGCGTGCGCGGTGCGCCGACCCGCAAGCCGAACGGCGCGAGCGCCGCAGTGAGCGCCGGTGCGAGTGCCGGGACCCGTGCGGCGAGGACCGCGCGCTCGGCGACGATCCACTGTGCCGCGAGCGTGAGGGAGAGCGCGAACGCCAGCGCCCCTGCAGCGAGGCGGCCGCGGTCGGCGAAGCCGCGGCTGCGCCGGGTCGAGAAGTAGTCGATCGCGGATTCGCCCTCGTCGTCCTCGGCGGCGAGGCCTTCGCCGGTGCGTGCGAAGGCCGCGTCGCGGCCGTCCGCCGACCAGGGGTCGGCGGATGCGGGCGGCGCAGGCGAGGCGGGCGACCGCGCCGCGGCATCGGCGGCGACGAAGCGTCCGGGGAACGGGTCCTGCCAGGACGAAGCGTCCGCGGGCGAAGCGACGCGCGCGTCCTCGCGTCCGCCGTCGAGCAGTGTCGGATCGTCGTCGGGCGCCTGGCCCGGCAACGGCGCGAAATCGGGCGTGCCGACGACGACGAATTCGACGTCTTCGTCGGGTGCGGCTTCGGAATGCGCGGTGCCGGCATCGGCGGCTTCCCGATCGGGCGCGGATGCTTCGGCGTCGGTGACTGTCCAGCCGCGCGCGGCTGCCCCGGCGGCTTCGTCGGCCGCTTCCGACGCGGCGTTCGGGTCGACGGGCGAGGGGGGCGCCGCGGCACGCTCGGTCGCAGGCCCGAGCGCTTCGCCGTGCTCGTGTCCGTCGTCGCGTTCCCGTTCGTGCGCGGGGACGAGTCCGGGCTCGTCCCCGCGTTCGCGCGGGTCGCCGTGCTCGAGCCCGACTGCCACGCCGTGTGGGTGCTCGTCGCCGTGCTCGAGCCCGACTGCTTCGCCGTGCCCGAGTGCTTCGCCGTATTCGTGTTCGTGTTCGTGCGCTTCGTCGTGCACGCGCCCTTCGCCGTGCACGCGCTCGTCCTGCGGGGCGAGCGCACGTTTGTGTGCCGCCGCTTCGGCAGCGCGCAATTGCGCGTCGTCGACGTAGCGAAGGTGGTCGATGCCGGCGAAGACGTGCCGGCAGCGGCCGCAGCGGACGAAGCCGCGACGCAGCTTCAGCTGGTCGGGGACGACGCGAAAGCTCGTCTTGCACTGCGGGCAGGTCGTCGCCAGTGCCATCCGGCAGATTCCTAGGATCGACCGCCGATCATCGGCGACGCGTACCTGCCAGGCAAGTCCAGCCGTCGAGCGAGCGCCACGGCCGCAGCGCGATCCGCGGGTAGCAGCGTGCGATTTCGTCGGCCTGCCGGTCGAGCAATCCGGCGAGGACGAGCCGGCCGCCGGGCGCCACCAGCGCCTCGAGCAGCGGCGCGAGCACGCGCAGCGGGTTCGCGAGGATGTTGGCGACGACGACGTCGGCGGCGGCGGGCGGCGTCTCGCCGCTCGAACGCAGCGTGATCGATACGCCGTTCGCCTGCGCGTTGCGCTGCGCGGCGGCGAGTGCCTGCGGGTCGATGTCGATGCCGGTCACCTCGGCGGCACCGAGACGCGCCGCGGCGATCGCGAGGATGCCCGAGCCGCAGCCGTAGTCGATCACCCGCGCGCCGGCCGGCAGCGCGCGCTCGATCCAGCGCAGACACATGCGCGTGGTCGGATGGCTGCCGGTACCGAAGGCGAGGCCGGGGTCGAGCACGATGGTGCGTGCGCGGTCGTGCTCCGCGACCTGGTGCCAGCTCGGCGATATCCGCAGACGCGGGCCGATCTCGATGGGCGCGAACTGCGTCTGCGTTTCGCCCACCCAGTCGCGTTCGGCGATCGCCCGCCGCTCGCTGCGTTCGGGCACCGGTTCGCCGGCAATGCCGGCGGCCTGCGCGAGG
>DATGRE010000153.1:0-2966 GCA_035303885.1 Zeimonas sp. | reverse complement strand
CGAGAACCACGAGGCGCTGCGCATGCGCCTGAAAGCCGCGGGCTACCAGTTCGCCAGCGAGACCGACACCGAGGTCATCGCGCACCTGCTGCACAGCCACCTCGCGACCGGGTGCAGCCTGTTCGACGCGGTGCAGAAGGCGGTGCGCGAGCTCGAAGGCGCCTACGCGATCGCCGCGATCAACAATTCCGAACCGAACACCGTGGTCGGCTCGCGCAAGGGTTCGCCGCTGCTGCTGGGAATCGGCAACGCCGGCTCCGGCAAGGGCGAGAACTTCCTCGCGTCCGATACCTCGGCGTTGCTGCAGGTGACGAAGTACGTCGCCTACCTCGAGGAAGGCGACGTCGTGCAGATCCGCCCCGACGGCTACTCGATCGTCGACCGGGACGGTCGAGCGGCCGAGCGCCCGGTCGTCGAGAGCCAGCTGTCCGCCGACGCGATCGAGCTCGGCAAGTACCGGCACTTCATGCAGAAGGAGATCTTCGAGCAGCCCGGCGCGGTCGCCAATACGCTCGAAATGGTCGCCAACGCGGCTTCGCTGTCGGCCGGCCTGTTCGGCGCCGAAGCCGAGGCGATCTTCGCGCGCACCCAGCAGGTCCTGGTGCTGGCCTGCGGCACCAGCTATCACGCCGGATGCGTCGCCAAGTACTGGATCGAGTCGATGGCGGGGCTGCCGGTGTCGGTCGAGATCGCCAGCGAGTACCGCTACCGCGATTCGGTCTCGCTGCCGAACACGCTCGTGATCACGATCTCGCAATCGGGCGAGACCGCCGACACGCGGGCCGCGCTCGAGCACGCCAGGTCGATGGGCCTGCGCGACACGCTGTCGATCTGCAACGTGCCCGAGTCGGCGCTGATCCGCGAGAGCAGGCTGCGCTTCCTGACGCGTGCCGGCCCCGAGATCGGCGTCGCGTCGACCAAGGCCTTCACCACGCAGCTCGCGGCGCTGTTCGTGCTCACGCTCGTGCTGGCCAAGCAGCGCAACCGGCTCGCGCCGGCGCGCGAGAAGGAACTGCTGACGCAGCTGCGCCACCTGCCGGCGGCGATCGCGCGCGTGCTCGAATGCGAACCTGCGGTGCGCCACTGGGCCAACCGCTTCGCACCCAAGGAGCACGCGCTGTTCCTCGGTCGCGGCGTGCACTTCCCGATCGCGCTCGAGGGCGCGCTGAAGCTCAAGGAGATCACCTACATCCACGCCGAGGCCTACGCGGCCGGCGAGCTCAAGCACGGCCCGCTGGCGCTGGTCGACAGCCAGATGCCGGTGGTCGTGGTCGCGCCCAACGACGCATTGCTCGAGAAACTGAAGTCGAACCTGCACGAGGTGCGCGCGCGCGGCGGCGAGCTGTTCGTGTTCGCCGACCAGGACACGAAGATCGAGCCCGAGGACCGGATCAACATCATCAATTTGGGCGACCACGCGGGGCCGCTGTCGCCGATCCTGCACGTGATTCCGCTGCAACTGCTCGCGTACTACGTCGCCCTCGCGCGCGGCACGGATGTAGACAAGCCTCGCAATCTTGCAAAGAGCGTGACGGTCGAATGACCGCGTGACGTCGACGACGCGGGCACACCGCGCCGGGATCGACCGTCGTTGCCTCAGGACCGCAGTGCAGTGGCCTCGCCGCGTGCGATGCAGCGGCGGTGCCGTTCGTCGACGCGATTGGCGAACCATTCGGTGGTGAGCTTGCGCGTGATCTTCGGGCCTTGAAGCGCGATGCGCGGCACCACCGCGCGTGGCAGCGGGCGGCCCGCGGCGGCGTCCGCGAGCTCGAACACGCGCCGGTACAGCGCATCGCGCTCGAATTCCGCGCTCTCGCCCTGCTCGAGCGCCCTGCGGATCGCCGTGTCGTCGAGGCCGAGGCGCTTGCCGAGCGTGCGCACCGCGCGCTCGGTGCTGCCGGGCTCGGCGGCACTGCCGCCGTGACGGATCAGGTCGCCGTCAAGGCCGAGACGCACGCCCGACGCGACCGCGACCGCGTTCTGGAACGCCGCGTTGCGACTCGCGTAGCGCCCTGCGTTGAAGTCGGCGAAGCGGTAGAGGTGTCGGTCGTACGAGGCCGGATAGTCGAGCAGGTGCGCGATACCGAAGTACAGCCCGCCGCGACGCGTGAACACCTCGTCGCGGACCGTGCCGGACATCGGGTACGGGTAGCGGCGCTGCGTCGCGTGCCGCTCGGCGAACGCAATGCCGACCTGCATCGGTCCGCCGGTGCGCACCGGGTTCCAGCCCGCGAACAGGCGCCGGCCCATCGGCACCATTCCGATGAAGTCCTCGTAGATTCCGCTGAGCTCCTTCTCGGTCCTGACCGCGTCGAGCCGCTCGGCGTAGGTCCGGCCGTCGGGCGAGCCGATCTGCAGCGCGGCGCGCACCGCGAACGCAGGTACGCCCACGCGCGTGGCCCGGCGGTCGATCTCCTCGCGCGCGATCTTCGGCAGGTTGGGGACCGACGGGTCGGCGCGATAGCTCGACTCCTGCTCGGTGATCGCCAGCGCGGCGCAGAGGTTGGGGAGGTTGGGCGGAATCTCCAGCGCAGCGAAGGCCGCCTGGTAGTCGGCGACCCAGCCGACACGGTCGGGCAGGTTCTCGGGCAGCAGCGCGGCGATCCGCGCGCGCACCTCGACCGGGCTCGCCGGCGCTTCGTCGGGGCGGCGCTCGATCGCGCAGCCGGCGAGCGCCACGACGAGCGTTGCGGCGAACCAGACCCGGAAAGCGTGGCGTGACGACATGGGAAGGCGCGGCCGGGATCGGCCGGGAAGGGTTACGACGCGCATCGTAGTCGACCGCCGCCACCCGCCCCTTCCTCCAATGGCGTCGCTTCGGTCCGGTCTCGCCTCGACGCCGGCGAAGTCGTCGCGGTCAGGCGGTCGCGTGCGCGCCGACGATCCCGAGCACCGCGTCACGCACCGCGTCACGCACCGCGTCCGCGCTCGGCACCGCCGCCTGCTCGAGCACCCACGACGACGCG
>DATGRE010000152.1:0-2577 GCA_035303885.1 Zeimonas sp. | reverse complement strand
TCGACGACGGCGACCTTCACGCCGGTGCGCAGGCCGGGATCGAGGCCGATCACCGCACGGGCGCCGGCCGGCGCGGCGAGCAGCAGGTCCTTCAGGTTGGCACCGAAGACGCGGATGGCCTCGGTTTCGGCGGCCTCGCGCAGGCGCCCGAAGAGCTCGGTCTCGAGCTGGGGCAGCAGCTTCACGCGCCAGCACCAGCGGCATGCGTCGGCGAGCCAGGGATCGGCGGGGCGCTCGCCGCCGATCGAGGCGCCGAGGCCCACCAGGCCGGCGAGCCGAACGACGTTCGGGTGCGGCGTCTGCTCCTCGAGCGTGGCTTCGAGCTGCAGCTTCAGTGCGAGCACGCCCTGGTGCCGCCCGCGAAACAGCGCCAGCGCGCGGTGCGACGGAATCCGCGCGATCGGCTCGGCGTGGTCGAACCAGTCGCGGAACTTCTCGCCTTCGGCCTCCTTGCCCTCGAAGACCTTCGCGACGACCCAGCCCTCGTTCCACATCCGCTCGCGCAGCGTCTCGAGCACGTCGGCGCGCTCGGCGAAACGCTCGGCGAGGATGTCGCGCGCGCCGTCGAGCGCGGCCTTCGCGTCGGGAACGCCGTGCTCGCCCTTCTCGTCGGGCGCGCGCAGGTATTTCGCGGCTTCCGCCTGCGGATCGAGCGTGGGGTCGGCGAGCAGCGCGTCGGCGAGCGGCTCGAGCCCGGCCTCGCGCGCGATCTGCGCGCGCGTGCGCCGTTTCGGCTTGTACGGCGCGTAGAGGTCCTCGAGTCGCTGCTTGGTGTCGGCCGCGTCGATCTGCGCGGCGAGCGCGTCATCGAGCTTGCCCTGCTCCTCGATGCTCGCGCGGATCGCGGCGCGGCGCTCCTCGAGCTCGCGGAGATAGACGAGGCGCTCGTCCAGCGTGCGCAGCTGCGTGTCGTCGAGGCCGCCGGTGGCTTCCTTGCGGTAGCGGGCGATGAAGGGGACGGTGGCGCCGCCGTCGAGCAGGTCGATGGTCGCGCCGACCTGCGCGGGGCGAACGGAGAGCTCTTCGGCGAGGCGGGCGACGATGCGGGCGGCGGCGTCAGCGGGCAGGGACTGCATTGCGGCTCTTCACGGCGATCGGAAGCCGCGGATTCTGCCACGCTGCGAAGCGGCGGGTTCCCCGGAACTCGGTTGCCGATCGAGAGTTC
Source organism: Zeimonas sp. (assembly GCA_035303885.1). Lineage (GTDB taxonomy): Bacteria > Pseudomonadota > Gammaproteobacteria > Burkholderiales > Burkholderiaceae_E > Zeimonas. The sequence goes on along the minus strand of DATGRE010000152.1, from coordinate 1,412 downwards.
TTCGGCCATGCGAACGTTTCCGTCCACAGCGACCCTGACGCTCACGCTGCTGCTCGCCGCATGCGGCAGCGGCGTCGAGCTGCGACTTTTCGTCGCGTTCGACGCCCCGCCCCTGCGAACGGGCGGGACGGTCGTCGTCCTGAGCGGCGTCGCCGCGCTGCCGGCGGGATCGGTGCGAACCGGTGGCACGCCGTTGCAGCCGATCGTGACCTGCCGGCCCGGCACGTTCTCGATCACCTGGATCAACGACGCGAACGGTGCGCGGGGCGAAGTCTCCGCGCTGTGGGACTGCCCCGCCGATCGGCTGACGTGGCGCAGCGGCGCGATTCCGCTCGCCCGAGGGGCGAATCGCATCACGGTGACGATGGTCGACGCGATCGGCAGCGCCGCGAGCTCGGTGACGGTGTTGCGCGACTGAACGAAACGAGCTCCGGCAGCCTCGCGGAGATCCGCGTTCCACGGGTAGAGAGGCGATCGACGCCGGGAGGCCGGCGGGGAGCCGACGAAACACCTCCCCGCCGTCGCGTCAACGCGCCTTCTTGCGGAACGTGAACTCCCCGTCGGCATAGCCGACCTCGATCACGTCGCCCGGCCCGAATTTCCCTTCGAGCACCAGCCGCGAGATCGGGTTCTCGATCTTCTGCTGGATCGCTCGCTTCAGCGGTCGCGCGCCGTACAGCGGATCGAAGCCGACCTTCGCCACCTCGTCGAGCGCGGCCTGCGAGACCTCGAGATCCATGTCGCGATCGGCCAGGCGCTTGCGCAGGCCTTCGAGCTGGATCTTCGCGATCGCGGCGATGTTCGACGGCCCCAACGCGTGAAAGACGACGATCTCGTCGATGCGGTTGATGAACTCGGGGCGGAAATGCGCGCGCACCTCGACCATCACCGCGTCCTTGATCACCTCCGGATCATTCAGCTTCGGATCCGCGCTCAGGCGCTGGATCTCGTGCGAGCCGAGGTTCGACGTCATCACGATGACCGTGTTGCGGAAGTCGACCGTGCGGCCCTGCCCGTCGGTGAGCCGGCCGTCGTCGAGCACCTGCAGCAGCACGCCGAACACGTCGGGGTGCGCCTTCTCGACCTCGTCGAACAGGATCACGCTGTACGGCTTGCGGCGTACGGCCTCGGTGAGATAGCCGCCCTCCTCGTAGCCGACGTAGCCCGGAGGCGCACCGATCAGCCGCGCGACCGAGTGCTTCTCCATGAACTCGCTCATGTCGATGCGGATCAGGTGATCCTCGCTGTCGAACAGGAACTCGGCGAGCGCCTTGCACAGTTCGGTCTTGCCCACGCCGGTCGGGCCGAGGAAGAGGAACGAGCCGTACGGGCGACGCGGGTCGGCCAGGCCCGCCCTCGAACGGCGGATCGCGTCGGACACCAGGCGCACCGCTTCGTCCTGCCCGACGACG
>DATGRE010000151.1:0-7964 GCA_035303885.1 Zeimonas sp. | reverse complement strand
ACGCTCGAGAAGCTGCGCGAGGCGGGCGCGCGCATCGACTGCAACGAGGACACGGTCCGGCTGCGCATGGCGCAGCGTCCTCGTGCGGTGCACGTGCGCACCGCACCCTATCCGGCCTTCGCCACCGACATGCAGGCGCAGTTCATGGCGATGAACTGCATCGCGCAGGGCATCGGCGTCGTCACCGAGACGATCTTCGAGAATCGCTTCATGCACGTGCTCGAGCTGCAGCGGCTCGGCGCCGACGTCGTCATCGAGGGCAACACCGCGGTCGTTCGCGGCGTGCCCGCGCTGTCGGGCGCGCGCGTGATGGCCACCGACCTGCGCGCCTCGGCCGGCCTCGTCATCGCCGGACTCGTCGCCGAAGGCGAGACGGTCGTCGACCGCATCTACCATCTCGACCGCGGCTACGAGCGAATGGAGGACCGGCTGCAGGCGCTCGGCGCGCGCATCGCGCGCATCGACGACCGGCAGGCGCCCGCGCCCGCCGCGACCGCACCGGCACCGGCGGCCGCGCCTGTGCCGGCCGCCGCGGCGCTGTCCGCCGGAGTCGCGCGATGATCACGCTCGCGCTGTCGAAGGGACGCATCTTCGACGACACCGCGCCGCTGCTCGAGGCCGCCGGAATTCCGCCCAAGGTCGCCGTGAACGGATCGCGCAAGCTGATCCTGCCCACCACCGACCCCGAGCTGCGCCTGATCATCGTGCGCGCGTCCGACGTTCCGACGTACGTGCAGTACGGCGCCGCCGACCTCGGCGTCGCCGGCAAGGACGTCCTGCTCGAGCACGGGGGAGAGGGCCTGTACCAGCCGGTCGATCTCGGCATCGCGCGCTGCCGGCTCTCGGTGGCCACGCGCGAGGGCTTCGACTACGGACGCGCGGTGCGGCGCGGCGCGCGGCTGCGGGTCGCCACGAAGTACGTGAAGACCGCACGCGAGCATTTCGCCGCCAAGGGCGTGCACGTCGATCCGATCAAGCTGTACGGCTCGATGGAGCTGGCTCCGCTGGTCGGTCTCGCCGATGCGATCGTCGACCTGGTCAGCACCGGCGGCACGCTGCGCGCGAACCAGCTCGTCGAGGTCGAGGAGATCATGCCGATCTCGGCGCGACTCATCGTCAACCAGGCGGCGCTGAAGACGCGCGCCGCCAAGCTCGAGCCGCTGCTCGACGCGCTCGCGCGCGCGGCGCGCCGTTCGGCCGAAGCCGCGGGCGAGGGCGACGCGTCGCCATGACCGTCCGGCTGCCCGCACGGCTCGACAGTCGAGCCCCCGATTTCGCCGCGCGCCTGGCCGCGCTGCTCGCCTACGAGCCCTCGCAGGACGAGGCGATCGAGCAGACGGTCGCGCGCATCGTCGCCGACGTTCGCGCGCGCGGCGACGAGGCAGTGCTCGAATACACGCGGCGCTTCGACCGTATCGACGCGGCGTCGGTGCGGGCGCTCGAGCTGCCGCGCGACGAGCTGCGCCGTGCGCTCGATTCGCTCGCGCATGCCGACCGCGACGCGCTGCAGGCCGCCGCCGAGCGCGTGCGCCGCTATCACGAGCACCAGCGCGCCGGGTCGTGGTCGTACGTCGAGGAAGACGGCACGCGCCTGGGCCAGCGTATCGGTCCGCTCGACCGCGTCGGCCTGTACGTGCCCGGCGGCAAGGCCGCATATCCGTCCTCGGTGCTGATGAACGCGCTGCCGGCGCGCGTGGCCGGCGTGGGCGAGCTCGTGATGGTCGTTCCCACGCCCGACGGCGTGCGCAATCCGATGGTGCTCGCGGCCGCGTGCGTGGCCGAAGTCGATCGCGTCTTCACGATCGGTGGTGCGCAGGCGATCGCCGCGCTCGCCTGGGGCACCGACACCGTGCCGGCGGTCGACAAGATCGTCGGACCGGGGAACGCGTACGTGGCCGAGGCCAAGCGGCGCGTGTTCGGCACGGTGGGCATCGACATGATCGCCGGGCCGTCGGAGATCCTCGTCGTCTGCGACGGCAGCACCGATCCCGACTGGATCGCGATGGACCTGTTCTCGCAGGCCGAGCACGACGAGATGGCGCAGGCGATCCTGCTCACGCCCGACGCGGCCTTCGCCGACCGGGTCGCCGAGTCGATCGCGCGCCTGCTGCCGACGTTGCCGCGCCGCGAGATCATCGAGCGCTCGCTCGCCGACCGCGGCGCGATCGTCGTCGTGCGCAGCATGGAGGAGGCTTGCGAGATCGCCAGCTCGATCGCGGCCGAGCACGTCGAGATCTCGGCGCGCGACGCCGCGCGGTGGGTCGACCGCATCCGTCACGCGGGCGCGATCTTCCTCGGCCCCTGGACCTCCGAATCGATCGGCGACTATTGCGCGGGGCCGAACCACGTGCTGCCGACGATGCGCACCGCGCGCTTCTCGTCGCCGCTGGGTGTCTACGATTTCCAGAAGCGCACGAGCCTGATCGAGGCTTCGCGCGAGGGCGCGCGCACGCTCGGTGCGATCGCCGCGACGCTCGCGCGCGCCGAGGGGCTCGAGGCGCACGCCCGCAGCGCGCGGATGCGCGTCGATGCGCCCGAGGACGCTGCGGCCGCGCCCACGGCGGCGCCCGCACCGGACGGATCGGCGTTGGCGCTCGAGCCCATCCGACCGGAAGTGGTCGCGATGAGCGGCTACAAGGTCCTGGATTCGACGGGCATGATCAAGCTCGACGCGATGGAGAATCCGTACCGCCTGCCGCCGGAGCTGCGACGCGCGCTCGGCGAGCGCCTGGCGGAGGTGCCGATCAACCGGTATCCGGTTCCCGGCCACGCCGAGCTCGCGCAGGCGATCCGGGCGCGCTTCGGCGTTCCGCACGACGCCGGCCTCGTGCTCGGCAACGGCTCCGACGAGCTGATCTCGATGCTCGCCGTCGCCACCGCGCGTGCGGGCGCCGTGCATCTCGCGCCGCAGCCCTCGTTCGTGATGTACGAGATGTCGGCCCGCCTGGCCGGCAGCCGTTTCGTCGGCGTGCCGCTGCGCGCCGATTTCTCGCTCGACGTCGACGCGATGCTCGCCGCGATCGCGCAGCATCGCCCGGCCGTCGTCTGGCTCGCGTACCCGAACAACCCCACCGGCAACGCCTTCGCGCCCGAGGCGATCGAGGCGGTGCTCGCGGCGGCGCCCGGCCTCGTCGTCGTCGACGAGGCCTACCAGCCCTTCGCGCAGGACACCTGGATGCCGCGGCTCGGCGAGCACGACCGCCTGGTCGTGCTGCGCACGGTCTCCAAGCTCGGCCTGGCCGGACTGCGCCTCGGTTATCTTGCGGCGGCGCCGCGCTGGACCGAGCAGCTCGAGAAGGTGCGTCCGCCGTACAACGTCAACGCGCTCACCGACGCGGCGGCCCGCTTCGCGCTCGAGCATCTCGACGTGCTCGACGAGCAGGCCGCGCGCATCCGGGTCGGCCGCGACCGGCTCGCGCGGCGGCTGCGCGAGCTGCCCGGCATCGAGGTCTTCCCCTCCAGTGCGAATTTCGTGCTCGTACGCGTGGCCGACAGCGAGCGCACCGAGCGCGGCTTGCGCAGCCGCGGGCTGCTGGTCAAGGACGTCGGTAGAATGCACGATCTGCTGCGCAACTGCCTGCGGCTGACGGTCGGAACCGAGGAGGAGAACGACCTGCTGTTCGAGGCGCTGCGCGAAACGCTCTGAACCTCGCGCGTCCCGACGCGCCGATCTCCTCCGGAACCCTATGCGCAGCGCCGAAGTCAGCCGCAATACCGCCGAGACCCGCGTGCGGGTCTTCGTCAATCTCGACGGCACCGGCGAGCGCAAGCTCGCCAGCGGCGTGCCGTTCCTCGACCACATGCTCGACCAGATCGCGCGTCACGGACTCGTCGATCTGGAGGTCGAGTGCGAAGGCGACCTGCACATCGACGCGCACCACACGGTCGAGGACATCGGCATCACGCTCGGCCAGGCGGTCGCGCGCGCGATCGGCGACAAGAAGGGCATCCGTCGCTACGGCCATGCCTACGTTCCGCTCGACGAGGCGCTCACGCGCGTCGTCATCGATTTCTCCGGACGTCCCGGGCTGGAGTGGAACGTGCCGTTCACGCGCGCGCTCATCGGCAGCTTCGACGTCGACCTCGCCGCCGAGTTCTTCCGCGGCTTCGTCAATCACGCGCAGGTCACGCTGCACGTCGACAACCTGCGCGGACAGAACGCGCATCACCAGTGCGAGACCGTCTTCAAGGCCTTCGCGCGCGCACTGCGCACGGCGGTCGAGCGCGACGAGCGCGTCGCCGGCCGCATCCCTTCCACGAAGGAGGCGCTCTGACCGGCGCCCTTTCGCTGCGCTGCGGATGAGCTCGATCGCCGTCGTCGACTATGGGATGGGCAACCTGCGCTCGGTCGCGCGGGCGCTCGAGCACGTGGCGCCGAAGGCGCGCGTCGTCGTCACGTCGAGCGCCGCCGAGATCGATGCCGCGCAGCGCGTCGTCTTCCCGGGGCAGGGCGCGATGCCCGACTGCATGCGCGAGCTCGACCGCGCGGGCCTGCGCGAAGCGGTGCTGCGCGCCACGCGCGACAAGCCGCTGTTCGGCGTGTGCGTGGGCGAACAGATGCTGTTCGAGCACAGCGAAGAGGGCGACACGCCCGGCCTGGGGGTGCTGCCGGGCGAGGTCCGCCGTCTGGCGTCGCGCGCTGCGGACGGCGCTCGCCTGAAGGTTCCGCACATGGGGTGGAACCGCGTGCTGCAGACGCGCGCGCATGCGTTGTGGGCCGGCGTGCCCGACGGCGCGTACTTCTATTTCGTGCACAGCTATCGCGTCGTGCCCGCCCGTGCGGAGTTGAGCGTCGGCGAGACCGAATACGGGGTTCGCTTTACCTGTGCAGTTGCGCGGGATAACATTTTCGCGACCCAGTTTCACCCGGAGAAGAGCGCCGGCAACGGCCTGAAGCTCTACGAGAATTTCGTCCGCTGGCAGCCCTGACCCCCATTGCGCCCCCGCGTGCGGCTGCCGTTCTTCACCCTCAGTCCGTCCACCCCTCCGAGATGTTGCTGATCCCCGCCATCGACCTGAAGGACGGCCGTTGCGTACGGCTGAAGCAGGGCGACATGAACGATGAGACCGTCTTCTCCGACGACCCCGAGGGGGTCGCGCGTCAATGGATCGAGCAGGGGGCGCGGCGCCTGCATCTGGTCGACCTGAACGGGGCGGTTGCCGGCAGGCCGCGCAACGAAGGCGCGATCCGTGCGATCGTCGACGCCGTCGGCAGCACGATTCCCGTGCAGGTCGGCGGGGGTATCCGCGATCTCGACACCATCGAGCGCTATCTCGACGACGGGGTCAGCTACGTGATCATCGGCACCGCCGCGGTGAAGAACCCCGGTTTCCTGCACGACGCGTGCAGCGCGTTCCCGGGGCAGATCATCGTCGGGCTCGATGCGCGCGACGGCAAGGTCGCCACCGACGGCTGGAGCAAGCTCACCGGCCACGACGCGCTCGACCTCGGCCGCAAGTTCGAGGGCTACGGAGTCGAGGCGGTCATCTACACCGACATCGGTCGCGACGGCATGCTCACGGGCGTGAACATCGAGGCCACGCTGCGGCTGGCGCGCGGGCTTCGGGTGCCGGTCATCGCCTCGGGCGGCTTCGCCAGCCTGGAAGACGTCGAGCGTCTGTGCGAGATCGAGGACGAAGGCGTCGAGGGCGTGATTCTCGGGCGTGCCCTGTACGAGGGGAAGATCGATTTCCGCGAGGCGCAGGAACGTGCCGACGAACTCGGCGGCTGAACGCGGCAAGGCCGCGGGCAACGGCGTCGCCGAGGCCTCGTCGTCGCAGAGCCGCGTCCCGGATCGCCCCGTGCTCACCAAGCGCATCATTCCGTGCCTCGACGTCACCGCCGGGCGCGTCGTCAAGGGGGTGAACTTCGTCGCGCTTCGCGACGCGGGAGACCCGGTCGAGATCGCGCGCCGCTACGACCAGCAGGGCGCCGACGAGATCACTTTTCTCGACATCACGGCGTCCAGTGACGAGCGCGACCTCATCCTGCAGGTCATCGAGTCGGTCGCTGCGCAGGTGTTCATTCCGCTCACCGTCGGCGGCGGCGTGCGCTCGGTCGAGGACGTCCGCCGCCTGCTCAACGCGGGCGCCGACAAGACGTCGATCAACACCGCCGGCGTGCAGAACCCGCGCCTGATCGCCGATGCGGCGTCGCGCTACGGCTCGCAGTGCATCGTCTGCGCGATCGACGCGAAGGCGAAGCCGGGCGGCGGCTGGGAGGTGTACACGCACGGCGGGCGCCGGGCCACCGGACGCGACGCGGTCGAGTGGGCGTGCGAGGTCGAGCGGCTGGGCGCGGGCGAGATCCTGCTCACCAGCATGGACCGCGACGGCACGCGCGAAGGCTTCGATCTCGCGCTCACGCGCGCCGTCTCCGACGCGGTCGGCATCCCGGTGATCGCGTCGGGCGGCGTCGGCAACCTGCAGCACCTCGCCGACGGAATCATCGAGGGGGGTGCCGACGCGGTGCTGGCGGCGAGCATCTTCCATTTCGGCGAGTACACGATCCGCCAGGCGAAGCTGCATCTCGCCGCATGCGGCATCCCGGTGCGCCTCGACGAACCGGGCGTCGCCTTGCCGGATTCGCCCCGATGAACGCCGCGGCAGCGCAGGGCGACCCGGGCTGGCTCGACGCGGTCCGCTGGAACGACGACGGACTGGTCGCGGCGGTCGCGCAGGATGCGGGCACCGGCGAGGTGCTGATGCTGGCGTGGATGAACCGTGAATCGCTCGCGGAGACGGCCGCTTCCGGGCGCGCCGTCTACTGGTCGCGTTCGCGTGGCCGGCTGTGGCGCAAGGGCGAGGCGTCGGGCCACGTGCAGCACGTGCGCGAGATCCGCGTCGACTGCGACGGCGACGCGGTGTTGCTGAAGGTCGAGCAGCAGGGCGGGATCGCCTGCCACACCGGTCGTCGATCGTGCTTCTTCCGTCGCCTGGAAGGCGCGCAATGGCGCGAGGTCGACCCGGTGCTGAAGGATCCGCGCGAGATCTACCGATGACGGCGCCGTCGCAGCAGCGGCCGCAGGCGGCGGCCCCGCAGGCAGCCGCGCACGACGACGCCGGCGCCCGGGCCTCGGGCGACGTGCTCGCGCGAATCGCCGCGGTCGTCGCTTCGCGGCGCGGCGCCGACCCCGATACGTCCTATGTCGCGCGGCTGTTCGCGAAGGGGCCCGACGCCGTGCTCAAGAAGATCGGCGAGGAGGCCACCGAGACGGTGATGGCCGCCAAGGACGGCGTCGCCGAGCGCATCGTGGCCGAAACGGCCGATCTCTGGTTTCATTGCATCGTGCTGCTGGCGCAGCACGGGCTGTCGCCCGCCGACGTGCTCGACGAGCTCGCGCGCCGCGAAGGCCTGTCCGGGCTCGAGGAAAAGGCGCGCCGCCCACGGGCCGGCGGCGGCACCCACGAACGAGAGGGGAAATGAGCACCGACGACACCGCGGCGTCGGGCGCGCATCGCGCCGACTGCCTGTTCTGCCGGATCGCACGCGGCGAGATCCCGTCGCGCAAGGTCTACGAGGACGACGAGGTCTTCGCCTTCCACGACATCCAGCCGAAGGCACCGGTCCACTTCCTGATCGTGCCGAAGGCGCATTTCGACAATCTGTACGACGCGGGCCTCGAGCAACGGGCGTTGCTCGGGAAGATCTTCGGCCTGTGCGGCCGGCTCGCCCGCGAGCAGGGCGCGAACGACGGATTCCGCGTCGTCGTGAACAACGGCCGGGTGGGACACCAGGAGGTGTATCATCTTCACGTACACGTATTGGGCGGCGCCGAGCCATTGGGTTCGGCCATGAACCGCCGCTGACAGGAGTTCGCGATGGGGACCATGAGCATCTGGCACTGGCTGATCGTGCTGGTGATCATCCTGCTGGTCTTCGGTACGAAGAAGCTGCGCAACATCGGCGCCGATCTCGGCGGTGCGGTGCGCGGGTTCAAGGAAGGTGTGCGCGAAGGTACCGA
>DATGRE010000150.1:0-9326 GCA_035303885.1 Zeimonas sp. | reverse complement strand
AGTGCTTCCGCATCCATCCTTGGAAGCAATCAGCGGCAGCAAGGCGGTTCAATCGGCTCGAATCGTGACGTTCCTGGATTCCGACAATCGCCCCCACGTTCTCTTCACCCGTTTCAAGATCGTCCGCCGAGGCATCGACGTCGACAACTTTGCCAACGGCGAGACCGGAAACATGGTCGCAGACGTGGAAATCGAAACGGGGCAGATCACCAAAGTCCTGATGAAACCGCCCTTTCAGATCGGCTTGCGGGCCGTCACGCACCATCCGGATACCGGGAAGGACCTGCTCTTCGCACTTCCCGACTGGCAGCAGGCGATCCAACTTGCTCACGAGGGAGCACGGGCATTTCCTCGACTTCGAAGCTTGGCGTGGGACATCGCCTTGACTCCCGAAGGACCCGTTATTCTCGAAGCGAATCAAGAATGGGAGATTTTTCCCATTGGGCCCTATCGCCGGCCGTTGCCTCGCGAGGATTGGGAATTGCTTATTCGATAGCGAGGTCTAGAGCCGAAACAGCTGCTCGCGCTGCTCACACGACATACCAGAGCGGGGTCCGGTGCCGGCTGTCCGACTCGAACGGACGACCTACCGCTTACAAGGCGGTTGCTCTACCAACTGAGCTAAGCCGGCGGGAAGGCAGGCAGTGTAGCGCAGCGCCTCGCATCGGCAGACCGGAAGCGGTCGCGGTCGCGCCCTGGAAGCGCCGGAACCGCCGAACGCCAACGCCTCTATTTCACCCGCGTGAGCCGCGGCCTGCCGCGCGGGGGTGTGCGCGGACCGTCGTCGTCGCCGTCGGGGCGCTTGCCGGGTGCCGGGGAAGGAGACGCTTCCCCCTTTTTCTCCGGCGCCTCGTCGTCCGGCACGGACGCGATCACGGGTTTGCGCGAACGCGACTTCGCTGCGCGATCGGCGTCGGGCTTCGCATCGGATGCCGCGGACGGGACGGAGTCGCCGCCGGAAGCCGGCGCGCTCACGTCCCGCAGCACGGTCTTGCGCGCACGTTTCGCCGCCGTCCGCTTGCCCTGCGTGCGGCCCTTCTCGTCGGCCTCTGCGGCCGGAGACGCCTCGTCCCGGGTCGAACCCGTCCTGCGATCGCGCTTCGCCGCCCGCGGCGCCGCCTCGACCGGCGATGGCTGCGATGCCTCGGGAGCGGCCTCGGCAGGCGCGCCGTCACCGGCCTCGCCCATCTCGCCCATCTCGTCCGCCTCGTGGCCCTGCGCGGCGTGCCTCGCATGCGCGGGCACCTCGAAGGCCATGCCGTGCCCGGTTTCCTGCGCGAAGATCGCGCTGACGTTGTCGATCGGGATCGACACGTGGCGCGCGACGCCGCCGAAGCGCGCCTCGAACTCGAGCAGCTCGTTGCCGATGTGCAGCCGGTTGGTGGCCTCGGCGGAGATGTTCAGCACGATCTCGCCGTTGCGCACGAACTCGCGTGGGACGAGCGTGCGCTCGTCGACCGCCACCGCGATGAACGGCCGGTAGCCGTTGTCCGCGCACCACTCGTAGATGGCGCGGACGAGATACGGCTTCGTCGATACTTCGGCCATCAGCGGCGCATCACCTTCTCGGAGGGCGTGAGCGCCTCGATGTACGCCGGCCGCGAGAACAGCCGCTCGGCGTAGCGCAGCAGCGGCGCGGCGCTCTTCGGCATGTCGATGCCGTAGTGGTCGAGCCGCCACAGCAGCGGGGCGATCGCCACGTCGAGCATCGAGAAATCGTCGCCGAGCATGTGCTTGTTCTTGATGAAGATCGGCGTGAGCTGCGTGAGCCGGTCGCGGATCTGCGAACGCGCCTTCTCCATCGCCTTCGAGCTGTCTCGCTGCTGGTCGCGCCGCTCGAGCTGCTGCACGTGCACGAACAGCTCGCGCTCGAAGTTGAACAGGAACAGGCGCGCCCGCGCCCGCATCACCGGATCGGCCGGCATCAGCTGCGGATGCGGGAAGCGCTCGTCGATGTACTCGTTGATGATGTTCGACTCGTACAGGATCAGGTCGCGCTCGACCAGGATCGGCACCTGCCCGTACGGGTTCATGATCGAAATGTCTTCGGGCTTGTTGTAGAGATCGACGTCGCGAATCTCGAAGTCCATGCCCTTCTCGAACAGCACGAACCGACAGCGTTGCGAGAACGGACAGGTCGTGCCGGAGTACAGCACCATCATCGCGGGAACTCCCGATACGAAAAACAGCAGGGTGAGCCCGGGACGGGCTCACCCTGTGACGACCGAACCGGCCGGCTCAGCGGCTCGTCGCGCCTACTTGACGTCTTTCCAGTATTCGCGGTTCAGCATCCACGCGAACACCGTGAAAACGCCAAGGAACAGCAGCACCCAGACGCCCAGGCGTACCCGCGCACGCGCGCTTGGATCGGACACGTAGGTGAGGAAGGCCGTCAGGTCGGCGACCGTCGCGTCGAACTCGGCCTGCGACAGCTTTCCGCCCTGCGCCTCGCCGAGCGTCCACTGCCGCGACGGGTGCAGGTTGTGACCGTCGAGCTTCTCGGTGGTCTCGGTGCGGGTGCCGTCGACGCCGAAGACCACCGTGGTGCGGACGAACGCGCTGCCGTTGCCGGCTTCGTCCTCGACCTCCTTGATCTCCTGGAGCGTGGCGCCGCGCGGACCCTGCAGCTCCCACAGCACGTGCGGCATGCCGACGCCCTCGAACAGGGCGTTGTTCCAGCCGTGCGGCCGGGTGTCGTCGCGGAAATAGGCGCGCAGATACGTGTAGATCCAGTCGGCGCCCGAGCCGGCCCCCGACGAGCGCGCGCGCGCCGTGACGGAGAGGTCGGGCGGCACCGCCCCGAACCACGTCTTCGCGTCGGCCGGGCGCATCGCGATCGTCATCAGGTCGCCGACCTTGCCCTCCGGATCGAGCACGAGGAACTCGCGGATCTGCTCGTCGGTGAGACCGATGTCGCGCAGGCGGTTGTAGCGCATCAGCGACGCGCTGTGGCAGTTCAGGCAGTAGTTGACGAAGAGCTTGGCGCCCCTTTGCAGCGACGGCTCGTGGGTCAGCTTGTCCGTCGGGAAGGGATCGAGCGGGTAGCTTCCCACCGCGGCCGAGGCCGTGCCGAACAGGAGCGACGCGGCGAGCGCTGCGAGGATCCGGGTGACGAGGTTCATCTTCTTTGCAGCTCCAGTGCGGATCGCCGACTCAATGCCCGTGGAACGTCACGCGCTCCGGAACCGGCTTGAAGGTGCCGGCGCTGCTCCACCACGGCATCAGCAGGAAGAACGCGAAATACAGCAGCGTGCCGATCTTCGCGAACAGCGAGTTCGTCGGCGACACCGGCAGCGTGCCCAGGGCCCCGAGCACCAGGAAGACGACGGCGAACGCGGCGAGCACCGCCTTGTGCCAGCCCGGGCGGTAGCGCATCGAGCGCACCGGGCTCTGGTCGATCCAGGGCAGCACGAAGAGGATGAGCACCGACGCGCCCATCGCGACCACGCCCCAGAACTTCGCGTCGACGACGAAGAAGCCGATGATCATCACGGCGACGACGACGGTGACGATCAGCCGGCTCAGCGCCGAGCGCCCGGTGAACCACACGAGCAGCGCGAACACGACGAGGAAGGGGATCATCCACCACAGCAGGAAGTCTTCGGTGGTGGCGCGCAGGATCGAGTAGAACGGCGTGAAGTACCACACCGGCGCGATGTGCGCGGGCGTGACCAGCGGGTCGGCCGGGATGAAGTTGTTGTACTCGAGGAAGTAGCCGCCGAACTCGGGCGCGAAGAACATGATCGCCGAGAAGACGATCAGGAACACGGCGACCCCGAGGATGTCGTGCACCGTGTAGTACGGATGGAACGGGATGCCGTCGAGCGGGATGCCGTTGGCGTCCTTCTTCGCCTTGATCTCGATGCCGTCGGGGTTGTTCGACCCGACCTCGTGCAGCGCCATGATGTGCGCGACGACGAGCCCGAGCAGCACCAGCGGGATGGCGATGACGTGGAACGAGAAGAAGCGGTTCAGCGTGGCGTCGCTGACGACGTAGTCGCCGCGGATCCAGATCGCCAGCTCGGGGCCGATGAACGGAATGGCCGAGAACAGGTTGACGATGACCTGCGCGCCCCAGTACGACATCTGCCCCCACGGCAGCAGGTAGCCGAAGAAGGCCTCGGCCATCAGCGCGAGGAAGATCATGCAGCCGAAGATCCACACGAGCTCGCGCGGCTTGCGGTACGAGCCGTAGAGCAGCCCGCGGAACATGTGCAGGTAGACGACGCTGAAGAAGGCCGAGGCGCCCGTGGAGTGCATGTAGCGGATCAGCCAGCCCCACGGCACGTCGCGCATGATGTACTCGACCGACGCGAAGGCGAGGTTCGCGTCGGGCTTGTAGTGCATGACGAGGAAGATGCCGGTGACGATCTGCAGCACCAGCACGAGCATCGCCAGCGAGCCGAAGAAGTACCAGAAGTTGAAGTTCTTCGGCGCGTAGTACTCGGAAAGATGCGCCTTCCACAGCGACGACAGCGGGAAGCGGCGGTCGATCCAGCCGAGCAGCCCGGGGGTTTCCACCTGGTTTTCGATTGCCATGTCTCGCCGCTCCTCAGGCCTGCTGCTGGTCTTCGCCGACGAGGATCCGCGTGTCGGTCAGGTACATGTGCGGCGGAACCTCGAGGTTGTCGGGCGCCGGCATGTTCTTGAACACGCGGGCCGCGTAGTCGAAGGTGGAGCCGTGGCACGGGCAGAGGAAGCCGCCGAGCCAGTCGGACGGCAACGAGGGATCGCCGCCGGTGCCGAAGGCCGGAACCGGGGAGCAGCCCAGGTGCGTGCAGATGCCGACGACGACGAGGAACTCGGGCTTGATCGAGCGCCACTGGTTCCGCGCGTATTCCGGCGTGGGGTACGCGGTGCGCTCGGAGTCGGGGTCGGCGACCTTCGCCTCGGTGGTCTGCAGCGTCTTCAGCATTTCCTCGGTGCGGCGCAGGATCCATACCGGCTTGCCACGCCACTCGACGCGCTTCATCTGGCCCGGCGCGATGTCGGAAATGTCGACTTCGACCGGGGCACCCGCGGCCTTGGCCCGTTCCGATGGCGACATGCTGGCCAGCAGGGGAACGGCGACGGCCACCGTCCCGACCGTTCCGGCGGCGACAGTGAGACCGAGAGCAGTGCGCCGCGAAGGATCGGTGGGATTCGATGGTTCACTCATGACGTTCGGGAATGCGTTCGACGAGATGGGGAGGGCTCGAGAAAACCCTTAATCTTAGCCCAGGAACGAGGATTCACTAAACGGGTCGGTCGCGCCGGCGCCACGCGCGAAGCGGGCGGGTCGCGCGGCCGCCACGCGCGCCGAAAAGACGTTCCTTCGGCCGACGCGCCGATGCTACCGTCGCATTGCCGGGGACTCCGCGAAACCGCGTCGACGGCCCGCGCGACCCCGGTCGGGCGGCATCCGCCGCCCGATGTCCCTCAGCATGGAGAAGAACATGGGGATGATGGCGGAATTCAAGGCCTTCGCGATGCGCGGCAGCGTGATGGATCTCGCCGTGGGCGTGATCATCGGCGGCGCGTTCGGCAAGATCGTCGACTCGCTGGTCAACGACGTGATCATGCCGATCATCTCGGTGCTGCTGGGCGGGCGCTTCGATTTCTCGTCGCTGCTGCTGCCGCTCGCCTCCGTTCCCGAGGGCGTCCCGCGCACCGCCGAGGCGCTGCGCGAAGCGGGCGTGCCGGTGCTCGCCTACGGCAGCTTCATCACGATCGTCATCAACTTCATCCTGCTCGCGTTCGTGATCTTCATGCTGGTGAAGGCGCTGAACCGCTGGCGCGAGCAGCCCGCCCCCGCGCCGGCCGAGCCCCCCGCCACCGAAGTGCTGCTCACGCAGATCCGCGATCTGCTCGCGAAGAAGTGATCGAGGAATAGAAGGGCAAAGGGGCGAGCGGCGAAGCGAAAGGATGGACAGGCGGCCGCCCGCCCCCCTTCATCCTTCCCGCATTCAGACGGGATTGTCGTCGTCCACGAAGCGGTGTCCGACGCCGAGGCGCTGCGCGACGTGGGCGCCGAGCGCCTGCACGCCGTAGCGCTCGGTGGCGTGATGGCCGGCGGCGAAGTACACGACGCCGGCCTCGCGTGCGAGATGCGTCGTGCGCTCGGCGATCTCGCCGCTGACGTAGGCGTCGGCGCCGGCTTCGATCGCCTGTTCCAGCCAGTCGTGCGCGGCCCCGGTGCACCAGGCGATGCGGCGGATCGGCCGCTCGAGCGCCCCGACGGCCAACGGCCGGCGCTGCAGCGTCGACTCGAGCAGGCGCCCGATCGCCTCGGCGCTCGCGGCTTCGGCGAGGTCGTGCCAGGCGATCAGCCCGTTCTCGCCGGTCCGCCCGTCGACGCGCCACCCCAGCGCCGCGCCGAGCTGCGCGTTGTTGCCGAGCTCGGGATGCGCGTCGAGCGGCAGGTGGTACGCGAACAGATGCACGCCGGCGCCGAGCACCAGGCGCAGGCGTTCGCGCCGCACGCCGACGACGCGTGCGTCCTCGCCGCGCCAGAACCAGCCGTGGTGCACCAGCACGGCATCGGCGCCCGCGTCGATCGCCTTGCGCAGGAACGCGCGGCTGGCGGTGACGCCGCTGACGAGAAGGCCGACCGGCCGTTCGCCTTCCACCTGCAAACCGTTTGGGCAATAATCGGAAAAGCGGCTCGCACCGAGCACTTCCTCGAAGCAGGTCCCCAGTTCGGCCGCCGTGACGGTCCCGCGCGCCGGATCCACTTTCCGTCCTCCTGATGCTTCGCAAACTCTGGCTGGTTTTCGCGCAGACCGTCACCGTCGTGCTCGCACTCGCGTTCACGCTCGCGACGCTGCGCCCCGAATGGCTGCCGCAGCGGCTGCAGGATCGGCCGGCGCCGACCGAGCCGAGCGCGCCGGCCCGGCCCGAGCAGGCGCCGGCGGCCGCGGCGACCGACAAGGATAGCCGGGCGGAGGGCCAGGCCACCGAACCCGGCAGGACTTCGTACAGCACGGGCGCGCGGCGCGCGACGGCCGCGGTGGTCAACATCTTCACCACGAAGACCGTGCGCGGCGGCGAGCGACTGCCTTTCGACGACCCGCTGCTGCGTCGCTTCTTCGGCGACGGGCGCGGCGAGCGCCAGACGAGCAGCCTCGGCTCGGGCGTCATCGTCTCGCCCGACGGCTACGTGCTGACCAACGATCACGTCGTCGACGGCGCCGACGCGATCGAGGTGCTGCTCGCCGACGGAACGCGCGCGCCGGCGCGCATCATCGGGACCGATCCGGAAACCGATCTCGCCGTGCTGCGCATCGATGTGCGCGACCTGCCCGCGCTGGAGTTCGGCGACGCCGACGCGGCGCGCGTCGGCGACGTGGTGCTAGCGGTGGGCAACCCCTTCGGCGTGGGCCAGACGGTGACGATGGGGATCATCAGCGCACTCGGTCGCACGCAGCTCGGCATCAACACCTTCGAGAACTTCATCCAGACCGACGCGGCGATCAATCCGGGCAACTCGGGCGGCGCGCTCGTCGACACCGAAGGCCGGCTGCTCGGCATCAACACGGCGATCTACTCGCGCACCGGCGGCTCGCTCGGCATCGGCTTCGCGATCCCCGCCGGCACCGCGCGCCAGGTGATGCAGCAGATCGTCGAGACCGGAACGGTGACGAGGGGCTACATCGGCGTCGAGCCGCAGGACATCACGCCCGAGCTCGCCGAGGCGTTCCGCCTGCCGCGCAAGGAAGGCGCGATCGTGGCCGGCGTGATGCGCGGCGGCCCGGCCGATCGCGCCGGCGTGCGGGTCGGCGACATCCTCGTCGACGTCGGCGGCAAGCCGGTGACGAACACGACGACGATGCTCGACGTCATCGCGCAGCTGCAGCCCGGCGCCACCGTGACCTTCCGCTTCCTGCGCGACGGGCGCACCGTGGAAGTGCCGATCCGCGTGGGCAAGCGGCCGTCGCCGCGCGGGTGAGAGAAAAGGCTAGCTGCTCGCCTCTTCCACCGGCGCGACGCTGCGCGCCTTGATGAACCCGGCGAGGAAGATCCCGAACTCGTAGAGCAGGATCAGCGGGATCGCCAGCATGAACTGGCTGAGCACGTCGGGAGGCGTGAGCACGGCCGCGACGATGAAGGCGCCGACGACGACGTAGCGGCGCGCCGCCTTCAGCTGCTCGATGCTCACCATCCCCATCTTCACCAGCAGCATCTCGACGACCGGCACCTCGAAGGTGATGCCGAAGCCGAAGAAGATCGCGAGCGTGAAGTCCCAGTACTTCTGCAGGTCCTGCAGGATGTCGGCGCCGGTGCGCGAGGCGAACGCGAAGAAGAACTTGTACGCGGCGGGCAGGACGAACAGGTACGCGAAGCCGATGCCGACGACGAGGAAGAACACGCTCGAGACGATCAAGGGCAGCGCGAAGCGCTTCTCGTGCTCGTACAGGCCGGGTGCGACGAAGGCCCACGCCTGGTAGAGGATCCACGGCAGCGACAGCAGCACCGCCGCGAGGAACGAGACCTTGGTGAGCGTGAAGAATGCGCCCGCCTGGTCGATGAAGACCGGCTTCGATCCCTCCGGGAGCGCGTCGTACAGCGGCAGCGACAGGAATCGCATGATGTCGCCGGAGAAATAGAAGCAGACGCCGAACAGCACGAGCACGACGGCGAGCGAGCGGATCAGCCGATCGCGCAGCTCGACCAGATGCGAGACGAAGCTTTCTTCCTGGCTCATCGGGGATCGCCGCGGTTGCCGCTCAACGCCGGCGCGCCGGACGCCTCTGGCCGAGCGCGCGTTCGCGCTCGAGCCGGCGCTCGCGGATGCGCTCGCGCGTGCGCCGGTGCGCGTAGACCTGGTCCCAGTCGGTGACCGGCGTGGTCTCGCTCGACGACGACGCGCCGCCCTGCAGGTCGGCGCTGATCGAATCGAACTGCGTCTGCGCGTCGCCGACCGCCGATTCGAGCGAATCCTTGAGCTCGCGCGCCGCCCCGCTCACCTCGCTTTGCAGATTGCGCAGCTCGTCGAGCTCCATCTGGCGGTTGATGTCGGCTTTGACATCGGCTACGTAGCGCTGCAGCTTTCCGAGCCACTGTCCGGCCTGTCGGGCGACTTTCGGCAATCGTTCGGGGCCGAGAACGATCAGACCGACGACGGCCACGACGACCATCTCGGAAAAACCGAAATCGAACATGGTGTTGCCTCAATGCCCGGCACACGCGCCCAAGCAGCGCACGCCGGCGGTAAACGGCCGAGGTGCCCGGAAGGCGACGGCGCAGCTCGGCGCTTCTTCGGCGAGCGACCGGCGCTCAGCTCTTCTCGCGCGCGTCGACGTCGATCGTCTTCGCACTCTGCGAGGGCTCGCTCGAGGCGCTCTCGG
>DATGRE010000149.1:0-23928 GCA_035303885.1 Zeimonas sp. | reverse complement strand
GCGCAGAAGCGGGCCCGGAGCGGCACTGTCGGAGGCGATCATGATCGCGTTTCCTCGTTGCCTGCCATGTGCGTTGCTCGCATCGCTCGTGGCGCTCGTCTCGGGTTGCGCGACGCCGTTGCGCTGCGAGATCACCACGTTCAACGAGTGGCCGCAGGACGCGCCGCGTACCTACCGTTTCGCCCGCACGGAGCAGCAGCGCAACAGCCTCGAGCACGCGAACTGGGAGAACCTGATGCGTGCCGAGCTCGCGCGAGCCGGTTTTCGGCAGTCGCCCGACCCGCGCTTCGAGATCGCGTTCGATTATCGGGTCGACCGGCGCTTGAGCCGCGTCACCGAATACCAGCCGACGATCCAGCCGTATTTCTGGTGGGGCGCCTTCGGGCCGCACACCGGCTTCAGCATCGCGGGCCCGTTCCCGTGGTGGGGTTCGGCCTACTATCCGGTGACGACCGACCAGATCTGGTACGACTACCGGCTGCGCGTGCACATCGACGACCTGTCGACGCGGCCGCCGACGCGCGTCTACGAGGGCACGGCACTCACCGACGGCTACGTGCCGCAACCCGAGGAAGTGCTGCCGTTGCTCGCGCGGGCGTTGTTCACCGATTTTCCGGGGCCGAGCGGCGTTACCCGTCGCGTGACGGTGCCCCGCGAGCGGGTGGCCGCCGGGCGCGAATAGCGCCCATGGCGCCCGGCGGCGATCGCCGTCTACCGTCTACTTCAGCGCGCGTGGCCGCCACCAGTTGGGCGTGGCCGATTCGAACTGTCCCGTTTCGTGCAGCCGATTGGCGAGCGCGAGCGATTCCAGGCCGGGCGGCGATTCGACGAGCCACGTCCGCCGCTCGGGGTCGAGCGCGCGCAGCGGCGTCAGTCCGAGCCCGGCGAAGCGCGCGGCCGCGTTGCCGACGTCGCTCTCGTGCAGGCGGACGATGACCCCGCCGGGCAGCGCGCGGGGTTCGCCGGTTTCGTCGCGCAGCACTTCCGACTGCCCGGGTGCGAGCGAAGCGCTCTTCGTGCCGGTCGGCGAAGCGGGCGCCGGTGCGAGGCTCGGCTTCGCGCCGCGGAAATCCGCCACCCAGTCGGGATCGATGCGCACCGTGCGCTTGCGCGGGCCGTCGTACCAGAAGCGCTGCGCGGCGGACTCGCCGTCCGCCCCCGGTGCGGTCTGCGCGGCGGGCGTGCCGTGCGCGGCGCTCGCGCCGGAGGGGGGCATCTGGGCGCACGCGGCCTGCGCCGTCGCGAGTGCGATCGCCGCGACGGCGATCATTCGGGAAGCGGATTCGCGCATCGTCCTCACCTTCCGCGGATCGTCAGCGACCAGGCGGTCCAGGTGCCTTCGTCCTGCGCCTGCCCGTCGGTGACCGTCAACGTCCATTTTCCCTGCGCCGGCTCGTCGAGGTGGCGCACGCTCTGGAAGATCCAGTCGTCGTAGCTGCCGCAGGAGATCGTCGCGCCGCTGGCGTTGCGGCAGATGCGCGACTCGGCGAGCCGTGTGACGGGCGACGCGGGTTCCGCGCGGTGCAGTTCGATGCGCAGGTCGCCGCTGTACGAGTGCTCGGCGCTGAAGCCGATCTCGACGAATTCGATGCGTTGGATCGCGCAGTCGGCACCGACGTCGATCGTGTCGGAGACCGTGGCGCCGTCGCGCAGCGCGCGCTCGACGCTTTGTTCGTAGCGGCAGCTGCGCATCGCGTCGCTGCCGCCGACGCTCGCCCATGTGCGCGCCCGCTCGACCGCCGCGGCGGCGTCGACGACGCCGAAGCCGTACTGCGGATGCACCCGCAACCCCGCCTGGTTCGTCTCCCAGCGCGGGTCGCCGGCGTCGTTCTTGCGCGCCGTCGTGGCGAGAATCAGCCGGACGTCGCGCCAGGTGAGCGACGGGTTTGCCTGCAGCACCAGTGCGGCGACGCCGGCGACCATCGGCGTGCTCGCGGAGGTACCCGAGAAATCGTGCCGGTAGGCGTTGCGCACGTCGGTGGTCGTGATGGCCGGCGTGCGCGCCGCTCCCGTATCGCTCATCCCGCAGACGAGGACGTTCGCGCCGGGCTCGGCGTAGAGCGGCGCGCGGCCGTCGATGCCTACGGCGCACACGGTGATCACGCCCGGGGCGTTGACGTAGCCGTCGTAGTTGGAGTCGTCCGGCGTGCAGGGCGACGCCATTCCCGTGCAGCCGCCGTTGCCCGCCGGAAAGACGTAGACGGCGCCGAGGCCCCGGCGTCCGAAGCGGGTGCCGTCGAGGATCGCGTTGCGGAAGGTCGCGCCCGAGCGCGTCAGCGTGCCCCGGCGGTCGGGCGATCCCCAGCTGTTGTTGTAGACGGCGGTGACGTCGCCGTCGCGGCGCAGCGCGTCGGCGACGTCGGCCTCCGAGCTCGTGGTCAGCGCGTTGTACGCGGCGAGCTCGACGCGCGGCGCGACGCCGGCGATGCCCTTGCCGTTGCCGTCGCGCGCGGCGGCGATGCCCGCCACCGCGGTGCCGTGCGTGTCGGTCGGATCGCAGGGCAGGGGATGCATGTCGGGGAGCACGTCGGGGCGGTAGTTGCGGAACGCGACGAGATTCGGAAAGAGATCCTCGTGCAGCGTCTCGACCGCGTCGTCGACGACGGCCAGGCGCACGCCTTCGCCGCGGCCCGAGGCCGACCACGCATCGAGCGCACGCACGTCTTCGCCGGCGAGCCCACCGGCCTGCCCCTGGTTGCGCAGGTGCCATTGACGCGCCAGGAGCGGATCGGCGCCGTCGCCGGCGGGCGGCGCCGCCGGCGCGTAGGCGAAGGCGCAGTTCGTCTGCTCGAGCCGGATGTCCGAAGGATCGACGGTGCCTGCGTCGTTTCCGTCGCCACCGCCGCCGCCGCACGCCGCGAGGAGTCCGAGCAGAGGGATCACGGTCGCGCGCAGGCGCGCGGAAATCGGCTTCATCGTTTGTTCTGGTCGGTGCGCGGCCAGCGCGAGCGCGATCGATCGTACCGTATCGGCGACGCTATCATCCGATGCCGCCCGTCCGACGCGATCCCATGCCCCGAATCCACTCGCTGCTCGTCGCCAACCGCTCGGAGATCGCCATCCGCGTGATGCGTGCCGCCGCCGAGCTCGGCATGCGTACCGTCGCGATCTATTCGCACGAGGACCGCTTCTCGCTGCATCGCTTCAAGGCCGACGAGAGCTATCGCGTCGGCGAGGGGCGCCAGCCGCTGCAGGCCTATCTCGACATCGACGACATCCTGCGCATTGCGCGACAGGCGCGCGTCGATGCGATCCATCCCGGCTACGGCTTCCTGTCGGAGAATCCCGACTTCGCGCTCGCCTGCCGGCGCGCGGGGCTGCGCTTCGTCGGGCCGTCGCCCGAGGTCATGAAGACGCTCGGCAACAAGGTGGCGGCACGCGAAGCCGCCGTGGCCGCGGGCGTTCCGGTGATGCCGGCCACCGGCCCGCTGCCCGCCGACCTGCAGCGCGCGCGCGAGATGGCCGAGTCGATCGGCTATCCGCTGATGCTCAAGGCGAGCTGGGGCGGCGGCGGGCGCGGCATGCGCGTGATCGAGTCGGCGGCGGATCTCGACGCGCAGATCGCCGCCGCACGGCGCGAGGCGAAGGCCGCATTCGGCAACGACGAGGTGTATCTCGAGAAGCTGGTGCGGCGCGCACGGCACGTCGAGGTGCAGGTGATCGGCGACCTGCACGGCAATCTCGTGCACCTGTTCGAGCGCGACTGCTCGGTGCAGCGGCGCAACCAGAAGGTCGTCGAGCGCGCGCCGGCGCCGTACCTCGATGAGCGCGCGCGCGCCGAGCTGTGCGATGCGGCGCTGCGCCTGATGCGCAGTGTCGGCTACACCCATGCGGGTACCGTCGAGTTCCTGATGGACGCCGACACCGGCGCGTTCCATTTCATCGAGGTCAATCCGCGCATCCAGGTCGAGCACACGGTGACCGAGGAGGTCACCGGCATCGACATCGTCAAGGCGCAGCTGCGCATCACCGAAGGCGCGCGCATCGGCGACCCCGACGGGCCGGTGCCGGTGCAGTCGCAGATCCGCTTGAACGGCCACGCGCTGCAGTGCCGGATCACCACCGAGGATCCGGAGAATCAGTTCACGCCCGACTACGGGCGCATCAGCGCGTACCGCAGCGCGGCCGGCTTCGGATTGCGCCTGGACGGCGGCACCGCGTACACCGGCGCGGTGATCACGCCGTACTACGACTCGCTGCTGGTGAAGGTCACCGCCTGGGCGCCGACGCCGCAGGAAGCGATCCGGCGCATGGATCGGGGCCTGCGCGAGTTCCGCATCCGCGGGCTGGCGACGAACCTGCAGTTCGTCGAGAACGTGATCAACCATCCCGATTTCGTCGCCGGGCGCGTGACGACGCGCTTTATCGACTCCACGCCCGAGCTGTTTCGCTTCGCCCGCCGCCGCGACCGCGCCACGCGCCTGCTGCGCTACATCGGCGAGGTGACCGTCAACGGCCACCCCGACATGAAGGGACGCAAGCCGCCCGATCTGTCGCGCCACCACCTGATGCTGCCGCCGGCGTCGATGCTCGACGCGGGCGCACCCGTTCCCGCCGGCACGCGCGAGCGGCTGCTCGCCGTCGGGCCCGAGCTCTTCGCGCGCTGGATGTTCGAGCAGCCGCAGGCGCTGCTCACCGACACGACGATGCGCGACGCGCACCAGTCGCTGTTCGCCACGCGGATGCGCACGATCGACATGCTGCGCATCGCGCCCTATTACGCGCGCCTGCTGCCGCAGCTGTTGTCGCTGGAGTGCTGGGGCGGGGCGACCTTCGACGTCGCGCTGCGCTTCCTGAAGGAAGACCCGTGGGAGCGGCTGGCGAAGCTGCGCGCGGCGATTCCCAACGTGCTGCTGCAGATGCTGCTGCGCGGCAGCAACGCGGTCGGCTACACGAACTACGGCGACGAGGTGGTCCGGCACTTCGTCGCGCGCGCAGCCGCCGGCGGCATCGACCTGTTCCGCGTCTTCGACTCGCTGAACTGGGTCGAGAACATGCGGGTGGCGATCGACGCCGTGCTGGAGGCCGGCGCGCTCTGCGAGGGCACGATCTGCTATACCGCCGACCTCTTCGATGCCTCCCGCCCGAAATACTCGCTGCGCTACTACCTCGATGCGGCGCGCGCGCTGCAGCGCGCCGGCGTGCACGTGCTCGGCATCAAGGACATGGCGGGGGTGTGCCGGCCGCGCGCGGCGCGCGAGCTCGTGCACGCGCTGCGCAGCGAGACCGGGCTTCCGGTGCATTTCCACACGCACGACACGAGCGGCGGCGCCGTCGCCTCCGTGCTCGCCGCGCTCGAGGGCGGTGCCGACGCGGTGGACGGTGCGATGGATTCGATGAGCGGCCTCACCTCGCAGCCGAACCTCGGCGCGATCGTCGCGGCGCTCGAAGGCGGTCCGCGCGACCCGGGCATCGATCGCGACGCGATGCAGGCGGTGTCGCACTACTGGGAGGGGGTGCGCGAGCTGTACGCGCCCTTCGAGGCGGACATCCGCGCCGGGACCTCGGACGTCTACCGGCACGAGATGCCCGGCGGGCAGTACACGAACCTGCGCGAGCAGGCGCGTGCGCTCGGGCTGGAGCATCGTTGGCCGGAGGTCGCGCGCGCCTACGCCGAGGTCAACCGGGCGTTCGGCGACATCGTCAAGGTGACGCCGACCTCGAAGGTGGTCGGCGACCTGGCGCTGCACATGGTGGCCAACGACCTGAGCGCCGACGATCTCGTCGACCCGGCCCGCGACGTCGCGTTTCCCGAGAGCGTCGTTTCGCTGTTCCGCGGCGAGCTGGGCTTTCCGCCCGACGGCTTTCCGCCGGCGCTGTCGCGCAAGGTGCTGCGCTGCGACAGTGCGCATCCGATCGAGCCGGAGCCTCCGCAGCCGTACCGCCCCGGCGACCGGCTGCCTCCGGTCGATCTCGAGGCCGCGCGGCAGGAGGCGGCGAAGGCGCTCGGCCACCGCGTCGACGACGACGAGCTCGCGTCGTGGCTGATGTATCCGAAGGTCTACCGCGAGTACGCCGAGCATCGGCGGGCCTACGGCGACGTGTCGATGCTGCCGACGCAGACCTTCTTTTACGGGATGCGCGAGCGCGACGAGATCGCCGTCGACATCGATCGCGGCAAGACGCTGTTCATCACGATGCAGGGCACGGCGCCGGCCGAGGAGGAAGGGGTCGTGCGCGTGTTCTTCGAGCTGAACGGCCAGCCGCGCACGATGCGCGTCGAGAAGGCCGGCGTGCCGCGCAGCGTGCGCCGGCCGCAGGCGCAGCCGGACGATCCGACGCAGGTTCCGGCGCCGACGCCGGGGATGATCGTGACGGTCGCGGTGAAGGCCGGACAGGCGGTGCGTTCGGGCGATCCGCTGGTGTCGATCGAGGCGATGAAGATGGAGACGCAGATCCGCGCCGAGCGCGACGCGGTCGTGCGGGCGATCCACGTGAAGCCCGGCGACACCGTTTCGGCGCACGACCTCCTGATCGAGTTCGCACCGCAGCCCGGCACCCGCTCGGCAAAATCCGACGCAGGGGCATAATCGGCGCATGCCCGCGCACCGCCTGCCGTATCGACCGCCGTTCGATTGGCAGCGCACACTGGCCTTTCTCGACGCGCGTTGCATCGAAGGCGTGGAGCGGGTGGACGACGGTGCGTACCTGCGCAGCGTCCGCTGGTCGCACGGACGGCCATCGCGAAACGGCTGGCTGCGTGTGCGCGCGGCCGGCGGGGGCGACGCGCTCGAGGTCGAGCTCGCCGCGTCGCTCGAGCCTTTCGCCGAACCGATCCTGCGCCAACTGCGGGCGATCTTCGATCTCGATCTCGACGCGTCGCGCCCGCTCGATGCGCTGCCGGCCGGCACGCCGATGCGCGGGCCGATGCGGCTCGTCGGCAGCTTCGACGGATTCGAGCTCGCGGTGCGCGCGATCGTCGGCCAACAGATCAGCGTGAAGGCGGCGCGCACGGTGATCGCGCGCCTCGTCCGGCACCTCGGCGAGCCGCTGTCCGATCCGCCTTCGGGAATCTCGCACGCGTTCCCGGCGCCCGCCGCGGTCGCGTCGCTCGACGATGCGGCGATCGCCGCCTTTGGCCTCACCGAGCGCCGCGCCCGCACCGTGCGCGCGCTCGCCGACGCGATCGCCCGCGGCGATCTCGTGCTGGCGCCGGGCGCCCCCGTCGAGCCGACCCTCGAGCGGCTGCTCGCGACGCCCGGCGTCGGCGACTGGACCGCGCAGTACATCGCGCTGCGCGCGCTGTGCTGGCGCGATGCGTTTCCGGCGGGCGACCTCGCCGTGCTGCGCGCGCTCGGCGCGCGCACGCCGGCGACGGCGCGCGCGATCGCGCGCGACT
This sequence comes from Zeimonas sp., assembly GCA_035303885.1. GTDB lineage: Bacteria > Pseudomonadota > Gammaproteobacteria > Burkholderiales > Burkholderiaceae_E > Zeimonas. Next base: position 16,589 of record DATGRE010000149.1, on the reverse strand, counting down.
GGCAGCCGTGGCGTGCGTACGCGGTGATGAACCTGTGGAGCTCGCTCGGAGCCGGCGGATGAACGTCGCGCCGCGCCGGAGCGCACGTTGAAGCGCCGCGATCTCGTCGACCTGCTGATGCTGGCCGCGCTGTGGGGCGGCTCGTTCCTGTTCATCCGCGTGGCGGTCGCGCCTTTCGGCGCATTTCCGCTGATGTTCCTGCGCACGGCGATCGGTGCGCTCGTGCTGCTGCCGCTGCTGTTGCGCACGCGGTTGCGCGACGGCTTGCGCGGCCACGTCGGGCACATCGCGCTGGTCGGGGTGCTGAACTCGGCGCTGCCGTTCGTGCTGTACGGCTACGCGATGCTGCGCCTGAGCGCCGGCTACTCGTCGATCCTGAACGCCACCGTGCCGTTCTGGAGCGCGCTCGTCGCCTTCGTCTGGCTGGGCCAGCGGCTGAGTCGGCTGCGCGTGCTCGGCCTGCTCGTCGGCTTCGCGGGCGTGCTCGTGCTCGTCTGGGGCCGCCTGCGCCTCGGCGACGAGGGCGTCGGCCTGTCGATCGCCGCGATCTTCGGCGCGACGCTGTCCTACGGCATCGCGTCGGTCGCGACCAAGCGGTACCTGTCCGACGTCGACGCGATGCTCGGTGCCGGCGGCAGCCTGCTGTTCGCGGCGCTGATCCTGTCGCCGTTCGCGGCGTTCACCTGGCCCGAGCACTCGCCGGGCGCGAGCGCCTGGCTGTCGGCCGTGCTGCTCGGCGTGTTCTGCACCGGATTCGCCTACGTGGTGTTCTTCCGGCTGATCGAGCGCATCGGAAGCGTGGGCGCGGTGACGGTGACCTTCCTCGTCCCGGCGTTCGGGATGCTCTGGGGCGCGCTGCTGCTCGGGGAATCGATCACGGTGGCGATGATCGCCGGCACCGCGATCATCCTCGTCGGCACCGCGCTGACCACCGGCCTGATCGGCGAGCGAAAGGCTACGTCGACAGGCGCTGCCCGCTCGCCGCGTCGAACACGTGCAGCGCCAGCGGACTCGCCGCCAGACTGATGCGGTCGCCCGGGCGGAAGTGATGTCGCTCGCGAAAGCTCGCGACGATCTCGCCCGCCGGGCAGCGCGCGATCACCTGCGTGTCGGCGCCGGTGGGCTCGACGACGACGACTTCGCAGCGCAACCCCTGGCCGTTCAGCTCGAGGTGCTCGGGACGGATGCCGACCCGCACGTCGGTGCCCGGACGCGCCGCCGCGGGCTGCGCGAGCGCGAGCTGCGCGCCGCCGGCGAGCTCGACGGCGGCGGCGTCGGCCGTCAGCCGCCCGGGGAGCAGGTTCATCGCCGGCGAGCCGATGAACGTCGCGACGAAGGCGTTCGCCGGCCGGTCGTAGACCTCCAGCGGCGTGCCGGTCTGCTCGACGCGACCCTCGTGCAGCACGACGATGCGGTCGGCCATCGTCATCGCCTCGATCTGGTCGTGGGTGACGTAGACGGACGTCGTGCGCAGCCGCTGGTGCAGCTCGCGGATCTCGCTGCGCATCTGCACGCGCAGCTTGGCGTCGAGGTTCGACAGCGGCTCGTCGAACAGGAACACCTTCGGCTTGCGGACGATCGCCCGGCCCATCGCGACCCGCTGCCGCTGGCCGCCCGAGAGCTGGCCCGGGTGGCGGTCGAGATACGGGGTCAGGCCGAGGATCGACGCCGCCTCGGCGACGCGCTGCTCGATCTCGGCTTTCGGCCGCCGCGCGAGCACCAGCGAGAACGCCATGTTCTGGCGCACCGTCATGTGCGGGTATAGCGCGTAGTTCTGGAACACCATCGCGATGTCCCGGTCGCGGGCCTGCACGTCGTTGACGACGCGTTCGCCGATCCGGATGCGCCCAGAGGTGATTTCCTCGAGCCCGGCGATCATCCGCAGCAGCGTCGACTTGCCGCAGCCCGACGGACCGACGAGCACGCAGAACTCGCCGTCGGCGATCTCGACGTCGACGCCGTGCACGACCTCCGTCGCGCCGTACGACTTGCGGACCTTCTCGATCGAAACCGATGCCAAAGTGCGCTTTCCGAAGGGCGTCTGCGCGCAATGGTACCGAAGAAGCCGGGCCGTTGACCCGGGTCAAACCCGCCGGTCGCCCGCTTCGGCAGGATACGCCGATGAATCTCGCGGCCGATTCCGTCGTCTCGTTGCGAGAACTGCTGGTCGCTACGCTCGCGCGAAGGCGCGAGGCATCGGCACGCTATCGGCGACTGGCCACCGCGGCGTCGTCGCGCCGCGAGGCCGCGTTGCAACGCCTGTTCTCGCGCCTGGCCGTGCTCGAGTCGGAATACACCGCGCGCATCGAGCGCGACTTGCCCGATCTCGACGTTGGCACCATACTGGCCGAACGGGTGACCTGGACGGAAGCCATGTGCCAGTCGATGCTCGAGGACCCCGACACGCCCGCGGGCGCGCTCGAGGCCGCGCGACGAAACGAGCGCCGCATGCGCGCCGTGTTCGAGCATCTCGCGGCGACGTCGCCGAACGAATCGGTCCGCATGCGCGCGCTCGAATTCGCGCTCGCCGAAACCCGACACCTGTCGTCGATCGAGAAGCTGGTCGCGCCGCTTCGAGCGTCCGTGCATGGAGGACGCGGATGAGACGCACGATTCCCACCACACCTCCCGATTTCGATCACACGCGCGTGATCGAGCGTCCCGACGGCTTCTGGTGGATCGACGAGGCCGAGGGGCGCGAATACGGCCCGTTCGCGTCGCTCGTCGAGGCCGTCGACGACATGCAGGCGGCCGACGACGAAACGGTTCTGGACGATGCCGACGAAGCGGTGCGCAGCGTCGGCGAGGCGCTGGGCGTTCCCGGCTGGATCGATCCCGACACAGGAGAGTTGGCAGACGACGAGTGGACACGAACGGACGAGCACTGACACGAAGGTCGACAGCACGATGCCCGGCGGTTTCGGGTATTTCGACGATAAGGAGCCCTATGCGTACGCAGTTGCAGATCCATTTCCATGGAATCGACGCTTCGCCCGCCCTCGAAGCTGCGATTCGCGAGAAGTCCAACAAGCTCGAGCAGTTCCATCCGAACGTCACCAGTTGTCGCGTCGTCGTACAGCGGCCGCACAACCACAAGCAGCAGGGCGAGGAATTCCTCGTCTCGATCGACATCTCCGTTCCCGGCGGTAACATCGTCACCAACCAGGTGCGACGACAGGACGTGCACGTTGCGCTGCGCGACGCCTTTCTCGCCGCGCGCCGCCAGCTCGACGAGCACGCACGCCGGCTGTACGTCGATGCCAAGCGGCGCGTCGAGCCGCACCCGCTGAGCGGCGACCTCGACGCCGAGGTTCCGCCCGTCGCGTCCGCACTGTCCGGCTGAGGCCGGACTCCGTCCCGTTCGTTCGCGGCGTCGCCGGCATTCGCCGGCGTCGCGCCGTGGCGCATCGGGCGCGGCCCCGGCCCTCCGGCGCGGGCGCCGGCGCCTTGTGACAGACTTCGGCCGTTGTTCTTCGTGGAGGCGCCATGACCAACGATGCCGGGACGTCCGTGGTTCTCGTGACGGGGGCGAGCAAGGGGATCGGCCTTGCCTGCGCCCGCATCTTCCTGCGCGCGGGCCGGCGTGTCGTCGGCGTCGCGCGCGATCCCGCCCATCTGGCGGCGGCGCAGGCGTCGTTCGCCGAGGCGCCTGCCGGCGGCGCCGGCGCGCCGATCGACGCTTCGGCCTTCATCGCCGAGCCGGTCGACCTCGCCGACGCGCAGGCGGCGCTGCGCCTGGTGGAGCGGGTCGAGGCGACGCACGGACCGATCGACGTGCTCGTCAATGCCGCGGGTGCCGCGCGCCGCTACCCGCTCGACGAGCTGAGCGCCGCCGCGTACCGGCAGGCGATGGATGCGAAGTACTTCACCTACATCAACGTCATGCAGCCGGTCGTCGAGCGGATGGCGGCACGCGGGCGCGGCAGCATCGTCAACATCGTCGGGCAGGGCGGACGACAGGCGATGCCGTTGCACATCGCCGGCGGCGCCGCCAACTCCGCGTTGATGCTTGCCACCGTCGGCCTTGCGCGCGCATGGGCGCATCGCGGCGTTCGCGTCAATGCGATCAATCCCGGACTGACGCGCACGACGCGCGTCGACGAAGGACTGGAGGCGGAGGCGCGTGCCTCGGGACGCAGCAAGGCGGAACTGCTCGCGCAGGCGATCGAGCGCATTCCGATGGGCCGCATGGCCGAGCCCGACGAGATCGCGCAGGTGGCGTTCTTCCTCGCCTCCGACGCGGCCTCGTACGTCTCGGGTGCGATCATCCCGATGGACGGCTGCGCGACCTCGGTGATCTGAGCGCGCCCGCCCGTCGGGAACGCGGGTCAGTCCTCGAACGGCAGCCCGACGTAGTTCTCCGCCAGCGAGGTCGACGCGGCCTTCGAGCCGGTCAGGTAGTAGAGCTCCGTCTCCTGGATCTTCTGGCCCATCTCGCCGGTGTCGGGGAAGCGGTGCATCAGGTGCGTCATCCACCACGAGAAGCGAACCGCCTTCCACACGCGACGCAGGCATTTGTCGGAGTAGGCGTCGATCTCCTTCATCGACCCCGTGCGGTAGTGGTCGATCAGCGCGCGCGACAGGTAGCGCACGTCGCTCGCTGCGAGGTTCAGTCCCTTCGCCCCGGTGGGCGGAACGATGTGCGCGGCGTCGCCGGCGAGCAGCAGCCGGCCGAAGCGCATCGGCTCGGCGACGAAGCTGCGCAGCGGCGCGATGCTCTTCTCGATCGACGGGCCGGTGATCATCGTGCGGGCGGCCTCGGCGTCGACGCGCCGCTTGAGCTCCTCCCAGAAACGGTCGTCGGACCAATCCTCGACCTTCTCCTCGAGCGGAACCTGCAGGTAGTAGCGGCTGCGCGTGCGCGAGCGCATGCTGCACAGCGCGAAGCCGCGCGGATGGTTCACGTAGATGAGCTCTTCGGAGACCGGCGGCACGTCGGCGAGCAGGCCGAGCCAGCCGAAGGGGAAGACGCGCTCGTATTCCTTCACGGCACTGCGCGGGATCGTCTCGCGGCACACGCCGTGGAAGCCGTCGCAGCCGGCGATGAAGTCGCATTCGATCTCGTGCACGGCGCCGTCCTTGCGATAGCGGACCTTCGGCCGGTCGGTGTCGAAGTCGTGGATCGAGACGTCGGCGGCTTCGTAGATCGTGCGCGCGCCCTCGGCGGCGCGCGCGTCCATCAGGTCGCGCGTGACCTCGGTCTGCCCGTAGACGGTGACGTGCTTCCCGTCGGTGAGATCGGCGAGCGGGACCCGGTGGCGCACGCCGTCGAAGCACAGCTGGATGCCGCCGTGCACGAGGCCCTCGGCGTGCAGGCGCGCGCCGACGCCGGCCTCGTCGAGCAGGTCGACCGCGACCTGCTCGAGGACGCCGGCCCGGATGCGGCCGAGCACGTATTCGCCGCTGCGGCGCTCGAGGATGACCGCGTCGATGCCTGCGCGGTAGAGCAGTTGGCCGAGCAGCAGCCCTGCCGGGCCCGCTCCGATGATCGCGACTTGTACTCGCATGGTTCGTTCTCTCTGTCTCCGGTGAATACGGCTGCCCCGTGGGTGTGCCGGCGCCTCGCGGGAGCGACAGGCGAAATGGTAAAGGTTCACGCGGCGATAATGGCTCTCGTTCCCGCTTCCTCCCGCATCCGATGTCGATCGTCTATCTCGTGCGGCACGCGCAGGCCTCGTTCGGTGCCGAAGACTACGACGCGCTCTCCGAGCTCGGTTTTCGCCAGGCGCACTGGCTGGGCCGGCATTTCGCCGATCGCGGGCTGCGCTTCGCGCGTACCGTCTCCGGCACGATGCTGCGGCAGCAGGACACCGCGCGGGCGATCCTCGAGGCGATGGGCGAGAGCGGCGATGCGCTCGAGCTGCACGAGGGCCTGAACGAGTATCCGGGCGAGGCGCTCTACACGGCGCACACCGGCCTCGCGCCGCGGGCGCACCAGCTCGCCGACGCGCGCGACTACTGGCGCACGTTCCGCCACGCGATGCTCGCGTGGGCCGAGGACCGCCTGCCCGACGTCCCGGAGACCTGGCCGGCCTTCGGCACGCGCGTGCGCGCGGCCATCGAGCTTGCCGTGCGCGGAACCGCGCGCGACGATGCCGTGCTCGTCGTGAGCTCGGGCGGCGCGATCGGCCGCCTGGTCGCCGACCTGATGGGCGCGCCGGCGAGCACGGCGATCGAGCTGAACCTGCAGTGCCGCAACACCGGGTTCACGGAGCTGATCGCCGGGCGCGAGGTGCTGCGGCTGCTCAGCTTCAACAACGTCGCGCATCTCGACACACCCGAGCGGCGCTCGGCGATCACCTTTGCGTAGCGCCGCGTCGGCGGGCGGCACTTCCCGACGTCGGGATCCTGCGGTAGAACGGACCTTCGACGATACGCGTCCCAAGCTCAACCCGACCGGAGGTTCTCGAATGTTCCGCGATCGCGACGATGCCGCCGACCGGCTCGCCCAGGCACTCGAGCCGTTTTCGGGAAAATCTCCGCTGGTACTGGCGATTCCGCGCGGCGCCGTGCCGATGGGTCGGCGCATCGCCGATGCCCTCGGCGGCGACCTCGACGTCGTGCTCGTGCGCAAGATCGGCGCGCCGTACCAGCCGGAGCTGGCGCTCGGCGCGATCGACGAGAACGGTGAGGTGCACTGGGCTTCGCCGGAGGCGGCGCGCAGGGTCGACCCGATGTGGCTCGAGCACGAGAAGCGCGAGCAGCTCGAGCTGCTGCGCCGGCGCCGCGAGCGGTATCGAGCGGGCCGCCCCCCGATCGACCCGGCCGGGCGCATCACGATCGTCGTCGACGACGGGCTCGCCACCGGCTCGACGATGACGGCGGCGCTGCATTCGACGCGGGCCCGCTCGCCGTCGCACCTGATCTGCGCGGTGCCGGTCGCCGCGCCCGACAGCCTCGAGCGCGTCGCTCCATACGCCGACGAGGTGGTCTGCCTCGAGGCGCCGGAGGACTTCCGCGCGGTTTCGCTGCACTACGAGCACTTCGAGCAGGTCGACGACGAGGAAGTGGCGCGGCTGCTCGCACCGCAGGGCGCCTGAGCGTCGCGCGCCGGTCCGCGGCGGCCCGCCGCGACGAGACCCGGAGGGACTTCGCATGAACGACACGAATCGCGACGGCGAAACGGCGACCGGTCCGTACGGGAAGCGGCCGCTGCACGAGATCCTGCGCGCGCACGCGCGAAGCAGGCCCGACCATCCGGCGTACCTCTGGTACGGCGCTGCGCTCGGCTACGGCGAGCTCGATCGCGCGAGCGACGCCTTCGCGGCCCGGCTCGCGCAGCTCGGCGTCGCGCGCGGCGAGCCGGTCGCGCTGTACATGCAGAACTGCCCGCAATACGTGATCGCGCACTACGCGATCCAGAAAATCGGCGCCGTCGTCTGCCCGGTGGGTCCGCTCAGCCGCGAGCACGAGCTGCATTACCAGCTCGACGACCTGCAGGCGCGCGTGCTGGTGGCCGCCGCGCCGCTGCTCGACGTCGTCGAGCAGGTGCGCGCCCGCACCGCGCTCGAGCACGTGTTCGTCGTGCATTACGACGATCTGCTGCCGCAGCAGCCGTCGATCGACGTGCCCGAGGAGCTGCTCGCGATGCGCCGTGCGCGCGACGGGCACGCCGGTGCATCGCACGTCGCGGCCGAGGATTTCCTCGCGGCGACGCGCACCGATGCGCGTCCGCCGCAGGTCGACGTAGCGCTCGACGAGATCGCGCTGGTCCCCTATACGGCGGGCACGATGGGCATGCCCAAGGGCGCGATGCTGTCGCACGGCAACGCGCTGTACAAGACCGCCGCGTCGAGCGAGGCCTATCGCGTGACGGCCGACGACGTGCTGCTCGCCGTCGCGCCGCTCTACCACATCGCCGGCATGCTGACCGGCGTGGACGTCCCGGTGTACGCCGGCGCGACGGTGGTGCTGCTGTATCGCTTCGATGCGCGTGCGGCGCTGCAGGCGATCGAGCGGCATCGCGTCAGCTGGTGGTACGGCTTCGCGCCGATGCACGTCGCCGCGATGAAGCTACCCGACGCGCAGCGCTTCGATCTGTCCAGCCTGCGGCTGAACCCGGTCACCAGCTTCGGCATCCGGTTCACCGAGACGATCGCGCGGCGCTGGCGCGAGCATGCCCCGAACTGCGTGTCCTTCGAGGCCGCCTACGGACTGACCGAGACGCACACGATGGACACCTGCATGCCGCCCGACGCGATCCGCTGGGGCACGCACGGGCGGCCCGTCCCGGGCAACGAGATCCGCATCGCCGATCCGATGACCGGCGCGCCGCGTCAGACCGGCGAGTCGGGCGAGATCCTGATCCGCGGCCCGGGCGTGTTTCGCGGCTACTGGAAGCGCCCGGAAGCCACCGCGCAGGCGCTGCGCGACGGCTGGCTGCATACCGGCGACATCGGCTATCTCGACGAGGACGGCTATCTCACCTTCGAGGGACGCTTCAAGGAGATGATCAAGGTCTCCGGATACAGCGTGTTCCCGGAGGAGGTCGAGTCGATCCTGCTGCGCCATCCGGCGGTGGCGCAGGTCGGCGTCATCGGCATGCCCGATCCGGAGAAGGGCGAGATCCCGAGGGCTTTCGTCGTGCTCAAAACCGGCGCGGCCGGCACGGTGAGCGAGGACGAGATGGCGCAATGGGCACGCGAGAACATGGCGGCCTACCAGGTGCCGCGCGAGATCGTGTTCTGCGAATCGCTGCCGGCCACCGCCACCGGCAAGCTGCTGCGTCGCTTGCTGAAGGGCGAGGACCGCTGAGCGACGGGCACCGGGCGCCGGCAGGGCGCGAACGGCAAGGCGCGTTCGGCGGCGCTTCGCCCCTCATCGGTCCGTCGCGTGCACTGCGACGGAACAGGCGCTGCCGGGGGCGCCGGCGCCGAGCGGGTCGATCTCGACCGGTTCCTCGCAGCCGACGCCGCCGTCGGTGCGCCGACCCCACCAGGCGGGGCCGAGATGCGCGAGCACGAGCCCCCACGACGCGAGCCATGCGAGTGACGACGCCGCGACCAGCGCGCTCGCGGGTGCGCCGGGCAGGCCGGCGCCGGCGCGCAGCAGCGCGGCGCCGGCGAGCAGCAGCGCACCGATCGGCGTCCACCGGCGGGTGTCGAGCGGCCGGCCTGCGTGCATCCGTCCGGCGATGTTCAGCACCGCATAGATCGACAGGCCCATCGCACCGACGGTGAGCAGGTGCGTGCCGCCGCTCGCCGCGAGCGGAGCGCCGAGCCGCGCGGCGCCGAGCCAGCCGTAGCCGAGCGCCATCAGCCAGTAGACGGTGTAGAGCATCGCCGCCCAGCGGCCGAGCAGCGCGCGCCCGACGTGCCAGTCGTTGAGCAGGTTCAGCACGGCGGCGGCCGCGGCGAGCGCGATCCAGCCGGTCACGGCCGATCCCGGCGCGAAGAAGGCGGCGAGCGCATGCAGCGCGATCGTGAAGATCGCCAGGTTGCGGCGCGGCGGTCGCGCGCGGTATTCGGGAAGCGCGTCGTCGGGCGCAGTCGCGCGCCGCGCGTCGAGCGCGTCGTTGACGATGCGCATCGAGATGCGGCTCATCGAGACGACGACGAGGATCATCATCACGTCGAGCGCCGCGTGCACCCACCGCATCGGCCAGCCTTCGCGCAGCGCGTCGACCCAGAAGCCGCCGGTGACGAGCGCGAAGGCGGCCAGGCCCCAGAGGAAGCCGCGGTGGCGGCGCTGCGGATCGCGCAGCAACCGTGCGCCGAGCAGCGTCGGCAGCGCGAGCGCGAAGCCGACCTCGGTGATCGCCGCAGGCCACGGGCCGAGCACGGGCGACAGCCAGAACGCCAGACGTGCCGCCGCCCAGGCGAGCGCGAACGCCGCGGAAACGCGCGCGCCGTACGCCGGCGTCTCGGTGAATTCCGGTACCGCGGTGAGCACGAAGCCGGCGATCGCCGCCAGCCCGACGCCGAACATCAACTCGTGCGCGTGCCAGACGAGCACGCCTCCGTGCACCGCGGGAACGGCGATCCCGAGCGAGAAGGCGGCGCCGGAGAGCGCGATGCCGAGGAGCGACCACAGCGCGGTCGCGATGAACATCGCTCGGAACGGACACGACAGGAGCGGCAGCCGCTCGATGCGTGCGCTCCTCAGCATCGCTGCGTCCTGCGCACGAAGGGAAGCACCGGCGCGCCCTCGACGATCCGCAGGTCGCTGCCGATCGATGCCGAAGGCGCGCGCGCGGGGCGCCCCCTGCCGGCGTGCAGCGGCGGCAGCCCGAAGCTGTCGCGCACTTCCGCCCGCGAGAGCAGCCGCGCCGTGGCTTGGTAGATCCATTCGTCGTCGCGTGCGGCCACCGGTGCATCGAGCGCGATGCGCGCGACGATGCGCCCGGGGTGCGCGGCCATCACGAGGATCCGGCCCGACAGCCGCACCGCTTCGGCCAGGTCGTGCGTGATCATCAGTACGCCCACGCGACGCGCGGCGAGGTGATCGAGCAGCAGCCGGTACATCTCCTCGCGAAGGCCGATGTCGAGCGCCGAGAACGGTTCGTCGAGCAGCAGCAGGTCGGGCTCGACGACGAGCGCACGCGCGAGCGCGACACGGCTTTGCATGCCGCCCGAGAGCTGGTGCGGGAACTTCGCGAAGTCTTCGTGCGCCAGCCCGAGGCGCAGCCCGATCTCGCGCGCGCGGTGCTCGCGCTCGTCGCGGCCGACGCCGCGCGCCGCGAGCACGATCGCGATGTTGTCGAGCGCCGATTTCCAGGGCAGCAGCCGCGGCTGCTGGAACATGCAGGCGCGCGTGGCGAAGCCGTCGTCGATCGTTCCGCGATCGGCGATCTGCAGCTGCGCGCACAGATGCAGCAGCGTCGTCTTGCCGCAGCCCGACGGCCCGACCAGCGCGACGACCTCGCCGGCGGCGAGCTCGAGGTCGATGCCCTCGAGCACCGTCTCGCGGCCGAACGCGTGCTGCAGGCCGCGAACGCGCAACGCCGGTGCGACGGCGCCGGTCACGTCGCGGCTCCGCCCGGCGCGGCGCCGGGCTCGCGCCAGCGCTCGACCTCGCGTTTCAGCGGCTCGAGCAGCAGGTATTCGACCGCGAGCAGCAGGCCGACGACGGCGACGATCCAGCTCATCGTCGCCGCCGTGTCGAGCTGCGAGCGGGCCACGGCGAGCGCCGCGCCGACCCCGTCCGGGCTCGACAGCAGCTCGGCCATCACGACGACCTTCCACGAGATGCCGAGCGCGCTGATCCACGCCGGGAACAGGTACGAGACGACGTGCGGGAGATAGACGTCGAGGAACATCATGCGCGGCGGCAGTGCGAAGGCGCGGGCCATCGTCTTCAGCTGGTTGTCCAGCGTGCGCGCGCCCTGCATCGCGCCGACGAAGACGACCGGGAAGGCGGCGACGAAGACGGTGAAGACAGGCGTGCCGTCGCTCGCGCCGAACCACAGCATCGCGAGCACGAGCCAGGCGATCGGCGGGGTGCCGAGCAGCACGGTGACGATCGGGCGCGACATCATCGAGGCCGTCATCGACACGCCGGCGAGCAGCCCGAGCGCGCTGCCGACGAGCACCGACGAAGCGAAGCCGGCGAGCGCGCGCCGCGCGGTGGCCATCAGCTCGGGCCCCGCGTCGCCGAGTGCGAGCGAGTGCGCGAGCGTCGCGAAGGCGCTGCGCGGATCGGGCAGCACGAGCGGGCCGTACTGCTGCGCGACGAGCTCCCAGGCGGCGACGAGCAGCAGCAGGCTCGCCACCGCGCCCCACCCGCTCCACAGGTACGCGGGCAGCTTCGCGAGGGCGGCGCGCAGCGACTTCATCGGGCGCGGCTCGCCGTCATCCGGTGTGCTGCGCCGCGCTCGGCGACGCGTAGAAATCGTCGGGCGGCAGGCGCCCGCCGACGAGCCCCGGACTCTTCTCGAGCAGCAGCCGGAACAGCGCCTCGAGCGCCGGACGGGCGTCGCGTGCCGGCACGACGTCCATCTGCCCGTGTCCGATCGCATCGGCCACCGCTTCGGCCGACAGCATCGGAATCCGCTTCTCGACGATCTCGCCGCACGCGGCGGCATTCGCCTGGCACCAGGCGAGCGAGCGGGCGTAGGCCTCGTGCACGCGCGCGACGGCCTGCGAGCGCTCGCGCAGGCTGCCGAGCACCGCGATGCCCGCCTGCGGCATGCGCGCGTCGCCGCCGAAGCTTCGCGCCCATTCCTGCTGCAGGTCGACGGCGCGGTGCAGCTCGGGCGCGACGACACTCGCCGGGAAGGAGGCCGACTTGTGCAGCGCCATCGACACCGCCGGCTCGGCGAGCAGCGCGTGGTCGACGCGGCGGGTGAGCAGCAGCTGCATCGCGTCCATCGGGGAGGCCACGTAGCGCAGCCGCAGATCCCGGCGGGTATCGATGCCGGCGCGCTCGGCGAGCAGCCCCAAGACGATGTCGGGCATGTCGCCGCGGAACGGCATCGCGATCTCCTCGCCGACGAGGTCCTTCAGCGCATGCACCGCGGGATCGCGCGACACGATCCACAGGATTCCCCAGGTGGAGACGTTGACGAGACGAAGCTTCGCGCCGCGGTTGTACAGGTTCGCCGCCACGTTGACGGGCATCGCGAGCACGTCGGCCCGGCCGTCGAGCGCCATCAGCCGCAGCTGGTCGGGATCGCGCCAGACGGTGAAGCGGACCTCCTGCGCGAGGTCGGCGAGCGCGCCGGATTCGGCGATGCGCACCAGCGGATTCGAGACGCTCGCCGGCGGGCCGGCGAGGGTGAGCGTCGCCAGGCGCGGTCCTGCGCCGGCACCGGCGCCGACGCCGGGGCCCGCTCCGGCGTCGTCGGCGCGGGCGTTCGCGGCGATCGATCCGGCCGCGGCCGCCGCTGCGCCGGCCGCGGCGGCGTGCACGAGAAAGCGACGGCGCGCCACACGCATGTCAGAACCTCCCGCGGATGCTCAGGGATGCCGAGCGGCCCGGCGCGAGCAGTTCCTCGCCGGAGATGCCCTCGGTCAGGTGCTCGTGGTAGCTACGATCGAGGAGATTGACGACCCGCAGCTCCGCGCGCAGGTCCGATAGTGCGCCGAAGTCGCCGAAACGCCAGCCGACGAGCGCGTCGGCGGTCACGAAGCCGGGGGTCTCGTTCTCGGTGCCCGCGGTGAAGCGGGTGCCGATGCGGTCCTGGCGCGCTACCGCGCGCAGCGCCGCGCGCCAGTACGGTCCGCGCGTCGGCGCCTGTCCGATTCCGACGCTCGCCTGCGGCGGCGGCAGGAACGCGAGCGGCTCGTCGTCCTGTCGATTGTCGCCGCGCAGCCAGGTGAACGACGCGTCGACGACGAAGGCACCGAGCGGCATCGTCGCGAGGCCTTCGACGCCGCGGATCACGACCTCGTCGAGGTTCTCGGTGAGCTTGATCGGCAGCCCGGTCGGGTGAAGCGTGCCGGTGACCCGGCCGGCGATGTAGTCGTCGATGCGGGTGCGGTACGCCGAGATCCGGTAGTCGACGTCGCCGCCGCTGCCCTTCAGGCCGATCTCGATGCTCGTCGAGCGCTCGGGCTCGAGCCGCGGATTGCCCACGTGGTAGTAGCCGTCGCCTCGCGCCGAGTCCTCGAATCGCTCGCGCAGGTCGGCGGCGCGCCAGGCGCGGCCCACGTTTGCGTAGGCGTTCGCCGTCGCGGTGATCGGATACAGCACGCCGAGCGACCACGACAGCGTGTCGTCGCGATGCGCGAGGCCGGTGGTCTGCAGCATCGGCGCGGCGCCCTTGCTGCGCGCGTCGCCGTCGATGCGATCGAAGCGGGCGCCGGCGACGATGCGCGCGCGCCCCCATTCGATCTCGTCCTGCACGAACACGCCGGTCGAGCGCAGGCTGCCGTGGTCGAAGGGGTCGTTGCGCCGGTTCGCGTCGAAGAACGGCGGGTTGTTGTCGATGTACCGCTCCGGATCCGCCCGCATCCGCCAGGTCTCCGCGCCGATGGTCAGGATGTGCGCGTCGCCGACCGGCAGCACGTAGCGGGTGCGCAGGCCCTGGGTGGAGAAGGTGACGTCGTTGCGGACGTAGTCGCGGCCGAGGCGCTCCGAGAACGCGCGGATCTGCCGGAAGACGTCCTGCCGCCACACCTCGGCCGACAGCTGCCCGGGGCCCAGCCGCGCGTCGACGCCCAGCTCGGCGAGCTCGCGCCGCTGCTCGGGCGAACGGATCGTGACCGTGCCGAGCGCCGGCGGCAGGCCGGCACCCCCGGGGCGCCCGCCGGTGCGTGCCGATCCCGGATACCAGACGTCGTGGACCGCGTGGCGCTGCAGGTTCAGGCGAAGGCTCGCCTGCGGCGACAGGCGGTATGCGTATTTCGCCAGCAGCGAGTCCGAGCGGTAGCCGGTGTTCGGCACGCGCCCGTCGGGACTGTCGTAGTCGTCGGTGTCGTTGGCCGCCGCGCCGAGCACGAGTGCATGCCCGGGTCCCGATCGTTCCAGCAGCAGTGCGCCCGCCGTCGTCGTGCCGAAGCCGAGCCCGAAGCGGCCGCCGAGCCTCGGCTCCGGCGTGAAGCGCGTCGACGGCGTGATCAGGTTCACCGCGCCGCCCATCGCGCCGCTGCCGTACAGCACCGACGATGGCCCCTGCACGACCTCGATGCGCTCGAGCAGCCCGAGATCGACGAAGGAGGCGAGCGCGCCCTGCGGCTGCGCCGAGTTCACGCGCACGCCATCGACGAGCACGACGATGCTTTCCTTGCGCAGTCCGCGCAGCACCGGGTTTTCCCCCCAGGCGCCGTCCGACTGCACCGCCATCCCCGGCCGGCCCCGGAAGAGCGACCCGGGCGGCGCCGACGGCTCGCCGTCGGCGGGATCGATCACCTCGATCGCCTGGGGGGTCTCCGCGCTCTCGGCAGGGCGCCCGGTCGCGGTGACGACGACGGTGTCCAGGCGCGTCTGCGCAGGCGCCGACGGCGACAGGGGCACCGTCAACAATGCCAGCGCGACGGGCCAGAATGGGCGGGCATGCATCGGTCGCGGCTTCCTCTTTTCGTTGTGGACGCTTGCGGACGCAATACTAAATGAATGAGAATCGTTCCCAATTGAGCTGAATCAAGTGATCGACGAGCCGTTTCCGATGGCGCCGCCGCTGTCCGTCTCGCAGTGGTTCAACACGGCGGGCCCGCTGACGCTGGAGGCGCTGCGCGGACGCGTGGTCGTGCTGCACGCCTTCCAGATGCTGTGTCCCGGATGCGTCGCGCACGGACTGCCGCAGGCGCAGGCGGTGCACCGCCAGTTCGCCGGCGACGAGGTCGCGGTGATCGGCCTGCATACGGTCTTCGAGCACCACGACGCGATGACGCCGGTGTCGCTCGCCGCCTTCCTGCACGAGTACCGGATCGGCTTTCCGGTCGGTGTCGACGCGCGGGGTGCGGACGGCGGCGACGTTCCGACGACGATGCGCGCCTACGGGATGCGCGGAACGCCGACGCTGGTCGCGATCGACCGGGCCGGGCGGATCCGCATGCACGCCTTCGGGCGCGTGGAGGACCTCGCCGTCGGCGCGCTGATCGGGCGGCTGCTCGTCGCGCCGTGAGCGTCGTCAGCCGCCGCGTTCCCCAACGATTTGGCCGTCGACGACCTGGATCGTCTTGTCGCAGCGCGCGGCCAGCTCCGGGTTGTGGGTGACGAAGAGTACCGTGGTGCCCTCGTTGCGGTTCACCCGGTGAAGCAGCTCGAACACCGCGTCCGCGCTCTTCGTGTCGAGGTTGCCGGTCGGCTCGTCGGCGAGCAGCACCGCGGGGCGCATCGCCAGCGCGCGCGCCACCGCCACGCGCTGCTGTTGCCCGCCCGAGAGCCGGTTCGCCGGATGATCGCGCCATGCGGCGAGCCCGACGTCGGCGAGCAGTCGATCGGCACGCTCGAACATCCGCTGATCGGGACGCCCGGCGGCGCCGAGCATCGGCAGCACGACGTTTTCCACCGCGCTGAATGCCGACAGCAGATGGTGATACTGGAACACGAAGCCGATGCTGTGACCGCGCAGCCGGGTGAGCGCGGCGTCGTCGAGGCCGGTCGTCTCCTCGCCGCAGACCGCGAGCGTGCCGCTGGTCGGGCGGTCGAGCAGGCCGATGAGGTTCAGCAGCGTGCTCTTGCCCGATCCCGACGGCCCGACCACCGCGCAGAACTCGCCGCGATGCAGCTCGAGGTCGATGCCGTGCAGCACCTCGGTCTCCACCGGCGTGCCGATGTTGAACGACTTGCGCACGTCGCGCAGCGAGACGACGACCGGTTCAGCCACGGATCGCCACCACGGGATCGAGGCGCGAAGCGCGCAGCGCCGGCGCGACGGCGGCCGCCAGCCCGGTGAGCGTGGCGAGCACGAGCGCGGCGACGAACAGCCACGGCTCGAAGGCGATCGGAAACAGCGGCGAGCCGTCGGCGGCGCGCGCGAAGCGGTGCCAGAGCACGAGTGCGAGCGCGCCGAGCGCCGACCCGACCACCGAGCCCGACAGCCCGAGCAGGCTGCCCTGCAGCAGGAAGATGCGCAGGATCTGCGCGCGCGAGATGCCCATCGCGCGCAGGATGCCGATCTCGCGCGAGCGCTGCACGACCGAGACGACGAGCACGCTCGCGATGCCGAAGGCCACCGACAGGCCGACGAAGGCGCGGATCACGGT
>DATGRE010000148.1:0-2365 GCA_035303885.1 Zeimonas sp. | reverse complement strand
TCGGCTCTTCTCGACCCATCTCGAAGAGCACACGCTGCCGCTGTCGCCGGGCGACGTCGTGATGCTGTTCACCGACGGCATCAGCGAAGCGATGAACGACGCGGGCGAGCTGTTCGGCGAGGCCCGACTCGCGCGTCTGATGGAGGACCACGGACATCTCGACGTCGGCGAACTGCGCGAGCGCATCGTGCGCGACATCGAGGCGTTTGCGGGCGCGGCCGACCAGCACGACGACCTGACGATGATCCTGATCAGGATCGAGGAGCCGGGCGCGCACCTGCGTCCGGTACACACCGAGGGGGTCGTCGAGACGTGACAGCGGTCTTCACGACGCATTCGCACGTCGAAGCCGACGTCGTCCGCGCGCTGCTCGACGCGCACGGCATTCCGGCCGTCATCACCTCCGACATCTCGCAGGCCGTGTTTCCGTTGCGCCTGGCCGGCCAGTGGGAGCTGCGCGTGTCGGTGCAGGATACCGATGCGGCCGCCGCGCGCGGTCTGATCGAGTCGCACCGTGACGCGGTCGGGGCCGGCGCCGTGCGCCTGCGCGACGTGCTCGGCCCGCTCGAGGCGGCGATCGGCTACCGGTTCCGCGACCTCGGGCTGCTCGAGCACGCGCTGACGCACCGGTCGAAAGCACACGAGGACGCGTCGGGCGGCGTCTTCGACAACGAGTCGATGGAGTTCCTCGGCGATGCCGTGCTCGGCTTCGTCATCGCCGACATGCTGTTCCGCGAGTTCCCGCAGCACGACGAGGGACACAAGTCGAAGATCAAGGCTTCGATCGTCTCGACGCACGCGCTCGCGCGTCTGGCCAGGGCCATCGACCTCGGTCGCTACGTGCTGCTCGGGCGCGGAGAAGAGAAGACGGGCGGGCGTCGCAAGCAGGCGATTCTCGCCGACTCGTTCGAAGCGTTGATCGCGGCCATCTATCTGGACGGCGGCATCGACGCGGCGCGCGCGTTCATCACGCGCCAGTTCAGCCCGTTGCTCGCCGATGCGCGTGAGTCGGGCAGCGAGGCCGTGTTCACCGAAGACTGGAAGTCGGCGCTGCAGGAGCGCCTCCAGGCGCAGGGCCGCGGGCTTCCCAGCTACACGATGGCCGGCGAAGAAGGCCCCGCGCACCGCCGCGTGTTCATCGTCGAGGTGTCAGCCGGTGGCGTGCCGCTCGCGCGCGGCGAAGGACGGAGCAAGAAGGCGGCAGAGCAGGCCGCAGCGCGCGAAGCGCTTCAGCACCTGGCGACTTCGTAATTTCAGTCGATCTCTATGATCCCCCAGCCACGATCGGACTGGGGGGCGCTCGCTGTCGTGGCCGCCGTCGCGCCGGCCATTTCGGGCTCAGGAGCGGCGGCATGCGGTAGACGCTGCAGCGCGTACTCGTGTACTTCACGCGCGACATCGTCATCCGACGGCGGGGCAGGGCGCGCGTAGAGGCGAACGTAGAGGCGCAGCAGGGGATCCTCGAACGCGTAACGCTTGCGGGACGCGACGACCAGGTCGACGTCTTCGAGCCACGACAGGTAGTCCTTCGTCGAACCGGGCGTGCGGTTCAGACGCTGCGCAATTTCGGTGAGCGTCAGGCCTTCCTGCTCGGCAAGCACGCCGAGAATCGCCTTGAGAGCGCCGTAGCCGCGCGCGCGATGCAGGCGCAGATCGTGCGACTGCCGGCAGCGCGCCGCGAGCGCCCCCTCCGGCGCCATGAGCGAGACGAGCGCGCTCACGGGGTCGAGACCGCGACCATCCGGCGACGCCAGGGCCCGCAGCAGCGCGCCGGCGTGACCCGCGCGGCCATCCGACAGGGCGTGCACGGCGGCAGACGCATCCTCGTCGAGATGGACGCCAAGGGCTTCGCCGGACGCCGCAATTTCAGCGGCGCTCATCGTCGGGATGTGCAGCACCTCGAAGCGCGACGGCGCGTCGCGCAGCACCCGCAGCGTACGCGTGGTGAAGCGGCTGGCCAGGACGAAGCGGTTGCGGCTCTCGCCGACCTGCGACAGGAAGTCGCGGATGACGTGCCGCAGGCCCGGGAAGTTCTCGAACGTGCGGAACTCGAGAAACTCGTCGAGCAGAAACGTCGCCGGCTCGTGTCCCGGCGCGCGCGAGCCGTCGAGGTGGCCGAGCAGCCGTTCGAACGCGGCGCGCGCGTCGGCCGGCGGCTGACCGTTGCCGGCCGGAGGAAACGGCGAAGCCTGCGTAATGGCCGCGGCACAGCGCTCCGGTGTCGTCGCGACGGCGTCGAGGTCGATGTACTGCGCCGCGCTGTGTCCGATGAGCCCGCGCAGGCGCAGCAGCAGTGACGACCGGCCGGTGGCGCAGCCGCCGACGAGCACGGGGATGCGCGACGGACTTCCGTCCAGTATCGAAA
>DATGRE010000147.1:0-2551 GCA_035303885.1 Zeimonas sp. | reverse complement strand
CGTCTACGAGCCGGCCGGGCTGCGGCGCGACGGCGCCTCGAGCGGCTACTTCCGGATGCCGATCCCCGTGGGCGAGCACGAGATCCGCGTGCAGTTCAACGACGACGTGCGTGTCGAGGGCTTCAATCACGAGGGCGCGCGACGCGTCGACGTCAGGCCGGGGCAGGTGGTGCTGATCGATTTCGTCGAGGACCAGGGTGGGGTGGTGATCCGATGATGCGGGCAGGTTCGTTGCGCGAACGCGCATTTCCGTTCGGCGACGCTTTCGCGTCTACCGACGACCGATTCGATCTCGTCGTTCCGGCTACCGAGCAGCGCACGATCGCCGCCGGCTGGCTCCTGCTCGGCGTCGCCGCGCTGATCGGCGCCGGGCTGTTCTCGGTGCTGCTCGTGCTCGCACGCACGCCGTACGTGGCTCGGCTGATCCCGGGCATCGACTTCTTCCACGTCGCGCTCGTCGTGCACGTGGATCTCTCGGTCCTCGTCTGGTTCGTCTCGATGGCGGGCTTGCTGTGGACGATCGACACCTCGCCGCGCTGGGTCGGCCTCGGTTGGTTCGCGCTCGCCGTCACCGCGCTCGGCACCCTGTTCATGGCGGCGGCACCGTTCACCGGAATCGCGGTGCCGGTGATGTCCAACTACGTGCCCGTGCTG
Organism: Zeimonas sp.; assembly: GCA_035303885.1. Classification (GTDB taxonomy): domain Bacteria; phylum Pseudomonadota; class Gammaproteobacteria; order Burkholderiales; family Burkholderiaceae_E; genus Zeimonas. Next base: position 1,897 of record DATGRE010000147.1, on the reverse strand, counting down.
CTGAACGACATCTTCCTCTACGGGCTGTGCATCTTCGGCGTGGGTTTCCTGCTGCTCACGCTGCGCTCGTTCGTCGCGCCCGCACGCATGAGCCTGCGGATGGACGGCACCGACGCGCTGCGCTTCGGGCTGAAGGCGGCCGCCGTCGCGAGCGCCGTCGCGCTGATGGCGATGGTCTGGTCGATCGTCGAGGTGCCGCGCGAGCTCGATCCGAAGACGTATTACGAGCTGCTGTTCTGGGGTCCGGGCCACGTCATCCAGTTCACCTGGACGCTGCTGATGCTCGTCGCCTGGTGTTGGCTCGCCACGCTGGCGAACGCGCCGCTGCCGCTCAGCCCGCGCGTGGTGGCGCTGCTCTATGCGATCGGCCTGCTGCCGGTGTTCTTCGTGCCGCCGATCTATCTGAACTGGACGATCCTTTCCGTCGAGCACCAGAAGATGATGACCTGGCTGATGCGCTTCGGCGGCGGGCTGGCCATCCTCCCGATGGGTCTGGCGCTCGCGGTCGCGCTCACGCGCAGCAGCGTGCAGGATCTCGCACAGCGGCCGCTGCGCGCCGCACTGATCACGTCGCTGCTGCTGTTCAGCGTCGGCGGCGGCATCGGCTTCCTGATCGAGGGCTCCGACGTGCGCGTGCCGGCGCACTACCACGGCTCGATCGTCGGCGTCACGCTCGCGCTGATGGGGCTCGCGTATGCGCTGCTGCCGCGGCTGGGCTTCCGGGCTCCGCAGGGGCGCGTCGCGCATGCGCAGCCGTGGCTGTACGGCGCCGGCCAGCTGATGCACATCCTCGGGCTCGTCTGGTCCGGTGGCTACGGCGTGCAGCGCAAGGTCGCCGGCGCCGAGCAGGCGCTGCGAACGCCGCAGGAGGTCTTCGGGATGGGCGTGATGGGGCTCGGCGGCGCGATCGCGATCGTCGGCGGGCTCCTGTTCATCTGGGTCGTGATCGCATCGGTGCGCGCCGGATCGCGCAGGCCGTGATCCGCTGGCTCGCGATCGTCGCCTGCGCGCTCACCGTCTGCATCACCGCGTCGAGCGCGTTCATCCGGCATGCGCAGGGCGGGCTCGGCTGTCCGCCCGGCGCCGCGTGCGAATGGCGCGCGCAGGGCGCGAAGGGTGCCGCTTCGGCACAGGAGCCGTCGGACGCAAGTGCCGGCGGCGCGGTAGCGGCGCCGGCGGGCCGATCGAGCGGCGACGCGGCCGCGGCAGCGCCGGGCGTTCGAAGCGCACGCGCGTTGCATCGCGTCAGCGCCATGCTGGTCGGGGTGCTCGTGCTGCTGATCGCGGTGTTCGGATGGGTGTCGATGTCGACCGGCGGGCGCGTCGCGCTCGCCTTCGCGCTCGCCGACACCGTCTTTCTCGCATGGCTCGGCCGCTTCACGCCGCACCCGGTGCCGTTGGTGACGATCGGCAACCTCGTCGGTGGAATCGCACTCGCGGCGGCCTTCGCGTGGATCGCGGCATCGTTGTGCTCGGTGCGCACACGGTCGCAGCGAGCGGCCGCGCGGCCTCGGAGGCGTGAGCGCGGGGCGGCGGCGGCCGCCTTCGTCGCGCTCGTACTGCTCGCCGGCGCCGCGTGGGTGGGGACGATGATCGGCGCGCAGGACGCGATCGCCGCCTGCGGCGCAGCGCGCTGTGCCGGCGAAGTGCGGCTCGATCCCGCGGCGCTCGATCCGCTGCGCACCCCGCAGGGGGTCGATGCGGCCGCGGCGCGCGGGCTGCATTGGCTGCACCGTGCCGCGGCCGTGGCGTTCGCGTTCGCGGCGCTGCTCGTCGCGCTGCGCGGGCGCGGGGCGGCTCCCGCGTCGGCGGCGGCGCTCGTCGTGCTGCTCGTCGCGCAGGCGGCGCTCGGCGTCGGCACGACGACCGGCACGAACGCGCTCGCGACGGCGACGCA
>DATGRE010000146.1:0-2697 GCA_035303885.1 Zeimonas sp. | reverse complement strand
AAGTACGACGAGCTGGGCGCCAACTGGAAGCAGTACGAGCAAACTGGTGGATTTGGTGGTTTCGGTGGCGGCGGTGGGTTTGGTGGCGGTGGAGGCGCCTGGAACATCAACGTCGGCGGGCCCGGCGGCTATCGGACGATGACGCCCGAAGAGATGCAGGAGATGTTCGGCGGCGACGCCGATCCCTTCTCCGATTTCTTCAACACCTTTTTCGGCGGTGGGCAGCCGGGCGCCGGCGCGCGGCGCACGCACCGGCCACGTCAGCGGCGCGGACGCGATCTCGAACAGGCCGTGGACCTGACACTCGAGGAGGCCTTTGCCGGCACGACGCGGCGTGTCGCTATCCAGGGCGCCGGAGGCACGCGCACGGTCGACGTCCGCATTCCGGCAGGTGTGAAGGACGGCGCAAAGGTCCGCAAAGCGGGCGAAGGCGAACCTGGCGCGCATGGTGGCGCCGCGGGGGATCTGTTTCTCCGCGTGCGTGTCCTGCCGCACCGTCAGTTCGAACGCCGCGGCCAGGATCTCCACACGAAGGTCGCTGTGCCGGTGACTACGGCCGCCCTTGGCGGCGAGGTGCCGGTGCCGACGATCTCGGGCAGCACGCTCCGGTTGAAGATCCCGTCGCTGACGCAGAACGGCCAGGTGTTCCGCCTGCGCGGTCACGGCATGCCGACCCTCGGCAAGCCAGACGAGCGCGGCGACCTGTATGCGACCGCGGAGATCGCAATGCCGCGAACCCTCTCCCCCGAGGCGCGGCGTCTATATGAAGAGCTGAGGGGACTGAACGAGCAATGAACATTCAGAAGTACACGGAAAAGGCCCAGGAGGCTCTCGTCGGCGCGCAGCAGCTCGCCGAGCGCGGAGGACATCCGCAGATCGAGCCCGAGCACCTGCTCTACACGCTGCTCACGCAGGATGGGGGCATCGTGCCCTCGCTTGCCGCCAAGATGGGGAAAGACGCCGCGGCGCTCGCCCGCGACGTGCAGGGACTGCTCTCGAAGCTGCCCAGCGCGCACGGTGGCGCTCAGCCCGGGCTCTCCCCTCGCCTGCGCGCGGTGACGACCGCCGCCGAGCAGGAAGCCGAGCGCCTGAAGGACGACTACGTCAGCACCGAGCATCTGCTCGTGGCGATCGCCTCCGAAACGGGCCGCTCGGTGCCCGCCGCGAAGCTGCTGCAGCAGCACGGCATGACCCGCGACGCGATCTTCCAGGCGCTCACGGCCGTGCGCGGCTCGCAGCGCGTCACGGATCAGAATCCCGAAGGCAAGTACGAAGCGCTCGAACGCTACGGTCGCGACCTCACCGACATGGCCCGCAAGGGCAAGCTCGATCCCGTCATCGGCCGCGACGATGAAGTGCGCCGCGTGATCCAGGTGTTGTCCCGCCGCACGAAGAACAACCCGGTGCTCATCGGCGAGCCCGGCGTCGGCAAGACGGCCATCGTCGAAGGCCTCGCGCAGCGTATTGTCCGCGGCGACGTGCCCGAAGGGCTCAAGGACAAGCGCATCGTCGCGCTCGACATGGGCAGCCTCATCGCGGGCGCGAAGTACCGCGGCGAGTTCGAAGAGCGGCTGAAAGCCGTACTGAAGGAGATCACCGACTCGCAGGGCCAGGTCATCCTGTTCATCGACGAGTTGCATACCGTCGTGGGCGCCGGGGCGTCGGAAGGGTCGATGGACGCCTCGAACATGCTCAAGCCCATGCTGGCCCGCGGCGAACTGCACACGATCGGCGCGACGACCCTCGACGAGTACCGGAAGTACATCGAGAAGGACGCCGCGCTCGAACGCCGCTTCCAGACGGTGCTCGTCGGCGAGCCGACCGTCGAGGACACCATCAGCATCCTGCGCGGTCTGCGCGAGCGCTACGAGGTGCACCACGGCGTGAAGTTCAAGGACGCCGCGCTGGTTGCCGCGGCAGTGCTCTCACATCGCTACATCGCCGACCGGTTCCTGCCGGACAAGGCCATCGACCTCATCGACGAGGCGGCGGCGCGGCTGCGCATGGAAATCGACTCGATGCCTGCGGAGCTCGACGAGTTGACGCGGCGCATCATGCAGCTCGAAATCGAGCGCGAGGCGCTGCGCAAGGAGCAGGACGACGCGTCGAAGGACCGGCTCGCAAAGCTGGAGAAGGAACTCGCGAACCTGAAGGAAGAGCGCGACCGCCTCGCGTCGCGCTGGCAGGCCGAGAAAGACGCCATCCAGCGCTCGCGGACGCTCAAAGAGGAACTCGAGCAGCTGCGCGTGGAAATCGAACAGGTGCAGCGGTCGGGCGACTATGCGAAGGCGTCCGAGCTCCAGTACGGGCGGCTGCCGCAGCTCGAACAGCAGATCAGGGAAGAGGAAGCCGCCCTGGCCGATGTGCAGAAGGGCCAGCGCATGCTGAAGGAAGAAGTCGACGAGGAGGACATCGCCGGTATCGTCAGCCGCTGGACGCACATTCCGGTCAGTCGGCTGATGGAGGGGGAAATCCAGAAACTCATTCACATGGAAGAGCGCCTGCATCAGCGCGTCGTCGGCCAGGACGAAGCGATTACGGCCGTCGCGAACGCAATTCGCCGCGCCCGCGCCGGGCTGCAGGACCCGAACCGCCCCCTCGGCAGCTTCATCTTCCTGGGCCCGACCGGCGTCGGCAAGACGGAGCTGGCGCGCGCGCTCGCAGCGTTTCTCTTCGATGACGACCACGCCATGGTCC
>DATGRE010000145.1:0-4194 GCA_035303885.1 Zeimonas sp. | reverse complement strand
ATGGCGCCGCGGCCGCACAACTCCGGCCACTACACGATCGACGCCTGCGTCACCAGCCAGTTCGAGCAGCAGGTGCGCGTGCTGGCCGGGTTGCCGCTCGGCTCGACGCACCAGCATCAGGCGGCGGTGATGCTCAACGTCCTCGGCGACTGCTGGTACAGGCCGCTCGGCGACGCGCAGCCGAGTCCGGCGCCGCACGAACCCGACTGGACCGTCGTGCTCAGGCACCCTTCGGCGAAATTGCACCTGTACGGCAAGCGCGAGGCGCGCCCGGGCCGAAAGATGGGGCACGTGACGGTGCTCGCCGACGCGGTCGACGAGGCGGTCCGCGTGGCCGTGCAGATCGAGCGCGAACTCGGCATTGGCGGCCCGGACGTCTCGATCCGCCCCTGAGCGCGGGGGGCACGACGTGAACCCCAACCCTCGCCCGGCGGACGCGCAGGCGATCGACGAGGCCGCGCGATGCCTGTCCGAAGGCGAGGTGGTGGCCTTTCCGACCGAGACGGTCTACGGACTCGGCGCCGACGCGGCGAGCGAGCGCGCCGTGGCGGCGGTCTACCGGCTCAAGGGGCGCCCCGCCGACCATCCGCTGATCGTGCACGTGCTCGACGCAACTCAGGCCGCGTGGTGGGCGCACTGGCCGGCTCGCGCGCAGCGGCTTGCCGACGCGTTCTGGCCGGGTCCGTTGACATTGATCCTTCGGCGCCGCGACGAGGCTCCCGGGTTCGCCTGCGGCGGCCAGTCGTCGATCGGCCTGCGCGCGCCGTCGCACCCGGTCGCGCGCGCACTGCTCGAGGCCTTTGCGGCTCGTGGCGGGCACGGCGTGGCCGCGCCGTCGGCGAACCGCTTCGGTCGCGTCAGCCCGACGCGGGCAACGCACGTGATCGATGATCTCGGCGCCGACGCGCCGATGGTGCTCGACGGCGGCCCGTGCGAGGTCGGCGTCGAATCGACGATCGTGGACCTGACCCGCGATCGGCCCGTGCTGCTGCGCCCCGGAGGTGTCGGCGTCGGGCAACTCGAGGCCGTGCTCGGCGAGGAGGTGTTCGCGCGCGACGCGCAAGCGCCGCGCGCGTCCGGTACGCTGGCGTCGCACTACGCGCCGGTCACGCCGATCGAGCTGGTTGCCCGCGACGAGATCGACCCGACGATCGCGCGCCTGCATGCGATCGGCGAGCGCGTCGCGCTGTGGGCGCGCCCGGGGGCCGGCAGCGACGCCGACGAGCGGCTGGCCATGCCGATCGACCCTGAACCTGCTGCCCGCGCGCTATACGATGCGTTGCGAACCCTCGACCGTTCGGGCTGCCGGCGCATCCTCGTCGAGCGCGTCCCCGATACCGGCGACTGGCATGCGGTTGCCGACAGGCTGCGGCGCGCGGCGGCCGGCTCCGTTCAGCGATCCTGAGGCTGCACCAGCAGCAGCGGCCGCCGGCAGCCGCGCACCATAGCCTGCGCGGTCGATCCGAGCACGGCAGCCTCGACCCCGGTACGGCCGAGCGTGCCGACGCAGACCAGGTCGGGCGCCTCGCGTTCGATCGTTTCGAGCAGGGCGCGATCCGCGCGATCGCTCTCGACGATCTCGATGCGCACCGTGCGTCCGCCTGCATCGCCGGGCAGCAGCGCGTTCAACTCGGCGCGCCGCTCTTCGAGCACCGCGCGGTGCTCGGCCGCGAAGGCGGCATACGAAGGCCGTCCGTATTGCCCGTCGCGCATCAGGTTCGGGCTCACCACGTGCACGACGATGACTTCGCCGTCGCGCGGCGCGACGGCCAGCGCATAGGCGACGGCGCGATTGCCCACCGGCGACAGGTCCGTCGCGACGAGAACCCGGCGCACCGCGGGCGGGAGCTGGCTGACCGAGGCCGCGGCGGCACCGGGGACGACCAGGACATTGGTAGCGGCGTCGCGCAGCAGATCGAGTGCGACCGATCCGGAGAACAGCCGTTCGACCGCGCCGCGCTGGTGCGAGCCGACCACGACCAGGTCGGCGCGCTCGCGCTCGGCGAGGTGCGCCAGCCGGGCGCCGGGGTCTCCTTCGTGCGCCGAGATGACGACCTCGATCGGCAGTGCAGGCACCGCCCTCGCGAGGCGGCGTGCGATTTCGTCGCGCAGGCGCTGTTGCGACTGATCGGGCGCGTCGAGCAGACCCATCCGCGCCGCCTCGCGCCGCGGGTCGTCGACGTAGGCGGCTGTCGGGTGGCATCCGCCCAGCTCGGCGAGTCGCTGCGCGAACAGGACGGCCGCATCGGCCTGCGGCGTGAAGTCGTACGCAATCAGCATCCGCAACGGACGCTCGCCGCGCAACCACGCGATCAACGGCTCCGCGTCGCGCAGCACCAGCATCGGCGACTCGGTCGCGCGCAAGGCGCGCTCACAGGTCTTGCCGAGGCGCACGCCGGCGCCATCGCGGCGCCCGATTGCTGGAAGGATCAGCAGCGCGTCGTCGTGGCGCTTGGCCTCGGCCAGCAACGCCTCGTCCGGCCAGCCGGCGGGCAACTCGACCGAGACCCGCGCGCCCAGTTCGCGCAGGCGCTCGGCAGCCTGCGCGAGTCTCTCGCGCGCCGACTGGTCGAGCGCTTCGAGCACCGGCGCCGGGCCCAATGCGATGCTGCGGGTGTCGAGAACGTGGACCAGCGTCAGGTCGCCGCCGCTACGCTTGGCGAGCAGCGCGCCGAGCGTGCCGGCCGCTTCGCAGCGATCGCTGAAATCGGTGCCGCACAGAACCCGCATGGTGCTGTCTCCCCCTGGCCGTGGTTCGCCAGATTCTAGGCCCGCCGTGGGCCCGCCGACCGCGATTCGGTCAAGTTCGCCGCGGGTCGCCAGCGAGCCCAAGCTCTCGCAGGAACCCGTCGGTCGCGGCGATCACGTCGTCGGGACGATCCAGGTGTGGGCTGTGGCGGCAGGCCGGCAGTGCCAGCAGGCGAGTGCCCGGACGCAATTCGGCGATCCGCTCGATCTGGCGCATCGTGCCGTACTGGTCGTCGTTGCCCTGCACCGCGAGGATCGGGCAGCGCGAGTCCTGCACTTCGCGCTCGATGTTCCAGTTGGCGAACGCATCGGACAGCCAGACGTCGGTCCAGCCGCGGAACGCGCCGTCGACGTCGCGGTGATGGCGCGCCAGCCGCTCGCGCAGGTTCGTCCGGTCGTACTCCCGCGCGATTGCAGCGATCGACTCGACGCAGACGGGCTCGACGAACAGGTGCGGCGCCAGCGCCACGACTGCGCGCGCGACGTCCGGGAAGGTGCCCGCGTGGATCAGTGCGATCGACGCCCCGTCGCTGTGGCCGAACAGCACGGGCTGCCGGATGTCCAGCTCGCGCAGCAGCGCAGGCAGCATCACGATGGCCTCGTCGTGCATGAAGCGCGGCGAGCGCGCTCCCCGGAGCGGATCGGAGTCCCCGTAGCCGAGCCGTGAGTAGACCAGCCCCGGCAGGCCGACGCGGGCGCAGAGCCGGTCCGGGAAGTCGCGCCAACCGGACACGCAGCCGAGCCCTTCGTGCAGGAACACCAGCGCCCCCGACGCGCCGCGGGGTTCACCGACCAGTCGGCATTCGAGCCGGCTGCCTGCGACGAGGACCTTGCGCGACCGGTCGTCACTTCGCGTGCTCATGAGTTATATTGCAACTTGTTGCGATTTACGGCTGTATCTTGCATGGCATCGCCAGCCTTGGGCAAATCACCGGACGAGGCGAGCTTCCTCGCCGCGCTCGGTCGCCGGGTCCGCGACCGGCGCGATGAAGCGGGCCTGACGCGGCGCCGCCTGTCCGAATCGTCGGGGCTTTCCGAGCGTTACCTGGCGCAGCTCGAGTCCGGAGACGGCAACATCTCGATCCTGCTGATCCGGCGTGTCGCCGAGGCCCTGCATTGCTCGCTCGAGCAGTTGTTGAGCGACCAGGCGCCCGACCCCGAGATCGCTTCCGCGCTCGAGGTATTGCGGACCCTCGAGCCGGGCCAGCGGCACCAGGCGGTCCTCGCGCTGCAGCAGCGTTTCGGCGAGATGAGCCGCGAACGGGCGCGTCGCATCGCGCTCGTCGGCCTGCGCGGTGCGGGCAAGTCGACGCTGGGCGCGCGACTCGCGTCGCGGCTGAAGGTGCCGTTCTTCGAGCTCGACCAGCAGATCGAGCGCGAACTCGGCGCGGGCCTCGAGAGCATCTTCGCCATGTACGGGCAGGACACGTATCGCGAGGCCGAGCG
>DATGRE010000144.1:0-6358 GCA_035303885.1 Zeimonas sp. | reverse complement strand
GGCGTCGCCTTCGAGTTTCGCGAGGTGCCGGGTGCGCGCAAGCGGTTCTGGGACACCGGCTTCGTCCTCGGCTCGCTGGGCGCGACGCTCTCGCAGGGCATCGTGCTCGGCAACTTCATCCAGGGCTTCGAGATCGAGGGGCGGCAGTTCGTGGGGACGAGCTGGGACTGGATCGCGCCGTTTCCGCTGCTCACCGGCGTCGGGCTCGTCTTCGGCTACCTGCTGCTCGGCGCCTGCTGGCTGGTGCTCAAGACCACCGGCGAGCTGCAGCAGTGGTCGCGCAGGGTCGCCGCCCGCGTGCTGTGGGGCGTGCTGGCGTTCATCGCGCTGATGAGCGTCTGGACGCCGCTCACCGACGCACGCATCGCCGAGCGGTGGTTCAGCTTTCCGAACCTGATCTATTTTTCGCCGGTTCCGCTGCTCACCGTCGGGCTGGCGGCGTTGCTGCTGAAGTCGCTGCGACGCGGCGACGAGCTGCTGCCGTTCCTGTGCGCCTTCGGCCTGTTCCTGCTCGCGTTCACCGGGCTGGTGATCAGCCTGTGGCCGCTGATCGCGCCGCCGTCGATCACGCTGTGGGACGCGGCGGCATCGCCGCGGGCGCTCGGATTCCTGTTGGTCGGCACGCTGTTCCTGCTGCCGGTGCTGATCCTGTACGTCGTGTGGTCGTACTGGGTGTTCCGCGGCAAGGTGCGGGCCGACATCGGCTATCACGCCTGAGTACCGCCCCGGTGCGGCAACGCGCGCGCCGGCCGTCTTCGGGCACGCTGATACACTGCGCGCGCCATGCGCACGGCCGCTTCCCGCACGCGTCTGCCCGCTTCCGTTCTCGGTGCGCTCGGCGTCGTCTTCGGCGACATCGGCACCAGCCCGCTCTACGCGTTCAAGGTCGCCTTCGACCCGGTGCACGGGATCGCGCTCACGCCGGCCAACGTCGTCTCGCTGCTTTCGATGATCTTCTGGACGGTGATGATCGTCGTCTCGCTGAAGTACGTGACGATCCTGCTGCGCTTCGACAACCGCGGCGAAGGCGGCGTGCTCGCGCTGCTTTCGCATTGCCTGAACGCGCTCCGAGGGCGGCCGCGCACGGCCTGGCTGGTGACGATGTTCGGCGCGTTCGCCGTCTCGCTGTTCTACGGCGACGCGGTCATCACGCCGGCGATCTCGGTGCTTTCGGCGGTCGAGGGGATCGCCGTCGTCGAACCAGGGCTCGGCTTCCTCGTCCTGCCGATCGCGATCGTGATCCTCGTCGTACTGTTCGCGGTCCAGCACCGCCGCAAGGGGGTGATCGGCCCCGGCTTCGGCAAGCTGATGGCATTGTGGTTCGTCGTGATCGCGGTGCTCGGGGCGCTCGCCGTCGCGCGCAATCCGCAGGTGCTGCTCGCGCTCGATCCGAGCTTCGCCTGGGATTTCGTCGTGCAGTCGCCGGGGCTCGCGTTCGTCGCGGCGGGGGCGGTCTTCCTGTGCGTGACCGGTGCCGAGGCGCTGTACGCCGACATGGGCCATTTCGGGCCGCGGCCGATCCGCGTCGGCTGGTTCGTGCTCGTGCTGCCCGCGCTGATGCTGAACTATTTCGGCCAGGGTGCGCTCGTGCTGCTCGATCCGCAGGCGATTCGCAACCCGTTCTACCTGCTCGCGCCCGAGCCGCTGCTGTTGCCGATGGTCGTGCTCGCCACCGCCGCGACAGTCATCGCGTCGCAGGCCACGATCTCCGGCGCGTTCTCGGCGACGCAGCAGGCCTCGCGGCTGAACTTCCTGCCCCGGCTGCGCGTGCTGCACGACGCCCGCGCGGAGCGCGGACAGGTCTACATCCCGGTCGTCAACGGCTTGATGCTCGCGCTGGTGCTCGCGCTCGTCGTCGGCTTCCGCAGCTCGGACGCACTGGCGGCGGCCTACGGCGTGGCCGTCGCCGGCGACCTGATGCTCACCAGCGTGATGATGCTGATCGCGCTGCCGTTCTTTCCCGACGCGCGCGTGCGGCTGCTGTGGCCGTTGTTCGCGCTCTTCTTCGCGCTCGAGTTCGCGTTCTTCGCCGCCAATTTCGCCAAGTTCTGGTCGGGAGCCTGGTTCCCGCTCCTGCTCGCGGCGGCCGTGTTCGTCGTGCTGACGACCTGGCGCCGCGGAATCGAGATTCTCCGCCTGCACAAGGACATGCAGCCGAAGGCGAGCCGCGACGGTTACCAGCTCGACCTGTCGGAGATCCCTCGCGTGCCCGGCTCGGCGCTGTTCTTCTCGTCGACCCCGCAGGGCTGGCCGAGTGCCTTCCTGCACAATCTGAAGCACAACAAGGTGATGCACGAGCAGACGATCTTCCTCACGGTCGCCTTCGACGACGTGCCGCGCGTGCCCGAAGACGAGCGCGTCGAGGTGATGCGCGGCGGCGACGGCATCGTGCGCGTGATCGCGCATTTCGGCTTTCGGGAGAGTCCGCGCATCGACGGCGTGCTGCGGCAGATCGCGCGCAAGGGCACCGTCTGCACGCTGAACGACACGTCGTTCTTCACCAGCAAGCCGACGCTGGTCTCGGTCAGCCGGCGCGGACTCTTCAGCTGGCGCCGCTCGCTGTTCGGCTGGCTGCTGCGCAACAGCACGAGCGTGGCGAACTATTTCGGCCTGCCGCCGAACCGGGTGATCGAGGTGGGCACGCAGGTGGCGATCTAGATCCGCGACAATAGCGAGATGCGTCGTTCGGAAATCGTCATTCGCCGCCGCGGTCGGGAGCGCCGGATCGTGCTGGGCCGCTTCACGTCGCTGCTCGCCACGCTGCTGTTCGCCGCCGCCGCGATCGTCGTGCTGGTGCTCGCCTTCGTGTTCGGGTGGATCATCCTCGGCGTCGCGTTGTTCGCGGCGCTGGTTGCCGTGGTCGTCGCGGTCGTGCGCGCGGCGTGGTGGCGATTGCGGCTGTAGCGCGGCGGATGGGCGTCGCGTGCGCCGCGCGGCGGGCGCGTCAGCTGCCGAGCAGCGCGGCGTCGACGTCGAAGACTTCCGCGTAGACGAGGCGGCCGGGCGCCTGCCGGCCGTCGGAGTGGCGCACGACCGGCCAGCTTCCGTGCGAGCGCAGCCAGCCGCCGAAGCTCGCGTCGATCGTCCAGGCGCCGCTCTCGCGCACCAGATGCGCCAGCGCGATCGCCGCGGTCGGAACGTGCATCGAGACGGCGAGGATCGATGCCTCCTCGATGCGCGTCGCCTCGGGACCGTTCGGTCCGGGCATGGGCTCGCACGGCCAATCCCAGCGGCGCAGCGAAACGCAGGCCTCCGGCGCGCTCGACGGCAGGCCCAGCGTCGCGCGTTCGGGGACCGCGATCTCGTCGCCGCAGGCGTCGATCGCATAGCCCGGCTCGACGACGATCCGCCCGCCGTCGTCGCTCGCTTCGATCCAAACGTCGAGCCCGTCGACGATTCCGAAGCCGTGCAGCGCGCGGTTGTGGCGCCGATGCTTCTCGCGCAGCTTCGATCAGCGCAGCGCCTGCTCCAGGTCGGCGATCAGATCGTCGGCGGCCTCGATGCCGCAGGCGAGCCGCACGAGGTTCGGCGCGATGCCGGCCGCACGCATCTGCTCGTCGTTCAGCGTTCCCGCGACCATTGCCGCTGCGTGCACGGCGAGCGACTCGATGCCGCCCAGGCTTACCGCGTGCGTGAAGCGGCGCAGGCGCGAGACGAAGCGCGCGGTGTGCGCGTAGTCGCCCGCGATGCACACCGACAGCACGCCGCCGAAGCCGCGCATCTGCGCGCGGGCGAGCGCGTGCTGCGGATGGCTCTCGAGCCCCGGGTAATGCACGCGCTCCACGCCCGGATGCGACTCGAGGAAGCGCGCCACGCGCATCGCGTTGTCGTTCGCGCGCTCGACGCGCAGTGCGAGCGTGCGCAGCCCGCGCAGCAGCAGCCACGCGTCGAAGGCGCCGAGCGTGGCGCCCAGCGCGATCGTGCTGCGCCAGATGCGTTCGAGGATCTCGTCGTGCGTGACGATGACGCCAGCGATCAGGTCGTGGTGCCCGCCGAGGTACTTGGTCGCACTGTGCACGACGACGTCGATGCCGAGCGCGAGCGGCTGCTGGTTCAGCGGCGTCGCGAAAGTGTTGTCGGCAACGGTGATCGTGCCGCAGGCGTGCGCCGCCTCGGCGACCGCCCGCAGGTCGGTGAGCGCCATCGTCGGGTTCGACGGCGTCTCGAGCATCGCGAGCTTCGCGCCGCGGCGGATCGCCGCGACCAGCGCTTCGGTGTCCGATTGGTCGACGCGCTCGACCTCGACGCCGAAGCGTGGTAGCAGCTCGGTGAACCACTGCGTGCTGCCCATGTAGTGGCTGGTCTGCGCGACGACCCGATCGCCGGCGGCGAGCAGCCCGACGAGCACGGACGAGACGGCGCCCATGCCGCTGGCCGTCATCAGCGCGTTCTCGCCGCCCTCGAGCCGGGCGATCAATCGTGCGACGCGCTCGTGCGTCGGGTTGCCGTAGCGCGTGTAGAAGCGCTGCGGGCGCACTCCGGTGGCCAGCCCGGCGAACTCGTCTGCGTCGCGCGCCGACCAGGTGACCGACATGTGCACGGGCGGCGCGAGCTCGGCCTCGAAGACCTCCGGATCGCGGTCGCCGTGCACGACCAGGGTGTCGGCACGATCGGCGTGCCCGGAAGGGATGGCGTGGTCCGGCCCGCGGGCCGGTCGATCCCGGCCGGAGCGTTCGGGCAAGCGGTCGCCCGCGGAGCTGGGGGCTTCTTCGGTGGCCATCGGCGACGGGCGCCGGCGGGCACCCAGTAGAATGACGCGATGCACGATCATCGCACGACGCGAATCGCCCGGCTGGCGCTGGGCCTGGCAGGCCTCGCCGCGCTCGGCTTCGTCGTCGCCTGGTCCTTTCTCGCCTACCGCGACCCGAACCTGGTCGTCAGCTTCGCTTCCCTGCTGCAGGCCTGCGGCATTCCGCTCGGACGCTGACGAGCGCGGCACCCGTTTCCCTCCACCTCCCCGCAGCATGGCAGCCCGCCGTACCGAATACAGCGAAGCGTCGATCCGTGTCCTGAAAGGCCTCGAGCCGGTGCGCCAGCGCCCCGGCATGTACACGCGCACCGAGAACCCGCTGCACATCGTGCAGGAGGCGCTCGACAACGCCGCCGACGAGGCGCTCGCGGGCTTCTGCAAGGAGATCGTCGTCACGCTGCATGCCGACGGCAGCATCGAGGTCGACGACGACGGCCGTGGCATCCCGGTGGGCAAGCATCCGGAGGAGGGCGTTCCGGTCGTCGAGATCGTGTTCACGCGGCTGCACGCCGGCGGCAAGTTCGACAAGGCGCACGGCGGCGCCTACAGTTTCTCGGGCGGCCTGCACGGCGTGGGCGTGTCGGTGTCGAACGCGCTGTCGAAGCGCTTCGAGGTCACCGTCTGGCGCGACGGCAAGGTGCACCGCATCGCCTTCGCGGGCGGCGAGGTCGTCGAGCGGCTGCGCTCGAAGGCCGCGGGGAAGGGCGAGCGGCGCAGCGGCACCTCGGTGCGCATGTGGCCCGATCCGAAGTATTTCGACACGCTCGCGATCCCGCACGGCGAGCTCGTGCACCTGTTGCGCTCGAAGGCGGTGCTGCTGCCGGGCGTGCGGGTCACGCTCGTCGAGGAGAAGACCGGCAAGCGCCAGAGCTGGCGCTACGAGGAGGGGCTGCGCGGCTATCTCGCCGAGAGCCTCGCACAGCTCTCCGACGCGCCGCCGATCATCCCGATCTTCGAAGGCGAGCAGACGGTGCCGGCCGGCCACGACTCCTTCGCCGAAGGCGAGGGCGCGCAATGGGTCGTCGCGTGGACCGAGGAAGGCCCGTTGCTGCGCGAGTCGTACGTCAACCTGATTCCGACGACCGCGGGCGGCACGCACGAGTCGGGCCTGCGCGAGGGACTGTTCGCCGCGGTGAAGGGTTTCGTCGAGCTGCACGGCCTGCAGCCCAAGGGCGTGAAGCTGCTCGCCGAGGACGTCGCCGCACGCGCGAGCTGGGTGCTGTCGACGAAGGTGCTCGATCCGCAGTTCCAGGGGCAGATCAAGGAGCGGTTGAACTCCCGCGACGCGGTGCGCCTGGTGTCGTCGCTGGTCAAGCCGCAGCTCGAGCTGTGGCTGCACCAGCACGTCGAGTACGGCCGCAAGCTCGCCGAGCTCGTCATCCGCCAGGCGCAGGCACGCAGCCGCGCCGCGCAGAAGGTCGGCAAGAAGAAGAGCTCGGGCGTGGCCGTGCTGCCGGGCAAGCTCACCGATTGCGAGTCCGACGACATCGAGCGCAACGAGCTGTTCCTCGTCGA
The DNA here is from genome assembly GCA_035303885.1 of Zeimonas sp. Taxonomy (GTDB): domain Bacteria; phylum Pseudomonadota; class Gammaproteobacteria; order Burkholderiales; family Burkholderiaceae_E; genus Zeimonas. Next base: position 93 of record DATGRE010000144.1, on the reverse strand, counting down.
GGGCGACTCGGCCGGCGGCTCGGCGAAGATGGGCCGCGACAAGGAGTTCCAGGCGATCCTGCCGCTGCGCGGCAAGGTGCTCAACACCTGGGA
>DATGRE010000143.1:0-7495 GCA_035303885.1 Zeimonas sp. | reverse complement strand
GCGAGCTGCTCGGGGCGAGCGAGCGCGAATTGCGCGGCGTGCGCGGCCGCGAGATCGCGATGATCTTCCAGGAGCCGATGAGCGCGCTGAACCCGCTGTATCCGATCGGCGACCAGATCTGCGAGGCGATCGAGCGGCACGAGGGCGTCTCCCGCGCGCAGGCGGTGAGGCGGGCGATCGAGCTGCTCGAGCGCACCCACGTGCCCGAGCCGCAGCGGCGCTTCTCGAGCTTTCCGCATCAGCTGTCGGGAGGGCAGCGCCAGCGCGCGATGATCGCGATGGCGCTCGCCTGTTCGCCGAAGCTGCTGATCGCCGACGAGCCGACGACGGCGCTCGACGTCACCGTGCAGCGGCGCATCGTCGAGCTGCTCGACGAGCTGCAGCGCGACTTCGGCATGTCGGTGCTGCTGATCACGCACGATCTTCCGCTGGTGCGTTCCTTCGCCGACCGCGTCGCCGTGATGAAGGACGGGCGCATCGTCGAGCAGGGGACGACGCGCGCGCTGTTCGATGCGCCGACGCAGCCGTACACGCGGATGCTGATCGAGAGTCGTCCGAAGCGCTCGGTGGCGCCGGCCGACCCGTCGGCTCCGGTGCTGCTCGAGGCGCATGGCGTCGGCTGCCGCTTCGTGATCGGCGGCGGCTGGTTCCGCAAGCGTCGCTTCGAGGCGGTGCGCGACGTACACCTGCGGCTGGCGCGCGGGCAGACGCTGGGGATCGTCGGTGAATCGGGCTCGGGCAAGAGCACGCTCGGGCTGACGCTGCTGCGGCTCGCGCAGGGCGAGACGAGCGGGGAGATCGCCTTTCGCGGCGTGCGACTGGATCGCATCGGCCCGCGCGAGCTGCGCGCGCAGCGCCGTCACGCGCAGATCGTGTTCCAGGATCCTTTCCACTCGCTGTCGCCGCGGCGCACCGTGCTGCAGATCGTCGAGGAAGGGCTCGCGTTGCACGAGCCCGCTCTGTCGGCGGCCGAGCGCCGGGCGGCCGTCACGCGGATGCTCGAGGAGGTCGGCCTCGACGCCGGGGCGCTCGACCGATATCCGCACGAGTTCTCCGGCGGGCAGCGCCAGCGCATCTCGATCGCGCGCGCCGCGATCCTGCGCCCCGATTTGCTGCTGCTCGACGAGCCGACCTCCGCGCTCGATGTCTCCGTGCAGCAGCAGGTGCTGCAGCTGCTCTCGTCGCTGCAGCGCCGCTACGGCATGGCCTACGTGTTCATCACGCACGATCTCGCGGTGATCCGGGCGATGGCGCACCAGGTCATCGTGATGAAGGACGGCCGGATCGTCGAAACGGGCGAGACGCAACGGTTGTTCGCGGCGCCACGCGAGCCGTATACGAGGGAGCTGCTGGGGGCTTCGGGGGTGAAGGGCGAAGGGTGAAGGCGGTCAGGTGCGCTTGTTGACTCGTTTGCCCTGCGCCGGCGCCGTCTTCGCCGCTTCGCGCGACGGCGAGGCGGCCGCCTTGGCGCGGCTCTTCGGGCGCTTCGCGGCGGTGGACTTTGTCGTCCGGGCGGCGGGCGCGGCGCGTTTCACGTCGTCGTCGGCCGGTGCTGCGCCGGCCGGTGCCTGCCGGCGCAGCACGGCGTGCAGGATCTTCGGTTCGTCGTCGTTGCGCCGCACGACGCGGCGATCGCCGTTTTCCGTCGTGAGCACGGTCTGCGTCGTCGCCGGCCGCACCTTCAGCACCGCGCCGATCCGCGGCTTCGGCCCGACGCGATTCCACGCACGCAGTTGCGCGACCGTCGTGCCGTAGCGGCGTGCGATCGACGACAGCGTCTCGCCGCGGCGCACCTTGTGCCACGCGGCCGGCCGTTCGACGAGCTCGTAGACGCGTGGCCCTTCGAAGTTCTCGATCCGTGTCTCGTCCTCTACCGCGCGTTGCGGCGCGAGGATCCGCGTACCGGCGAGGATGCGCTGGCCCCGACGCAGGCCGTTCGCCTCCAGCAGCTCGGCGGCGCTGATGCCCGCTCGCCGCGCGATCGACGCGATCGTCTCGCCCGGCTGGATCGTGTGCGGCTGCCAGGTGGCGAAGGCGCCGTTGGCCTTGCCGTGGCGCTCGACGGCTTCCAGGAAGGCGTCGAGGCGGTCGGCGGGCAGCTTGATCTGGTTGTTGCGGCTGGCGGCGATCACCGGCCGGTTGTGGGCCGGGTTCAACGCGACGAACTCGGCGACGCTCATGCCGGCGAACTTCGCCGCGAGCGCCAGGTCGATCGGCCGGGTCTTCTCGAGCGTGACGAAGTACGGCTCGTTGGGCAGCGCGGGCAGCTCGACGCCGAGCTCGGCGGCGCGCAGCACGATGTTCTTCAGCGCGATGAGCTTCGGCACGTAGTGCCGCGTCTCGGCGGGCATCGTCAACGACAGGTAGTCGGTGGGCAGGCCGCGCGCCTGGTTGCGCCGCATCGCGCGCGCCACCGCGTTCTCGCCCCAGTTGTACGAGGCGAGCGCGAGGAACCAGTCGTTGCCGGCGAGCGCGTAGATCTTCTGCAGGTAGTCGAGCGCGGCCTCGGTCGACTGGACGACGTCGCGTCGGTTGTCGACCCACCAGTCCTGCTGCAGGTTGTATGCGCGTCCGGTGGAGGGGATGAACTGCCATAGCCCGGCCGCCTTCGCACTCGACAGTGCGGTCGGATTCATCGCGCTTTCGACGAAGGGCAGCAGCGCGATCTCGGTGGGCATACCGCGCCGCTCGATCTCCTCGACGATATGGAAGAGATACCGGCTGCCGCGCGCGAACATGCGCTGCAGATAGTCGGGCCGCTGCAGGTAGAAGCGTTCCTTCTCGGCGACGAGGGGCGTGGCGAGCTCGGGCATCGCGAAGCCCGCGCGGATCCGATCCCACAGGTCGCGATAGGCGGGGGCGGCGGGCTCGGCCGGCGCCGCGACCGGAATCGCGTCGGCCTCGTCGACGAGCGCCGGGCGCAGCGAAAGCCCGGCGAGCGCGTCGGCGTCGGGCGATTCGGCGGAAGCGGGGGCCGAAGACGGCGACGCGACGATCGGCACCGGGGAATCCCCGGGGACGGCCGTCATCGTCGAGCAGCCGGCGGCGAGCAGCATCGCTGCGCAGGCCGTGGCGAGCCGCGCGGCCGCGGCGAGGCGGGTGGGTGCCTCGTGCGATGCGACGCGATCGGAACGGCGCGGGAAGCGGCGAAACACCGGGAGAAACACCGGCCCGGCGAAGAGGGGCAGCGTTCTTAGAATTGACACCAACGATGCCCCCTAAGCGTCTGATTTTTGGTCCGACGGGAACGGGCCCGATGCTACGGGAAGCACATCCGCGCGGTCAAGCCGGGATCGGCGGGCGGCCGGTACAATCGGCTGCACGGAACCGGCATCCGATGACCGAAGCGGAAACGAATCCCGTCTCGCAGGGCCACGTCCGGCTGATCGCCTGGCGCAATTGGCTCGCGTCGCCTCCCGGGCGCTACGTGCTCGAGTGGCAGCAGGCGCATTTCGATGCCGCCGTGGCCGACCTGTTCGGTTTCCACGCGCTGCAGCTCGGCGAGGCGGGTTTCGATGCGCTGCGCGACAACCGGATGCCGCACCGCGTGCACGCGTGTCGGCCGGAAGACCTTGCCGACGGCATCGCGGCCGACCTGCTGATCGAGCATTTCGAGGAGCTGCCGATCGCGACCGAGTCGCTCGATCTCGTCGTGCTGCCGCACGTGCTCGAGTTCGCCGCCGATCCGCATCGGGTCCTGCGCGAGGTCGACCGCGTGCTGCGCCCCGAGGGACGGGTGATCGTCTCGGGCTTCAATCCGGTGAGCTTGTGGGGGATGCGCCAGTGGTGGACGCGCGCGGTCGCCGGAGACAGCTTCGTGCCGCGCGACGGGCAGTTCATCTCGCTGCCGCGCCTGCGCGACTGGTTCAAGCTGCTCAGCTTCGAGTTCGACCGCGGCCGCTACGGCTGCTACCGCCCCCCGTGCCGCACGCAGAAATGGCTCGATCGCACGCGCTTCATGGAGAACGCGGGCGACCGCTGGTGGCCGATCTGCGGGGCGCTGTACGTCGTGTCGGCCATCAAGCGCGTGCGGGCGATGCGGCTGGTGGGCCCGGTGCGCCGCACGCCGCTGCCGAAGCGGGCGCCGGCGGCGGTCGCCGCGTCGCGCCGTGTCGTGCCGCTGCCCGTGCGGCGCGACACGACGCGCGATCAGCGGTACATGTAGGCGCGCGACATCGGCAGCGGGCTCTCCGCGCCCGAGGCGCTGCGTTTCGGCTTGATCGCGAGCAGCTGGTAGACGTTCACCCAGCCGTGGGCGAACCCGTGCGCGCAGCCCGCCAGGTACACCCGCCAGATGCGCGTGCGCTTTTCGCCCGCGAGCGCGGTCAGGCGCTCGAGGTCGCGTTCGAAGGCCGACGACCAGAACGACAGCGTGCGTGCGTAGTGGCGCCGCAGCGACTCGGCGTCGACGAGCTCCAGGCCCGCCGCCGACAGCTCGCGGATGGCCACCGAGACGTGCGGCAGCTCGCCGTCCGGGAACACGTAGCGATCGATGAACTCGCCGGCGCCGAGGCCGACCGAGCGATTGTCGACGTCCGACGACGTGATTCCGTGGTTCATCACGATGCCGCCGGGCTCGAGCAGCGCGTGGATCCGGTCGAAATAGGCACGCAGGTTCTTCAGGCCGACGTGCTCGAACATGCCGATCGACGAGATGCGGTCGAAACGCTCGGTATCGGGCACGTCGCGGTAGTCCTGCAGCCGGATCTCGACGCGATCCTCGAGCCCGGCCTCGCGCACGCGCTCGCGGGCGAGCTCGTATTGCTTCGTCGACAGCGTCACGCCGATCGCCTGCACGCCGTACTCGCGCGCGGCGTGGATTACCATCGCCCCCCAGCCGCAGCCGATGTCGAGCAGCTTCTGGCCCGGCGCGAGCATCAGCTTGCGGCAGATGTGGTCGAGCTTCAGGCGCTGCGCGGTCTCGAGATCCTCGTCGCCCTGCGGGAAATACGCGCAGGAATACACCATCCGCGAGTCGAGCCAGCTCGCGTAGAAGTCGTTGGAGACGTCGTAGTGGTATTCGATCGCCTTGCGGTCGGACTTGCGCGTGTGACGCGCCAGCCACGAAGGCAGCCGTCCGGCGATCTTCTCCTCGTCTCCGGCGAGCGACAGGCGCTCGGCGATGGCGATGATCTCGCGCACGTCGCCGTCGACGTCGACGTGCCCCTCGACGAAGGCTTCGCCAAGCGCCGACAGCGAGGGCTTGAGCAGGTAGCGCGCGGCGCTCGCGTCCTTCACGCGCAGCTCCACCCGGGGCGACTCGTCGAGCTCGATGCTCGAGCCGTTCCACAGGCGCACCCGCAGCGGAAGCGGATGCTTCTCGCGCATCGATTCGAGGTATTTCGTGACTTGTTTTTCGAGCATGCCTCTCTCTCTCCGGAAGCGGCCATTACAATCCGTCCGCGATTCGCCTGCAACCGACGGGTGATTCGCGCGCAAGAGGAACCAGACGTCGATGACCGAAGCGGTCGAGATCTACACCGACGGCGCGTGCAAGGGCAACCCGGGGCCGGGCGGCTGGGGCGCGCTGTTGCGCTGGGGACGGCACGAGAAGGAGCTGTTCGGTGGCGAGAAGTGCACGACGAACAACCGGATGGAGCTGACCGCGGTCATCCGCGCGCTCGGCGCCCTGGAGCGTCCGATGCGCGTCGAGTTGCACACCGACTCGCAGTACGTGCAGAAGGGCATCACCGAGTGGCTCCCCGCGTGGAAGCGCCGCGGCTGGAGGACGGCCGAGCGCAAGCCGGTGAAGAACGAGGATCTCTGGCGCGAGCTCGACGCGCTGGTCGCGCGCCACGACGTACGCTGGCACTGGGTGCGCGGGCACTCGGGGCATCCCGAGAACGAACGGGCGGACGCGCTCGCCAATCGGGGCGTTCCTGCGCGCTGAAGCGTGCTAGATTGACCCGTTTGCGCCGTTTGCGTCGATGAAGCGAACCCTCTTCTACCTGATCGCGCTCGTCGGAGCGCTGGGCCTGGGGTGGTGGGCGTGGGGGCTGCACCGCAACATGACGCCGGCGCTCGAGATCGCCGCGCCGGGCGCCGCCCTGCAGGCCGCGACCCGGCTGCCCGCCGACGATCCCGCGGCTCGCCCGGTCCCGGTCGTGCCCGGGCCGCGCTCGCTCGAGCCCGGCCCCCCGCGCGGCGCGATCGGCGTCGAGGCCGCGCTCGCCGAGCAGGTCTCGCTCGCCGAGACGGTCGCCGCGGTGGGCACGCTGCGGGCGGCCGAGTCGGTCGTCGTCAAGCCCGAGGTGGCCGGGCGCATCCAGGCGATCCACTTCGAAGGCGGCGCGACGGTGCGCAAGGGCGATCTCCTGGTTTCGCTCGACGCGGCGATCGCCGCGGCCGAAGTGCAGCAGACGCGCGCCGAGCTGGAGCTGGCGCGGGCCAACTACCAGCGCTCGGTGGATCTCGCGAAGCAGAAGTTCCTGAGCGAACGCGCACGCGACGAGGCGGCGGCGAACCTGCGTGTGCTCGAGGCGAAGCTCGAGCTCGCGCAGGCACGGCTGTCGAAGACGTCGATCCGCGCGCCTTTCGCGGGCGTGCTCGGCCTGCGCAACGTCAGCCCCGGAGACTACGTCCGCGAGGGCGACGACCTCGTCACGCTCGAGGACGTCTCGCAGATGAAGGTCGACCTGCGCCTGCCCGAGCGCTATCTCGGACAGCTGCGCAGCGGCCAGCGCCTGGACGTCGAGTTCGACGCCTACCCGGGGCGCACCTTCCCGGCCACGCTCGAGGCGATCGACGTGCAGGTCGACGCCGACGGGCGCTCGGTGGTCGCGCGCGGTCGGATGCCGAACCCCGAGGGTCTCCTGCGCAGCGGCATGTTCGCGAAGATCGCGCTCACGCTCGCGCAGCGCGAGCACGCGGTGATGGTGCCCGAGGAGGCCGTGTTCGCCGTCGGCGAGGAGCAGTACGTCTTCCGCGTCGAGCAGGGCCGTGCCGAGCGCGTCCGCGTGCGCACCGGGCTGCGCCGCGACGGGCGGGTGGAGATCGTCGAGGGCGTGCGCAGCGGCGAGCAGGTCGTCACCGCCGGACAGCTGAAGCTCCGTCCCGACGGCGGCGAGGTGCGCGTCGTCGAGCCGCCGCGCGTGGGCTCCTGACGCATGCGCCTGTCGGATGTCTGCATCCGGCGGCCCGTGTTCGCCACGGTGCTGTCGCTGGTGATCCTGCTGCTCGGGCTCGTCTCGTATTCGCGCCTGCAGGTGCGCGAGTACCCGAAGATCGACGAGCCGACGGTCACCGTCTCGACGAACTATCTCGGCGCGTCGGCCGACATCGTCGAGTCGCAGGTCACGAAGCCGCTCGAGGACTCGATCGCCGGAATCGAAGGCGTCGACGTGCTCACGTCGATCTCCCGCCCCGAGCGCAGCCAGATCACCGTTCGCTTCCGCCTCGAGCGCGACCCGGACGGCGCGGCCGCGGACGTTCGCGACCGCGTCGCCCGCGTGCGCGCGAAGCTTCCGGAGACGATCGACGAGCCGGTGATCGCGAA
>DATGRE010000142.1:0-14148 GCA_035303885.1 Zeimonas sp. | reverse complement strand
TTGCCGCGCTTGTAGCGCCGCTTGGTCGCCTTGGTCATCGAGATGCCCTGGCGGCGCAGCGTCGTCTGCACGACGGTCGGTCCGCTCGCGCGCATCTCGCCGCGCAGCACCTTGCCGGCGCGGTCGCGGCCCTCCCAAACGTAGACGTGTTCCTTCGCCGCGGCGCGCCGCGGCGTGGACCCGCGTGCGCCGCCCGCCGAACCCGTGCGCAGGCCGGCGCCGCCGGCGGTCGTTCCCATCGTGCTCATCGCTACGCCCCTTCCGATTCGAGCCCGTCGCCCGTGCGGCCGATCGCCGCCGTTGCGCGCGCGGCGCTCATTCGTTGGTTACGCCGAGCACCTCCTCGATGCTCGTCAAGCCCTGCATGACCTTCATCAGCCCGGAACGGCGCAGATCGCGCACGCCCTCGCGCTGCGCCTGCTCCGCGATCTGCAGCGCGTTGCCGTTCGACAGGATGATCTTCTGCGTCTCCTCGCTGATCGGCATCACCTGGTAGATGCCGACGCGCCCCTTGTAGCCGGAGCCGCCGCAGCGCTCGCAGCCGACCGGGCGAAACGGGGTCCACGTCCCGTCGAGGTCGGATTCGAGAAAGCCCGCCTTCAGCAGCACCGAGGCATCCGCCTCGAGCGGCGCCTTGCACGTGCACAGGCGGCGCGCCAGGCGCTGCGCGGTGATCAGGATGACCGAGGACGCGATGTTGAACGGCGCCACGCCCATGTTCGCCAGCCGCGTCAGCGTCGTCGGCGCGTCGTTCGTGTGCAGCGTCGAGAGCACCATGTGCCCGGTCTGCGCCGCCTTGATCGCGATGTCGGCGGTTTCGAGGTCGCGGATCTCGCCGACCATGATCACGTCCGGGTCCTGGCGCAGGAACGCGCGCAGCGCCGCGGCGAAGGTCAGGCCGGCCTTCTCGTTGACGTTGACCTGGTTGATTCCGGGCAGGTTGATCTCGGCCGGATCCTCGGCGGTGGAGATGTTGATGCCCGGCTCGTTGAGCAGGTTCAGGCAGGTGTACAGCGACACCGTCTTGCCCGAGCCGGTTGGCCCGGTGACCAGGATCATCCCGTACGGGCGGTGGATCGCGTCCAGCAGAATCTGCTTTTGGTCGGGCTCGTAGCCGAGCGCGTCGATGCCGAGCTTCGCCGACGACGGATCGAGGATCCGCATCACGATCTTCTCGCCGAACAGCGTCGGCAGCGTCGAGACGCGGAAATCGATCGTGCGCTGGCTCGACAGCACGATCTTCATGCGGCCGTCCTGCGGCACGCGCCGCTCGGAGATGTCCAGCCGCGAGATCACCTTGATCCGCGAGGCGAGCTTCTCCTTGATCGCCAGCGGCGGCGTGACGATCTCGCGCAGCTCTCCGTCGACGCGCAGGCGGATCCGGTAGAACTTTTCGTAGGGCTCGAAGTGGATGTCCGAGGCGCCGGCCTGGATCGCGTCGATGAGCACCTTCTGCAGGAAGCGCACGACCGGCGCATCGTCGACGTCGCTGGTGTCCGGCGCCGGCGCCTGCTCCTCGCCGGTGACGGCGATGTCGTCGAGCGACTCGTCGACGAGGTCCTCGAGCTGCTCGGTCGCGCTCTGGCCGAGGCGCTCGACCAGTCGCACGAGCCGGTCGTGCTCGACGACGATCGGATCGAGCGCCGCTTGCGCCGAGAAGCGGATCCTGTCGAGGACCTTCGAGTCGGTGGGATCCGAGACCGCGATCGAGAGCCGACCGCCGCGCTTGCCCAGCGCGATCACGCGCAGCTCGTGCGCGAGCTTGCGATCGAGCAGGTCCTCGGGCAGCGTCGCCGGGTCGATCGCGGCGAGGTCGAGCAGCGGATGCCCGCACAGCTCGGCGGCGAACTGCGCGAGCTGCCGCGCCGGCATGTGTCCGCCGCCGATCAGCTCGTCGACGAAGCTCTGCTTGTTGGCGTCGGCCTTGCGCTGGATGGCGCTCGCCTGGTCCAGGCGCAGCAGCTGGTGCTGCACGAGCGCACGGCCGAGCCCCGACAGCGAGGTCGGTTCCTTCGTCCGGCCGGTGGCGGCGGTGGCCATTCTCGTGCGATTCGATCGGTCTATGGGGAGCTCGCGGGCAATGATGCCCGGCGCGCCGCCCGCCGCGCGCCTGCGGCGGGCGCGGTCGCGACGAGCGCGTGCGCGGCTCGGACGAACGGTTCGCCGCCCGGGTGATTCCCGCGACTTGCGGCGCCCGCCGCGCCGCCTTCCCGGACAAACCCGCGTTCCTCGCATACCCGGATTGCTGCGCCGTCCGGGTTTCGCCATAATCCGCGCTCGACGGCGGGGCGGCGTTGCGCGCGCCCTCGAATACTGGGCGCTCGATGGCCGACAACGACTACATTCTGGAGACCAAGCGCCTCGTCAAGGAGTTCAAGGGGTTCGTAGCGGTCAACGAAGTCGACCTGCGCGTGCGTCGGGGCGAGATCCACGCGCTGATCGGCCCGAACGGGGCCGGCAAGACGACGTTCTTCAACCTGCTGACGAAGTTCCTGATTCCCACGGCGGGGCAGATTCTGTTCAACGGACAGGACATCACGGCCGAGAAGCCCGCGCAGGTCGCCCGCCGCGGCATCGTGCGTTCGTTCCAGATCTCCGCCACCTTCCCGAACCTCACCGTGCTGGAGAACGTGCGGGTGGCGTTGCAGCGCCGGCTCGGCACGTCCTTCCACTTCTGGAAGTCCGAGCGCTCGCTCGACGTGCTCGACGACCGCGCGCTCGAGCTGCTCGACACCGTCGGGCTGCGCGAGTTCGCCGACTACGTCACCGTCGAGCTGCCGTACGGGCGCAAGCGGGCGCTGGAGATCGCCACCACGCTCGCCACCGAGCCCGAGCTGATGCTGCTCGACGAGCCCACCCAGGGCATGGGCCACGAGGACGTCGACCGCGTCACGCAGCTGATCAAGAAGGTCTCGGCGAATCGCACGGTGCTGATGGTCGAGCACAACATGAACGTCGTCGCCAACATCGCGGATACGATCAGCGTGCTGCAGCGCGGCCAGGTCATCGCCGAAGGCCCGTACGACGTGGTGTCGCGCGATCCGCAGGTCCTCGAGGCCTACATGGGCAGCGCCGAGGAGACGCTCGGGAGCGCGCATGGGCACTGAACGCGGCGTCGAATTCCTCCGAATCTCCGATCTGCACGCGTTCTACGGCGAGTCGCACATCCTGCACGGGGTCGATCTCATCGTGAACCGCGGCGAGGTGGTCACGCTGCTGGGGCGCAACGGGGCGGGCCGGACCACGACGCTGAAATCCATTCTCGGGCTGGTCGGCCGCCGCACCGGCTCGATCATGATCAACGGCGTCGAGGCGGTGCACCTGCCGCCGCACGCGATCGCGCGCCTCGGCATCGGCTACTGCCCCGAGGAGCGCGGCATCTTCGCCAGCCTGTCATGCGAGGAGAACCTGCTGCTGCCGCCGGAGATCGGCTCGGGCGGCATGAGCCTCGACGAGATCTACACGATGTTCCCCAATCTCGCCGAGCGGCGCAGCAGCCAGGGCACGCGGCTGTCGGGCGGCGAGCAGCAGATGCTCGCGGTGGCGCGCATCCTGCGCACCGGTGCGAAGATGCTGCTGCTCGACGAGATCTCCGAGGGTCTCGCGCCGGTCATCGTGCAGAGCCTGGCGCGGATGATCCGCATGCTGCGCGAGAAAGGCTTCACCATCGTCATGGTCGAGCAGAATTTCCGCTTCGCGGCGCCGCTCGCCGACCGGTTCTACGTCATGGAGCACGGCCGCATCGTCGAGACGATCGACGCGGACGAGCTCGACAGCAAGATGGACGTGCTGCGCGCGTATCTCGGGGTCTGAGCGGCGCGTCGGTCGAGGTATCTCCAACCAGCAAGGAGGAAGGACGATGAAAGCGAAGCTTTCGACGATGGTGGCGGCGCTCGGGCTCGCGCTGGCCGGAGGCGCCGCGCAGGCCGAGATCTCCGGCGGTGTAGTCAAGATCGGCGTGATGAACGACATGTCTGGCGTCTACGCCGACATCGGGGGGCCGGGATCGGTCGAAGCCGCGAAGATGGCGGTCGAAGACTTCCAGAAGATGGCCAACCCCAGCTTCAAGATCGAAGTCCTCGCGGCGGATCACCAGAACAAGCCCGACGTCGGCTCCACGGTCGCGCGCCAGTGGTACGACACCGAGGGCGTCGACGCGATCGCCGACGTGCCCACCTCGTCGGTCGCGCTCGCGATCAACCAGATCACGCGCGACAAGAACAAGGCCTTCCTCGCCACCGGTCCCGCCACCGCCGACCTCACCGGCAAGGCGTGCTCGCCGAACACCGTGCACTGGCTGTACGACACCTGGATGCTCGCCAACGGCACCGGCAAGGCGATCGTCGAGACCGGCGGCGACACCTGGTTCTTCCTGACCGCGGACTACGCCTTCGGCCACGCGCTCGAGCGCGACACGGCGGCCGTCGTCGAGAAGCACGGCGGCAAGGTGGTCGGCAAGGTGCGCCACCCGCTGGCCACGCAGGACTTCTCGTCGTACCTGCTGCAGGCGCAGGCGTCGAAGGCCAAGATCATCGGCCTGGCCAACGCCGGCGGCGACACGATCAACTCGATCAAGCAGGCCGCGGAGTTCGGCATCGTGCAGGCCGGGCAGAACCTCGCCGGCCTGCTCGTGTTCCTCACCGACGTGCACGGCCTGGGACTGAACACCGCGCAGGGCCTGATCCTCACCGAGACCTTCTACTGGGACCTGAACGACCAGACGCGTGAATGGAGCAAGCGCTTCACGCCGCGCAACAACGGCAAGTATCCGTCGATGGATCACGCCGGCGTCTACGCGGTCGTGCTGCACTACCTGAAGGCGGTGCAGGCGGCGGGCACCGATGACGGCGCGAAGGTGGTCGCGAAGATGAAGGAGATGCCCACCGACGACCCGCTGTTCGGCAAGGGCACGATCCGCGTCGACGGCCGCAAGCTGCACCCGGCCTACCTATTCGAGGTGAAGAAGCCCAGCGAGTCGAAGGGTCCGTACGACTACTACAAGGTCCGGGCGACGATCCCGGCCGACCAGGCGTTCCGACCCCTGGAAGAGGGTGGCTGCCCGCTCGTGAAGTAACGTAGGGCGCGTCGTCTTCGCCTGCGGGGCCGCCGTCGCGGCTTCGCAGGCTTCTCCGTTCCCAGGAAATCGCAGAACCGATGACAATCTTCGGCGTTCCGACCCAGGCGTTGTTCGGGCAGTTACTGATCGGACTGATCAACGGCTCGTTCTACGCGCTGCTGTCGCTCGGCCTGGCGGTGATCTTCGGGCTGCTGAACATCATCAACTTCGCGCACGGCGCGCTGTACATGCTCGGCGCGTTCTCGGCGTACCTGCTGCTCTCGACGCTGGGCATCGGATACTGGTGGTCGCTGCTGCTCGCGCCGATCGTCGTCGGCATCGTCGGCATGATCATCGAGCGCACGATGCTGTCGCGGCTCTACAAGCTCGATCACCTGTACGGGCTGCTGCTCACCTTCGGGCTCGCGCTGATCATCCAGGGGCTGTTCCGGAACTGGTTCGGCTCGTCGGGCCTGCCGTACCCGATTCCGCCCGAGCTCACCGGCGCGCAGAACCTCGGCTTCATGTTCCTGCCCAACTACCGGGCGTGGGTCATCGTCGCATCCGTCGTGGTCTGCCTGGGCACCTGGTTCATGATCGAGCGCACCCGGCTCGGCGCGTACCTGCGCGCGGCCACCGAGAATCCGCAGCTGGTGCAGGCATTCGGCATCAATGTGCCGCGGATGATCACGCTCACCTACGGCTTCGGGGTCGCGCTCGCCGGCTTCGGCGGCGTGATGGCCGCTCCGATCTACCAGGTCAGCCCGCAGATGGGCGAGCACCTGATCATCGTCGTGTTCGCCGTCGTCGTCATCGGGGGCATGGGCTCGATCCTCGGATCGATCATCACCGGCTTCGGGCTGGGGCTGATCGAGGGCCTGACCAAGGTGTTCTATCCGGAAGCCTCGAACACGGTGATCTTCGTGATCATGGCGATCGTCCTGCTGTTCAAGCCGGCCGGTCTGTTCGGTACGCAGAAGTAGGTTCCGCTCGAATGGCCAACGACACGACCACACTCGCAGCGCCCGCGACCGCGAAGACGCACCTGCACGCCCAGGCCGACACCAGCTACCAGCGCATCGCGTTCGTGCTGATGCTCGCGGCCTTCCTCGTGCTGCCCCTCGCCGTCTATCCGGTGTTCCTGATGAAGGTGATGTGCTTCGCGCTGTTCGCGTGCGCATTCAACCTGCTCATCGGCTTCGGAGGGCTGCTCTCCTTCGGCCATGCGATGTTCCTCGGTACCGCCGGCTACGCCGCGGCGCACGCCGCCAAGGTGTGGGGCTTTCCGCCGGAGCTCGCGATCCTGTTCGCCACCGGCTGCTCGGCGCTGCTCGGGTGGGTCACGGGCCTGCTCGCGATCCGCCGCCAGGGCATCTACTTCGCGATGATCACGCTGGCGCTGGCCCAGATGGTCTATTTCTTCTACCTGCAGGCGCCGTTCACCGGCGGCGAGGACGGCATCCAGGCGGTGCCGCGCGGCAAGTTGCTCGGGCTGGTCGACCTGAGCCAGCCGTTGGCGATGTACTCGCTCGTCTTCGTCGTCTTCTTCGGCGGCTTCCTGCTGATCTGGCGCGTCGTGCATTCGCCCTTCGGCCAGGTGCTGAAGGCCATTCGCGAGAACGAGGCGCGTGCCACCTCGCTCGGCTACGACACCGACCGCTACAAGCTCGTCGCCTACATCCTGTCGGCCGCGCTCTCGGGCCTGGCCGGCGGAACGAAGGCGCTCGTGTTCCAGCTCGCTTCACTCACCGACGTCTATTGGACGATGTCGGGCGAGGTGGTGCTGATGACGCTCGTCGGCGGCCTGGGGACGCTGTTCGGTCCGGTCGTGGGCGCCGCCGTCATCGTCTCGATGCAGAACTATCTCGCTCAGATTGGCGCCTGGGTGACGATCGTGCAGGGGTTGATCTTCGTCGTCTGCGTGCTGGCGTTCCGTCGCGGGATCGTCGGGGAGATCGCGCACTGGGCGCGCAAGCCGCTGTAGGCGGCTTTGTCGGCGGGGTCGCAACGTCGCCTGCCACGAATCGCGAGCTACGCATGCCAGCCGCCGCTGGGACATTCCGAAGACAGCCAACGCATCCCGCAAGGGCGCGGGCTCTCCGCGGCGGGCGCGCCTGTGCGCAGGCGAGAAGCGCAGCAACGCCGGCGCGCGCGCGAAGCGCGCGTCAATTCATTCTCGCCGCGTCTGTTCGAGCGGAGCGCGCGTAAGCGCGCGCAGCGAGTTACGCGGCGCCAGCCGGCGTTGCGAGCATCGCAGCGAACCCCCGCGAAGCGGGGGCTGCGCACCGAAGCGCCCGCCGCGGAGAGCCCGCGCCCTTGCGCCGCCCCCGACGGTCTGTGATTGGATTGTTCTCGCCTCAGTCGACGACGGTCTGCGACTGCTCCCGCAGGTACAGCGGCAGGTACCAGAACGAGCCGATCGCCTTGCCGGTGCTGCCGCTTGCCTTCCAGCCGCCGAAGGGTTGGTAGCCGGGCCATGCGCCGGTCGTTGCGCCCTGCGGGCGGTTCACGTAGGTGACGCCTGCCTCGATCTCGTCGAGGAAGCGCTGCGCTTCGTCGGGTGCGCCGTAGAAGCCCGCCGTGAGCCCGTAGTCCGTGCGGTTGGCTTCGGCGATCGCCTCGTCGAGCGACTCGACTTCGCCGACGAGCACCAGCGGGAGGAACTGCTCCTCGCGCCAGAGTGCGTCGTCGCGCGGCGCCTGCGCCACCGTCGGGGCGACGAACCATCCGCGCGCGAGCGCCCCTTCGTCGAGCACGCGTCCGCCCGTGTCGATGCGCCCGACCGCTTCGAGCCGCTCGATGCAGCGCCGATAGCGCAACTGCGCGCGTTCGTCGATGACGGGTCCCATCCAGTTGTGCCGCTCGGTGGGATCGCCCACCGCGATCGATTCGGCGGCGGCGACGAGACGCTCGCGCAGCTCACCGGCCACCGCGCGCTCGACGAACACTCGCGAGCAGGCCGAGCACTTTTGGCCCTGCAGGCCGAAGGCCGAGCGCGCGATGCCCGTCGCGGCGCGCTCGAGATCGGCGTGCCGCGTGACGATCGCGGCGTTCTTGCCGCCCATCTCGGCGATGCACGGCCGCGGCCAGCGTCCCTGGCCGAAGCGGCGCACGATGCCCATGCCCACCTCGTAGGAGCCGGTGAACGTGATGCCGGCGACCTCGGGGTGCGCGACCAGCGCCTCGCCGAGCGCGCTGCCGGCGCCGGTCACGAAGTTCGCCACCCCGGGCGGAACGCCGGCATCGTCCAGCACCTG
Source organism: Zeimonas sp. (assembly GCA_035303885.1). GTDB lineage: Bacteria > Pseudomonadota > Gammaproteobacteria > Burkholderiales > Burkholderiaceae_E > Zeimonas. The sequence continues at coordinate 5,835 of DATGRE010000142.1, read as the reverse complement.
CATCAGCAGGCTGCCGGTCAGCGAGGTCGCGCTGGCCACCTTGAAGACGATCGTGTTGCCGGCGACCAGCGCGGCGCCGATCGGGCCGCCGGCCAGCGCGAACGGGAAGTTGAACGGCGCGATGACCGCCCATACGCCGTAGGGCCGCAGCACGGTGCGGTTGCGGCTGACGAAGCCCGCCAGTGGATCGTTCGGCAGCGCGCGCCGGTAGCCGTCGTTGCTTTCGAACTGGTCGCAGTACCAGCGGAAGAGATCGGCGGTCTCCTGCACCTCCCCGATCGACTCCATCCGATTCTTGCCGACCTCGATCGCCATCGCGGCGGCGATCGCGTAGACGCGCTCCTCGATCCGCTCGGCGACGCGGCGCAGGATGGCGACCCGCTCCGGCCAGGGGGTACGCGACCAGCCGCGGTACGCACGCTTGGCCGCCTCGACCGCGGCTCGGGCATCGTCGGTGCCGCCGGCACCGAAACGCCCGAGCAGGCGATCCCGGTCGATCGGCGAACGCACCTCGTAGTGCGACGCCGCCTCGCGCGGACGGCCGTCGACGATCATCGGATGGTCGGCGCCCAGCGTGGGCACGACGGCGGCGAGGGCGGCCTCGAAATGCTCGTGGAGCTCGGCCGGCGGGTCGAACATCGTCGAGTAGGTGAGGCGGAACGGGCTTTCGGAAGACATCGCCGTGACCTCGCGAAACGGGGCAGGACAGATCGCAGCGTACCGGAGCTGCGTACCGGCTGCGACGGCGTCCTCCGGCCGCCGTTCGGTTGCCGGAATCTGCCGTTCGGCCGACGGAAGAAGCGCAATAGGCCAAAAGTCCTATGGCGGGGGTGAAACAGGTTGCATCGGATTGGGCAGGTTGGTGCTAGAAGCCGGATATCTCGGCTTGTACGAAGCGGTCTTGTCTCCTTCCCGTTCGAGCGACGTGCGCACGCAGCTGCGGCAGTCCGACGACGCGCTGCGTCGCGGCGAGCACGATCACGCGCGCACCTGTGCGGTCGTCGCCTCGCAGCTCGCCGCCGACGCCGCCGATCTGCACGGACAGGCCGAGGCGCTGTTGCGCATCGCGCGGGTCGACACCTTCGTGTCGCGCCTGCGCAGTGCCCATCGGGCCGCACACCGCGCCGTGCAGCTCTTCGAGCAGGCCGGGGATACCGCCGGCGAGGTGCGTTCGCTCGTCATCTACGCCTACGTCGCCAGCTGCCTGCGCCGCAACGAGCTGGCGGTCACCTCGGCGATCATGGCGACGACGATGGCGAAGGCCGTCGACGACCCGCGCCTGCTCGGGTCGGCGCACAACGCACTGGGCATCGCGCTGATCGCCAACGGCGACTTCGACCGCCACGCCGAGGCGCTGCGACAGGCCGCGGAGCACGCGGCGCGCCACGACGAGGCGGCGACCTTCCAGCCGAGGCTGAACCGCTGCTATGGCGAGATCGTGCGCGCGAGCGTCGAGCGTCACCTGTATTCGCGTCCGGTCGACGGCACGCTGCTCGAAGCGTCGCTCGAGGTCTGTCGCTCGCTCATCGCGAGCACGCGCATCCGCAAGCTCGAGCCCGACGCCGAGCCGACCGCCCGCGCGCTGCTCGACTTCGCCGAATGCATCGCGGCCGCGTGGCGCGGCGCGGTCGGCGACGCCGATCTGTACGCGACCCGCGTCGCGGGCCATGCGGCGAAGCACGCGCGCACGTCGTGGCTGCACGCGCTGGCGATGTGGGCGCAATGCGAGGTCGCGCGCTGTCGCGGCGATCTCCCGATGGCGAGCGCCTCGGTGCGCGCGATGATCGACGTCGCGCTCTCCGTCGAGCACGAGCAGATCGCGCGCACGGGGCACATGCTCGCGAGCGACATCCTCGATGCGCAGGGCCGAAGCCGGGAGGCGCTCGCCGAGCTCCGCTCGCTCGCCCGACGCGACATCGAGCTGCGCCGCGACAGCCTCGAGCATCACGACCGGGTCGCGCAGCGCAACCTCGAGCTGCGCCGGCGCTCGCAGCAGCTGCGCGAGCTCGAGGCCGAATCCCGGCGATTCGAGCAGTGGTCGCTCGAGGATCCGCTCACCGCGTTGCCGAACCGACGGCATCTCGAGCTGGCACTGGCCGAGGCGCTCGAGTCGCACCGCTCCGGGCGCCGCGGTCCGGCGATCGCGCTGATCGACGTCGATCGCTTCAAGAAGATCAACGACCGCCATTCGCACGCGATCGGAGACCGCGTGCTGCAGGCGCTCGCCGGCCTGCTGCGCACGCACGTGCGGTGCGGCGATCTTCCCGCCCGGCTGGCCGGCGACGAGTTCGTCATCGTTTTCCGCAACGCGGACCTGGGGGTGGCGCAGCTTGCCTGCAAGCGGCTGCGCGAGGCGGTGCGCGCATATCCGTGGCACGAGATCGCGCCGGGCATCGACGTCGACATCAGCGTCGGGCTGGCCGAGGCGATGCCGCACGACACGCTGCACACGCTGCTCGCGCGCAGCGACGAGCAGATGTACCGGGCGAAGAGCCGCTCGGCGAGCCGGGCGCGCGAATGAAGCGCGCTATGCGAGCGCGACGGCCCGCGGGTCAGCGCTGCGCCGTCGCGGCGAGCATCTCCTCGATCGTGTCGAACTTGTGCCGGCATCGGTCTGCGGGCGCACGGGCGAGCTCGGCAGCGTCGATCCGCCGCCATCCCGCGTGATCGACAACGCGCACGCCGCGTTGCGCGAGCAGGTCGGCGAGCGCCTCGCCGCCGCCGCGGCCGTGATCGACGAGCTCGGCGGCGATGCGTGCCGCGACCCGCTGCGCTTCGGTCCGGTTCGTCGGGATCGTCCCGGAGGGGCCGCGACCCGCCCAGCCGGTGACGTACAGCCCTTCGGCGATGCGCGCGCCTTCATGGGCGAAGACGCCCGCCGCGGGCGAGGCGCTGCAGCACTCGGTCGCCTCGTAGCCGATGCAGGTGACGGCCAGCTGTGCGGGCAGCACCAGCGGCGGCTCGTTTCCCCGGTCGAAGCGAACGGCTTCGAGCCGTTCCGCGCCCTCGAACGCGGCGGGCGCCGCGCCGAAATGAAAGACGATGCGCACCGGCAGCTCGCGCGTGTCGGCGGCGAAGCCCCGCAGCACCTCGACGATCGCCGCGGCGTCGCCCTCGGCGCGTGCCTCGTCGAGCCGCTGGGGCTCCGCGATGCGCACGCTCGCCCCCTCGAGCCTGCCCAGCTCGGCGAGCTCGGCCTGCGTGAACTTCGTGTCGGCCGGGCCGCGCCGGCCGACGACGTGGATCGTCTCGACGCGCTGCTCGCGCAGTTTCGCGTGCACGCCGGGCGACAGATCGGAACCCGCCAGCTCGGCCGGCGTCTTCGCGAGCACGCGCGCGACGTCGATGGCGACGTTGCCGTTGCCGATGACGACGGCCGAACGTACGTCGTGCAACGGCGGCGCCGCACAGCCCGGATGGGCGTTGTACCAGCCGACGAAGGCCGCCGACCCGACGACTCCCGGCAGCGACTCGCCGGGGATGCCGAGCCGGCGGTCGCGCGGCGCGCCGGTGGCGAGCACGACGGCGTCGTATCGTTCCGCGAGCTCGTCGAGCCGCACGTCGCGCCCGACCTCGACGTTGCCGAAGAAGCGCACGGTGTCGCGCGCCAGCACCCGGTCGAGCAGACGCGAGACGGCCTTCGTTCCCTGGTGATCGGGGGCGACGCCGTAGCGCACGAGGCCGAAGGGCACGGGCAGGCGCTCGATCACGTCGATGCGCAGGTCGCGGGCGAGGCGCAGGAGCTGGTCGGCGAGATAGCAGCCTGCCGGGCCGCTGCCGATGATGGCGATCTGTTTCACGGACGCAGGAACGGAGTAGGGGAGAATGATGCGCGCCGCGCGCGCGATGGCGCATCATTGTCGCCGATGCCCGGCGAGCCATCGAACTTTCGCGACAAGGAGAGCGCAGGAATGCCGTCCCCCATCACCCTCCTCGTCGGCACCATGACCGGTACGGCGGAGATGGTCGCGCAGGAAGTGCAGCAGGTACTGGAAGGGGCGGGGCACGAGGTCGAGCTGAGGCTGATGGACGGCCTCGACGCGAGCGTGTTCGTCGACGGCGGTGCGTATCTCGTCTGCACGTCGACCTACGGCTTCGGCAACGTGCCCGACAACGCGCAGGAGCTCATCGAAAGCCTCGAGTCGTCGCGCCCCGATCTGTCGCGCATCGTCTACGGCGTGATCGCACTGGGCGACCGCACCTACGTCGACACCTTCTGCCACGGCGGCCTGCGCTTCGACCGGCTCCTGTCGGAGCTCGGCGCGCGCCGCATCGGCGAGGTGCTGCAGCACGACGCGAGCTCCGACGAGCTGCCCGAGGAGGTCGCACCCGACTGGGCACTCGCCTGGGCCTCGCTTCTCGATGCGTCGGGCGCCGGGCCCGAGCGATCCGCGCAATCCGAATGAGCAAGGAGTCCGCACTCATGTCCGACTGGGTCAAGACGTTCCGCGGCGTGGTTCTCGCGTCGGAATACGACGCGTCGAGCTACATGAACTCGCACATGTACGTTTCGCGCTTCGACCAGGCCACATGGCTGCTGCTGCATGCGATCGGACTGACGCCGTCGAGGATGAACGAGCGGCGGCTGCGCGTGGCGATCGTGCGCCAGAACTACCAGCTGATGCGCGAGTTGCGCGGCGGCGAGCTCGTACAGGTGCGCAGCGGCTTCCTCGCGGTGGGCGACAAGTATTTCCGCTTCCTGCACCAGATGTACGACGAGGAGGCCGGCGCGATGGTGGCCACCTGCGACTGCGTGGCGGTGCAGGCCGCGCTCGATACGAACCAGAGCTTGCGGCTCGACGACGCGCTGCGCGAGCGTGCGAAGACGCATCTGGTCACGGACAACGTGCCGGAGCGGGCGCTGCCGGGGTGAGGGTGGTGCGTCTCGACGGTGCGCGCCCGGGCGCGGGTCGCCTGCCGTAGGCGCTTCGGTGCGCAGCCCCCGCTGCGCGGGGGGTGCCCTGCGATGCTCGCCTCGTCGGCTGGCGCCGCGTAACTCGCTGCGCGCGCTGCGCGCGCTCCGCTCGAACAGACGCGGCGAGCATGAATGGGACGCGCGCTTCGCGCGCGCGCCGACGAGGCTGCGCTTCTCGGCTGCGCACAGGCGCGCCTACGGCAGGCGGCCCGCGCCCGTGCGGGCAGCGTCGCGACGTGCGTGCGGTGCAGTCGAACGTGTGCTCGCTTTGCCCCCCGTTTTGGTGAGCGCGAGTGGGTGACGCAGTTCTGCTGCGCGGACGGTCGCTTGGGCGCGCAGCGAACGGCGCGCGGCTCAGCGGGTGGTCGGTGGCGTCAGGTAGCGCGCGGCGGTGCCGAGGGAGGCCTTGCGTTCGCCGATTTCCATGCGTGCGATCGACTGCAGGTGCACTTCGTCGGGGCCGTCGGCAAAGCGCAGGGCGCGGCCCCAGGTCCACGAGTCGGCCAGCGGCGTGTCGGGGCTGATACCCATCGCGCCGAAGACCTGCATCGCGCGGTCGCACACCGTGGTGTGCACGACGGGCACGAGCGCCTTGATCATCGAGATCTCCTTGCGCGCGGCCTTGGCGCCGACGCGGTCGATCATCCAAGCCGTCTTCAGCACGAGCAGCCTTGCCTGGTCGATCTCGATGCGCGAGCGCGCGATCCATTCGGCGACCGTGCCGTGCTGGTGCAGGTAGCGGCCGAAGGTCTTGCGCTCCTGCGCGCGTTCGGTCATCAGCTCGAGGGCGACCTCGGCTGCGCCGATCGAACGCATGCAGTGATGGATGCGCCCCGGCCCGAGGCGCGCCTGCGCGAGCGCGAAGCCGCTGCCTTCCTCGCCGAGCCGGTTCGAGACGGGCACGCGAACGCCGCGGAAGA
>DATGRE010000141.1:0-9678 GCA_035303885.1 Zeimonas sp. | reverse complement strand
GACGAAGCGATCCAACCCGTCGAAGCGGTCGAGGCGGAGCAGTCTGCCGATCAAGCCGAGCCGGCCGGCGACGAGGTTCAAATCGGCGACCGAACGATCAGCCGTGCGCTGTACGAGATCTTCCTCGGCGAGGCCGACGAGCTGGTGGGTACGCTCGGCGCGGACGCGGCGGAATGGACGGTACAGCCCGAGCGGGGCGCGACCGAGGCCGCGCAGCGCGCGATGCATTCGCTCAAGGGCAGTGCGGCGCTCGTGCAGCTCGACGAGGTGCACGCGATCGCCGAGCAGCTCGAGACCTTCCTGCTGCGCCAGCGCGCGCAGGCGCGTCCGATCCCCGCCGCGGACCTGGACGACTACACGAGCGCGATCGAACGGATGCGCGCGATGCTGCATCAGTTCGCCGCGGGCCAGTCGCCGCGGGCCGAGCCCGATGCGTTCGCGTTGGCGCACGCGCTCGCGATGCGCTGGGATCCTCGCGCCCCGCGTCCCGTGGCGCTCGAGGCCGGCGATCCGGGCGAGGAGCTCGATGCCGACCTGCTGCCGATCTTCCTCGAGGAAGCGAGCGATCAGTTGCCGCGCATCGGCGAGGATCTTCGCGCCTGGCAGGCGTCGCCCGACGATCGCGCGCTGCCGCAACGCCTGATGCGCGACCTGCACACGGTGAAGGGCAGCGCCCGCATGGCCGGCGCGATGAAGCTCGGCCAGCACGTGCACGAGATGGAGACGCGCATCGAGGCGGCGAGCGTGCTCAGCGTCGTGCCGGCGGCGCTGATCGACGAGCTGATCACCGATCACGACGAGGTCGTCGAGCTGTTCGAGGCGATCCGCGATCCTGCGCGCCGCGCTGCCGCCGTGGTCTCGTCCGCGCCGGCGGATGCGGCCGTGCCGGTCGAATCCTCGCTGCAAGCGCACGAACCCGCCGGCACTGCGCACGATCCGAGCGAGGCGCTCGAAACGTCCGCGGCGCCGAGCGACTCGCCGGTCAAGACCGCGGCTGCGGCACCGGAAGCGGAAGCGGAAACGTCGCCGGACGCCGTCGCGCCCGAGCGGGCGGCTTCCGCGCAAGCCGCCGTGACGACGGCGCCGCCGTCCGCGTCGACCCCACCCGCTGCGGCGACCCCACCCGCTGCGGCGACCCCACCCGCTGCGGCGACCGCGCCCGCTGCGGCGACCGCACCCTCTGCAGCCACCGCACCCCCTGCGGCGACCGTGTCTGCAGCACCGACCGCGTCCGCCGCATCGACCGCGTCCTCGCTCGTTCGCGTACGCGCCGACCTGCTCGAGCGCGCCGTCAACGAGTCGGGCGAGGTGTCGATCGCACGCGCGCGCATCGAGAACGAGCTCTCGACGCTGCGCCAATCGCTGCAGGATCTCACCGAGAACGTCTCGCGGCTGCGATCGCAGCTGCGCGAGATCGAGATCCAGGCCGAATCGCAGATCCAGGCGCGCATCGCGCACCAGAAGGAAACGAAGTCCGATTTCGATCCGCTCGAGTTCGACCGGTACACGCGCTTCCAGGAGCTCACGCGCATGCTGGCCGAGTCGGTGAACGACGTCGCCACCGTGCAGACGAACGCGATGCGCAGCCTGGACGGCGCATCGCAGGACATGGTGCGCCATGCGCAGGTGCTGCGCGAGCTGCAGCAGAACCTGATGCGCATGCGGATGGTGCAGTTCGGCACGATCTCCGACCGGCTGTACCGCGTCGTGCGGCAGGCGGCCAAGGAGCTCGGCAAGCGCGTCACGATGGATCTGCGCGGTGCTTCGGTCGAGGTCGACCGCGGCGTTCTCGAGCGCATGGTTGCGCCGATCGAGCACCTGCTGCGCAACGCGGTGGCGCACGGAATCGAGACCGCGGCCGAGCGCGCGGCCGCCGGCAAGTCCGAGACCGGCGAAATTCGCGTCGAGGTGCGGCAGGAAGGCAACGAGGTCGTGCTGTTCTTCGCCGACGACGGTCGCGGGCTCGATTACGCGAAGATCCTCGCGCGCGGCCGGGCGATCGGGCTCGTCGCGTCCGATGCGCAGCCGACGGAGCGCGAGCTCGCCGAGTTGATCTTCGCGCCGGGCTTCTCGACCGCGAGCGAGCTCACCGAGCTCAGCGGGCGCGGCGTCGGCACCGACGTCGTGCGCGCCGAGGTGCAGAGCCTGGGCGGGCGCATCGACATCGATTCGCAGCCGGGCCAGGGCACGCGTTTCACCGTGCATCTTCCGCTGACGCTGGCGATCGCCCAGGTGGTCGTCGTCACCGTCGGCGGCACGCGCTACGCGATTCCGTCGTCGAGCGTCGAACAGGTTCTGCAGCTCAAGCCGCAGACGCTCGCCGCCGCGTACGACGAGGGTTCGGTCGAGTGGCAGGGCGGCCGCGTTCCGCTGCACTACCTGGGCGCGCTCGTCGGCCTCGACGACCCGCGTCCGCTCGCCCAGCACCTGTCGCCCGTCGTCGTGGTGCGCTCGGGAACGCTGCGGCTCGCGATGCACGTCGACGCGGTCAGCCGCAACCAGGAAGTGGTCGTCAAGAACGTCGGCGCCCAGGTGGCGCGCGTGCCGGGCATCGGCGGCGCGACCGTGCTCGGCGATGGCGAGATCGTGCTCATCCTGAACGCGGCGCGCCTGGCGCAGCAGGTGCTCGGCGATCTCTGGCTCGAGCGGCCCGCCGCGGGCGGGCGCAGGGCGCTCGCCGAGGCGCCTCCGACCGTGATGGTCGTCGACGACTCGCTCACCGTTCGCAAGGTGACGCAACGGCTGCTCGTGCGCGAGGGCTACGACGTGATGCTGGCGAAGGACGGCGTCGACGCGATGCGCCAGCTGCAGGAGCGACAGCCCGACGTGATGCTCGTCGACATCGAGATGCCGCGGATGGACGGCTTCGATCTCACGCGCAACGTGCGCGCAGACGACCGTCTGCGCGAGATACCGATCGTGATGATCACGTCGCGCATGGCCGACAAGCATCGCAATCACGCGATGTCGCTCGGCGTGAACGTCTACCTGGGCAAGCCGTATCGCGACGACGAGCTGCTCGCGCACGTCGCGCAGTTCACCGCCGCGAAGTCGCGCACGAACGACGCAAGACCCTCACACGCGTGAGTGCCATTCGACTTTTTCGCGCGGCTGCGGCGCGCGCCGCAGCCGTGCCGTCCGTGGCGCGTTCGCCCATTGGCCCTTCGCAGCGCTCGCGGCCGTTGTGACCCGCATCCCGCGGATCTACAATAGCGGAATGGCTACGACCGACGCTTCGGACTTCACGAATCAGTTCCTGATCGCCATGCCCAGCATGAGCGACTCGAACTTCGGCGGCGCCGTCGTGTTCGTTGCCGAGCACAGTCCGAAGGGCGCGCTTGGGCTCGTCATCAACCGCCCGATGCAGATCGATCTCGGCACGCTGTTCGAGCGCATCGACCTGAAGCTCGAGATCGCGCCGCTCGCGTCCTCGCCGGTGCTCTTCGGCGGACCGGTGCAGATGGACCGCGGCTTCGTGCTGCACGAGCCGGTCGGCGAGTGGAATTCCACCGTCACGGTCGGCGACGGGCTCGGCCTCACGTCGTCGAAGGACGTGCTCGAGGCGGTTGCCGAAGGCGCCGGACCACGACGCATGATCGTCACGCTGGGCTACGCCGGCTGGGGTCCGGGCCAGCTCGAGGAAGAGATCGCGCGCAACGCCTGGCTCACGGCGCCGGCCAACAGCGAGCTCATCTTCGACATCCCGATCGAGGAGCGCCTGCCGGCCGCGTTCCGCCTGCTGGGCATCGATCCCGCGTTCCTGTCGATGTCGGCCGGACACGCCTGATTGCCGCGTACGCTGCTCGGCTTCGATTTCGGCCGGCTGCGCATCGGTGTCGCGGTAGGCAACACGCTCACGGGCAGCGCGCGCGCGCTGACGATCGTCGACGCCGAACCCCTCGAGCAGCGCTGGCAGGCGATCGCCGCGCTGATCGACGAATGGCGCCCTGACGCGCTGGTCGTCGGCCGTCCGGTCCTGCACGGGCAGCCGGGCGCCGAGGTGGGCGGGGACGTCTCATCGAACGTGCCCGAGACCGCGGCGCGCTGCGAGCGTTTCGCCCGCCAGCTGGCCGGGCGCTTCCGGCTTCCGGTGGCGCTGGTCGACGAGAGCGGATCGAGTCTCGAGGCGGGCGCGGCGCTCGCGGAGGGTGCCAGCGACACCGCTCGCGTCCGGCGAGTGCGAGGCGAGCGCGCCGCGCGCACGGGCCGCCCCGCCGACGACGCCGAAGCGGCGGCGATAATCCTGAGACAATACCTGTCCCAGACCGGCTCTCCCCCGTCCGCCTCCGGATGAACACGAACCCAGATGCAGAAGCGCTGTATGCACGCCTGCTGCGCGCCGTGCGCGACGGAATCGCCGGCCGCGACGTATCCCTGATCGGCATCCACAGCGGTGGATTGTGGATCGCCGAGCGCCTGCACCGCGATCTCGGGCTGTCGCGCCCGCTCGGATCGCTGTCCAGCGCTTTTCATCGGGACGACTACGGTCGCCGCGGGCTGCCCAGCGAAATGAAGGGCACCGATCTACCCTTCGAGGTCGAGGGCGCCGACATCGTGCTCGTCGACGACATCCTGTTCACCGGACGGACGGTGCGTGCCGCGATGAACGAGCTGTTCGACTACGGTCGCCCCGCGCGCATCGAGCTCGCCGTGCTGGTCGACCGCGGCGGCCGGGAATTGCCGATCGAGGCCCGCTACTGCGGAGCGGTGCAGCCGCTGGCCGCGCCGCGCAACTTCGCGTTCTCGCGCGACCAACAGGGCCGGTTCTCGTTGCGCATCGAGTGACGCCATGCCGATGCGACATCCGCAACTGGACGAGAAGGGCGCGCTGCGGCACCTGCTGACGATCGAAGGGCTGCCGCGCGAGCTGATCCATCACATCCTCGACACGGCGGCGAGCTTCGTCGGCGTTTCCGACCGAGAGGTGAAGAAGGTGCCGCTGCTGCGCGGCAAGTCGGTGTTCAACCTGTTCTTCGAGAACTCGACGCGCACGCGCACGACCTTCGAGATCGCCGCCAAGCGGCTGTCTGCCGACGTCATCAACCTGAACATCAACACGTCGTCCACGTCGAAGGGCGAATCGCTGCTCGACACGATCGACAACCTGATGGCGATGCACGCCGACATGTTCGTCGTGCGTCATGCGCAAAGCGGTGCGCCGTATCTCATCGCGCAGCACATCGAGCGCCGGCGCGGGTCCGCCCCGCACGTGAACGTGATCAACGCCGGCGACGGGCGCCATGCGCATCCGACGCAGGGGCTGCTCGACATGTACACGATCCGCCACTTCAAGGGCGACTTCACGCAGCTGACGGTGGCGGTCGTCGGCGACATCCTGCATTCGCGCGTCGCGCGTTCCGACATCCACGCGCTGACCACGCTGGGCGTGCCCGAGGTGCGCGCGATCGGCCCGCACACGCTGCTGCCCGGCGGCCTCGAGCACCTCGGGCTGAAGGTGTACACGGACATGCGCGCGGGCCTGCGCGGCGCCGACGTCATCATCATGCTGCGCTTGCAGAACGAACGGATGCGCGGCGCGCTGCTGCCGTCGGCGCAGGAGTACTTCAAGCACTACGGCCTGACGCAGGAGAAGCTCGCGCTCGCCGCACCCGATTGCATCGTGATGCATCCCGGCCCGATGAACCGGGGCATCGAGATCGAATCCGCCGTCGCCGACGGCCCGCAGTCGGTGATCCTCGATCAGGTCACTTTCGGCATCGCCGTCCGCATGGCGGTGATGAGCCTTCTCGGACAGTCGCAGGCATGAACATGCAACGGTTGTCGATCGCCCACGGGCGTGTCGTCGACCCCGCCTCGGGTCTGGATCGCGTCACCGACGTGCACGTCGCCGACGGGCGCATCGTCGCGATCGGCGCCGCGCCCGACGGGTTCCGGGCCGATCGCACGGTCGATGCGCACGGCCTCGTCGTTGCGCCCGGTCTGGTCGACCTCGCCGCGCGGCTGCGCGAGCCGGGCTTCGAATACCGGGCGACGCTCGAATCCGAGATGCGCGCGGCGGTCGCCGGGGGCATCACGTCGCTGTCGTGCCCGCCCGATACCGATCCGCCGCTCGACGAGCCGGGGCTCGTCGCGATGCTCAAGCATCGTGCGCGCGGACTCGATCTCGCGCATCTGTATCCGCTCGGCGCGCTCACCGTCCGCCTCGCCGGCGAGATCATCACCGAGATGGGGCAGCTCGCCGAGGCCGGGTGTGCCGGGTTCTCCCAGGCGCTTGCGCCGCTGCTCGACACGCAGGTGCTGCTGCGCGCGATGCAGTATGCGAACACCTTCGGCTTCACCGTCTGGGTGCAGCCGCAGGACCCGCATCTCGCACGCGGCGGGGTCGCGCACGCGGGCGTGGTCGCCGCGCGGCTCGGCCTGACCACCGTTCCGGTCGTCGCCGAGACGATCGCGATCCACACGATCCTCGAGCTCGTGCGCGAGACCGGTTGCCGCGTGCACCTGTGCCGGCTTTCCTCGGCGGCGGGCGCCGAGCTCGTCCGCCGGGCGAAGGCCGAAGGGCTGCCGATCAGCGCCGACGTCGCCGTACACCACCTGCATGCGATCGACGTCGACATCGGGCACTTCGACAGCCATTACCGCGTCGATCCGCCGTTCCGCGCGGCGGCCGACCGCGACGCGATCCGGGCGGCGCTGGCCGACGGCACGATCGATGCGATCTGCTCGGATCACACGCCGGTGGACGACGACGCGAAGCAGCTGCCTTTCGCCGAGGCCGAGCCGGGGGTCACCGGCCTCGAGCTGTTGCTGCCGCTGACGCTGCTGTGGGCGCGCGAAACGAAGACCGAGCTGCCGGCGGCGCTGGCGAAGATCACGCAGCGATCGGCGCAGGTGCTGGGGATCGAGGATGCGGCGGGGCGCATCGCGCCGGGGATGCCGGCGGACCTGTGCGTGTTCGATCCGCAGGCGCACTGGAAAGTCTCGCGCGAGACGCTGCTCAGCCAGAGCCAGCACACGCCGTATCTGGGGTACGAGGTGCTCGGGCGAACGCGGATGACGGTGGTCGGAGGGCGTCTCGCGCATGAGATGCCTGCCCGCTGACGTGGCGATGGCGCCGCGCGGTCCCCGTACGGCGAACCGGCGTCGCCCGTCCTGCCGATGACGCGCCATGCCCATCGACGCTGAACTGGCACCGATCCTCGTCACCGGCGCCGCCGGCTTCATCGGCATGCACGTCGCGCGTCGCCTGCTCGAGCGCGGACAGGCGGTGGTCGGCGTCGACAACCTGAACGACTACTACGACCCGTCGCTCAAGCGCGCGCGCCTGGCGCAATTGCGCGTGCACGATCGCTTCGCGTTCCACGAGGCGAACGTCGCGGACCGCGGCGCGATCGACGCGCTCTTCGATCGCCACCGCCCGCAGCGCGTCGTGCATCTCGCCGCGCAGGCCGGCGTGCGCTACGCGCTGACGAACCCGATGGCGTACGCCGACAGCAACCTCACCGGCACCACCGTCATCCTCGAGGCGTGCCGCCGAGCGAAGGTGCGGCATCTCGTCTTCGCGAGCAGCTCGAGCGTGTACGGCGCGAACCGCGAGGTCCCGTTCTCGGAGGGCGACGCCGTCGATCACCCGGTGAGCTTCTACGCGGCGACCAAGCGCGCCAACGAGCTGATGGCGCACAGCTATGCGCATCTGTACGCGCTGCCGGTGACGGCGCTGCGCTATTTCACCGTGTACGGTCCGTGGGGACGGCCGGACATGGCGATCTGGAAGTTCACCGACGCGCTGCTGCACGACCGGCCGATCGACGTCTACGCCGGCGGCGCGCTTTCGCGCGATTTCACGTACGTCGACGACGCGGTCGAGGCGACGCTGCGGCTGCTCGATTCGCCGAGGGCGGCCGTGAGCTCGACCGATCCCGACGACTGGCACGCGATCGTGCCCGACACGAGCTGGGCGCCCTTCGAGGTGGTGAACCTCGGGCGCAGCGATCCGGTGAGCGTGAACGAGCTGCTGGCGCTGCTCGAGCGCATCACCGGGCGTCGCGCGCGGCGCAACGAGCTCGGCATGCAGCCGGGCGACGTCGAGCGCACTTATTCCGACACGACGAAGCTGCTGCGGATGACCGGCTTCACGCCCGCCACGCCGCTGGAGACGGGCCTGCGCGCCTTCGTCGACTGGTTTCGCCACTACCACCGCATCGATTGAACGAATGAGACTGGCCGTTTTTGGGGCGGGCTACGTAGGACTCGTCACCGCCGCCTGCTTCGCCGAGATGGGCAACCACGTCGCCTGCGTCGACGTCGACGAGGACCGCGTCGCACGCCTGCGCCGCGGCGAGGTTCCCATCCACGAGCCCGGACTCGCGGAGATGATCGTGCGCGCGGCCGAGCGCGGGCGCATCCGCTTCACGACCGACGCGCGCGATGCGGTCGCCGATGCCGAGGTGATCTTCATCGCAGTCGGCACGCCCCCGCACGAGGACGGCGCGGCCGATCTCTCGCACGTGCTCGCGGTCGCGCGCACGATCGGATCGCTGATCGACGAACCCGTGGTCGTCGTCGACAAGAGCACGGTTCCGGTGGGCACCGCCGATCGCGTGCGCGAGACGATCGCGACCGAGCTCGCGCGCCGCGGCGTGAGCGTCGAGTACTCGGTCGTCTCGAACCCCGAATTCCTGAAGGAAGGCGCGGCGATCGGCGACTTCATGCGCCCGGAGCGCATCATCATCGGCAGCGGCGACCCGCGCGCGATCGACGTGATGCGCAATCTCTACGCGCCGTTCTCGCGCAACCACGAGAAGCTCGTCGTGATGAGCGAGCGCTCGGCCGAGCTCACGAAATACGCGGCGAACACGATGCTCGCGGTGCGGATCTCGTTCATGAACGAGCTCGCCGCGCTCGCCGAGAAGCTCGGCGCCGACATCGAGGACGTGCGCCGCGGCATCGGCAGCGACAGTCGCATCGGCCCCAGCTTTCTCTATCCCGGCGCGGGCTTCGGCGGTTCGTGCTTCCCGAAGGACCTGCGCGCGCTGCTGCGCACGAGCAGCGAACAGGACTCTGCGCTGACCATCGTGCAGGCCGCGCTGGAGGTGAACGAGCGCCAGAAGCGCGTGCTGTTCGCCAAGGCGCTCGACGTCTTCGACGGCACGCTCCGGGGGCTGCATGCCGCCGTCTGGGGGCTCGCGTTCAAGCCCGATACCGACGACATCCGCGAAGCGCCGAGCCGGGTGCTGATCGAGAGCCTGCTCGCCGAGGGCATGACGGTCACCGGCTACGATCCGGAGGCGGCCGACAACATGCGCGCGGCGCTGGCGCAGCACGCCGGATTCCGGACGGCCGACGATCCGTATCGCGCCGTCGAGGGCGCCGACGTGCTGTTCGTCGTCACCGAGTGGCGCGAGTTCCGCAGCCCCGATTTCCGGCGGCTGCGCGAGCGCATGCGCCGGGCGGTGCTCATCGACGGGCGCAACCTGTACGAACCGGCGATGGTGCGCGGCGCCGGATTCCGCTACGAGTCGATCGGGCGGCCTTGAGGCGCGCCTTCGCCGTGCACGTCGGCGCCGCGGCGCTCGATGCAGTCGACGCTGCGTATCGCCCGGTCGCTCAGCCGCACCGCGGTGAGCGTCCTTCCCCAGACGCAGCCGGTGTCGATCGACAGCAGGTCGGGGCGATCGAGCCAGCCGAGCGCGGCCCAGTGGCCGAACACGATCGGCG
>DATGRE010000140.1:0-13632 GCA_035303885.1 Zeimonas sp. | reverse complement strand
CCTTGACGACGATGTAGCGATCGGGGGCGTCCTTCGCGAGCTCCAGCGGTGCAGTCGCCGGCTGCGCGAGGGCGAGTCCGGCCGCGCAGGCCAGTCCTGCGACAGCCACGGTCAGAAACTGCACGGAGAGCTTTCTCATGAGCGCGCGTGCCTGCGAAACGTATGGGATACTGGAAGCGGCAAGGGGTTGATCCGGCGCGGTTTCGCCCCGAACTGATCCTCGAAACCCGTTTCCGCTTTCGATTCTGCCGCCACTGTATCGACGCCGCGGGGCTGCCGCGGTGCGAGCCTACCGGCGGTCGCTATTCACCGATGGCCGTACTCGACATTCTTCGCTATCCCGATCCGCGGCTGCACCGCGTCGCCAAGCCCGTGCGCGAGGTCGACGAGCGCATTCGTCGGCTGGTGCGCGACATGGCCGAGACCATGTATGCGGCCCCCGGCATCGGTCTCGCCGCCACGCAGGTCGACGTGCACGAGCGGGTGATCGTGCTCGACGTCTCCGACGCGCGCGACGAGCTGCGCGTGTTCATCAACCCGGAAATCGTCTACTCCAGCGAGGAGACGAAGGTCTTCGAGGAAGGCTGCCTGTCGGTCCCCGGCATCTACGACGAGGTCGAGCGCCCCGACCGCGTGAAGGTGCGCGCGCTCGACGAGAACGGCGAGCCCTTCGAGCTCGAGGCCGACGGCCTGCTCGCCGTGTGCATCCAGCACGAGATCGACCACCTGAACGGGCGCGTCTTCGTCCAGTACCTGTCGCGCCTGAAGCAGTCGCGCATCCGCAGCCGGCTGCTCAAGGCCGAGCGCGTCGACGCCTGACCGGCTTCGCGCGCACGCGCGTGCTCCGACTCGTCTTCGCCGGCACCCCCGAGTTCGCCGCCGCCGCGCTCGCCGCGCTGCACGCGGCCGGACACGAGATCGCGCTCGTGCTCACGCGTCCCGACCAGCCGGCCGGCCGCGGGCGGGCGCTGCGCGAAAGCGCGGTCAAGCGGCTCGCCGGCGAGCTCGGCCTTGCCGTGGAGCAGCCGCGCACGCTGCGCGACCCGGCCGTGCAAGAGCGCCTGCGCGCGCTGGACGCCGATGCGATGGTCGTCGCCGCCTACGGCGCGATCCTTCCCCCCGAGGTGCTGGCGATCCCGAAGCACGGGTGCCTGAACATCCACGCGTCGCTGCTGCCCCGCTGGCGCGGCGCCGCGCCGATCCAGCGGGCGATCGAGGCCGGCGACCGGGAGACGGGCATCACCATCATGCAGATGGACGAGGGCCTGGATACCGGGCCGATCCTGCTCGTCGAGCGAACGCCGATCCACGACGACGACACCGGCGGCAGCGTGCACGACCGGCTCGCCGCGCTCGGCGCGCAGGCGATCGTCGAGGCGCTGGAGCGGCTGCAGCGCGGCGAGCTCGTGGCGACGCCGCAACCGGTCGAAGGCGTCACCTACGCGTCGAAGCTCACCCGCGAGGACAGCGTCATCGACTGGACGCTGCCCGCGCGCCGCATCGTCGACCAGGTGCGCGCCTTCGACCCGGTGCCGGGTGCGACGACGCGGCTGAACGACGCGCCGGGAACGCCGATCAAGGTGTGGAAGGCGAGGGTCGCGGCGTCGGATGCGAGGCCCGCAGCGGACGCGTCGTCGCCGGGCGGGCCCGGCGGCGTCCTCGATGCGTCCGGCCGGCTCGTCGTCGGCGCCGGCGACGCGGCGGTGGAGCTGCTCGAGCTGCAGAAGCCCGGCGGCCGCCGCCTGCCGGCCCCGGAGTTCCTGCGCGGATTCCCGCTCGAGGCGGGCGCGCGCTTCATGCCGAAATAGGCAGGCAGGGGCCGGAAGCCGCGGGCACCCGGTGCCCATCCCGGCTGCAAGGGTACATTGCGCTCCGCGACCTTGCAGAGACGGCATTGCGCCCCGATGTAGGGAAGGCCGGTGCGGACGCATCGGCGGCAACGAGGAGTAATCACAGGGAATGATGAACTGGTTGAAGACCGGCATCCTGATGGCCGGCATCATGGCGCTGTTCGGCGCCGTCGGCTCGATCATCGGCGGCCGCGAGGGCATGCTGCTGGCGCTCGGGTTCGGCCTGATCAGCAACGTCTTCGCGTACTGGTTTTCCGACCGGCTCGTGCTGCGCATGTATCGCGCCCGCGAGGTCGACGAGACCAGCGCGCCGCAGTTCTACCGGATGGTGCGCGAGCTCGCGCAACGCGCGCAGTTGCCGATGCCGCGCGTCTACCTGATCGACGAGGACGCGCCGAACGCGTTCGCCACCGGACGCAATCCGCAGAACGCCGCGGTCGCGGCGACCACCGGCATCCTTCGCATCCTGAACGAGCGCGAGCTGCGCGGCGTGATGGCGCACGAGCTCGCCCACGTGAAGCACCGCGACATCCTGATCTCGACGATCTCGGCGACGCTGGCCGGTGCGATCTCGGCGCTCGCCAATTTCGCGCTGTTCTTCGGCGGGCGCGACAGCGAAGGGCGCTCGAACCCGGTCGCCACCATCGCGGTCGCCCTTCTCGCGCCGCTGGCGGCGATGGTCATCCAGATGGCAATCTCGCGCGCGCGCGAGTTCGAGGCCGACCGGCGGGGCGCCGAGATCGCCGGCGATCCGCGCGCGCTCGCCTCCGCGCTGCAGAAGATCGAGCACTACGCGCGCGGCATCCCGCTCGCGACGGCCGAACGGCATCCGGAGACCGCGCAGATGATGATCCTCAATCCGCTGTCGGGCGGCGGCTTGCGCGGCCTGTTCTCCACCCACCCCGACACCGCGGAACGCATCCGCCGGCTGCTCGCGATGTCGGTCGGCGCCCGGGGAGTCGGCGCGCGAGCGTGAGTCGGCACGCCCGCGGTGCGGGCGAGACGGCCGGCACGCTGCGCGCTCCGCTCTCGCGCGAGCTGGCCTGCGCGGCCCGCGCCGTCGCCGCGCTCGCCGCGGGGCGTTCGCTGCCCGTCGCGCTCGACGAAGCGATCGCCGCCGAATCGGCGCGCGAGCCGCTGCCGGCCGCCTCGCACGCCGCGATCCGCGACCTCGCGTACCGCACGTGTCGCGAGCTCGGCCTCGTGCGCGAGCTCGCCCGCGCACTCAATGCCCGTCCTCCGGCGCCGGCAGCGGCCGCCCTGCAGTGGGTCGCGCTCGCGCAGCTCGTCGAGGGCGTACGCGCCGACGCGGTCCTCGTCGACCAGACGGTGCGCGCCGCGCACGGCCTGCCGGGCGGCCGTGCCGTTGCCGGCTTCCTGAACGCGACGCTGCGCCGCTTCGCGCGCGAGCGCGACGCCCGGCTCGCGTCGGCGCGCCGCAAGCCGGAAGCGCGCTGGAACCATCCCGGCTGGTGGATCGAGCGGCTGCGCGACGCCTACCCGCGCGACTGGCAGCGGATTCTCGAGGTCGGCAACGGGCCGCCGCCGATGACGCTGCGCGTGAACCGGCGCCGCATCTCTCCGGACGACTATCTCGCGCGCCTGCGCTCTCAGGCCGTCGGCGCGCGCAGCCTCGGCGGGGCCGCGATCGTTCTCGAGGCGCCGGTGCCGGTCGAGACCCTGCCGGGCTGGGCCGAAGGCTTCGTCAGCGTGCAGGATGCGGCCGCACAGCTCGCCGCGCCCTTCCTAGATCCGCAGGATGGTGAGCGCATACTCGACGCCTGTGCGGCGCCGGGCGGGAAGGCCACGCACCTGCTCGAGCTCGCCGACGTCGCGCTCACGGCGCTCGACATCGACGCGCTGCGACTGCGTCAGGTGTGCCAGAACCTCGAACGGCTCGGCTTTGCACCGGCCGGCGGGTTTCCGGGAACGTCCGATGTGCCCGGCCGCGGCGAGCCGCGGGCGTCCGCTCTCGGCCAGCCGCGTACGCCCGGTCCGCAGCCCCCCGCGCTGGTCGTCGGCGACGCGTCCGACCCGTCCGGCTGGTGGGACGGCCGGCCCTTCGACCGCATTCTCGTCGACGCCCCGTGCACCGCGTCGGGCATCGTTCGACGCCATCCGGACGTGCGCTGGCTGCGCCGCCGTAGCGATCTCGCGACACTGTCGCGACGCCAGTCGGAAATCCTCCGGGCGCTTTGGTCGGTGCTGCGCCCGGGTGGTAAATTGCTCTACACCACGTGCTCGGTCTTTCCCGAGGAAGGGGAGTTAGTAATCACCCGCTTCCTCGGGGAGCAAAGCAACGCACTGCGGCTGCCCTTGCAGTCGTGCTTCGACGACCCTGCGCCGGAGCCGGTTTCGACGCTGTTGCCGACCGCCACCCCGACGCGCGACCACGACGGATTCTTCTTCGCACTGCTGGAAAAACGCCCTTGATCGCCCGTCTCGCCCTGGCGCTGGCGCTGGTGGCCACGCTGTGCGGACAGGCCCCGGCAGCGCTCGCCGCCGATGATCCGGCGTTTCCGTCTCCGCGCCTCGAGCTCGACGCCGAGCGCGAGAGCTGGATGTTGTCGGGCGATTTCGAGGTGCCGCTGACGCGCTCGCTCGAGGAGGCCGTGCGCCGCGGGGTGCCGCTGTATTTCGTCCTCGAGTTCGAGCTGATCCGCCCGCGCTGGTGGTGGACCGACGAGACCGTCGCCGAGCGCTCGATCGTCTATCGCCTCGCCTATCACGCGCTCACCCGGCAGTACCGGCTGAACATCGACGGGCTGACGCAGACCTGGGACACGCTCGGCGACGCGACGCGGGCGATGAGCCGCGTGCGCCACTGGCGCGTGTTCCACGCGTCGAGCGTCACCCCCGGCACCCGCTACGACGCTCGGGTACGCTTGCGTCTCGACGCGGCGCAATTGCCCAAGCCGTTCCAGGTCAACGCGATCACCGACCGCGACTGGAACCCGCAGTCCGAATGGAAGCATTTCGCGTTCAGGCCGTAGATCCCGAGAAGCGCGCGGTCGGCCGGCTGCTGCGCTTCGCGTTGATCGGCTCGGTCGTGCTCGCGGTGATCCTGCTGCTGCTGCTCGCGCTGGCCAGCGCGAACACCGAGCTCTTCGAGAGCCAGTACCCGATGCTGCTGTGGCTGACCGTCGGCCTGGCGGTCGGCCTGCTGCTGCTGGTGCTCGAGCTGCTGCGCCGGCTCGTCGTGCGCTATCGGCGCGGGCTGTTCGGCACGCGGCTGATGGCGCGCATGGCGGTGTCGTTCACGCTGATGACGGTGCTGCCGGTCGCGCTGATCTATCTCGTCTCGGTGCAGTTCGTCGGCCGCTCGATCGAGTCGTGGTTCGCGGTGCCGGTCGAGCGCGGGCTCGAGTCGGGGCTCACGCTCGGGCGCACCGCGCTCGATTCGCTGCTCTCCGACCTCGCCCAGAAGGCGCGCAACGTCGCCGTCGAGCTCTCCGACACGCCGCGCTCGAGCTGGCCCGAGACGCTGAACCTGCGCCGCGAGCAGCTCGGCATCGGCGACGCGCTGATCGCCTCCGGCACGGGGCGCATCATCACGACGAGCGGCAGCCGGTTCGCCGGCCTGGTGCCCGACCTGCCGCCGCCCGGCGCGATGCGCCAGGCACGGCTGATGCGCCAGTACGCAGCGGTGGAGCCCGAAGGCGACACGGCGCTGAAGATGCGCGTCATCGTCGCGATCGACACCTCCGCGCAGCTGCCCGATGAGCATCGCTACCTGCAGTTCGTGCAGCCGGTGCCCACCGCGCTGTCGGACAACGCCGAGGCGGTCGAGCAGGGCCGGCGCGACTTCCAGCAGCTCTCGCTGTCGCGCGAGGGGCTCGCCCGCATTTTCCGCATCACGCTCACGCTGATCTTCCTGCTCACGGTGTTCTCCGCGGTGGCTGCGTCGTTCCTGCTCTCGGGCTGGCTCACCGGACCGCTGTCGATGCTCGCCGCGGGCACGCGTGCCGTCGCCGAGGGCGACTACCGGCCGGTGAAGGACTACACCGGGCGGGACGAGCTCGGCGCGCTCACCCAGTCGTTCAACCTGATGACGCGCCAGCTCGAGGACGCGCGCATGCAGGTCGAACGCAACCAGCGCGAGCTCGAGCGGGTGAACGCACGGCTCGAGAGCGTGCTGGCGAACCTCACCGCGGGCGTGCTCGTGCTCGACTCCGAGTTCCGCCTGACGCTGGCCAACGCCGGCGCCGAGCGCATCCTCGGCCTGTCCCTGCTCGAGCATCTGGACAAGCCGATCGCCGAGGTGCCGCGGCTCGGTGCGCTCGCGCCGGCGATTCGCGCCGCGTTCAACGAGCAGGCCGGCGCGGGCGCCGCGAGCTGGCAGCGCCAGTTCGTGCTGCCGCCGGCGCCTGCGGAGGACGGCGAATCGGGCGCCGCGCCCGCCGGCGGCGCCGGCGCCGAGCCGGCGAGCGCCCCCGGCGCGAACTCCGACCAGACGCTCTTTGCGCGCGGATCGATCCTGCCCGAGCGCCGCGTCGGCTACGTCGTCGTTTTCGACGACATCAGCGAGGTGATCTCGGCGCAGCGCGCGGTCGCGTGGGCGGAGGTCGCGCGCCGTCTCGCGCACGAGATCAAGAACCCGCTCACGCCGATCCAGCTCGCCGCCGAGCGCATGCAGCGCAAGCTCGCCGACAAGCTGCCGCCGGCCGAGGCCGAGCTGCTCGCGAAGAACTCGCAGACGATCGTCAACCAGGTCGCCGCGCTCAAGCGCATGGTCGACGAGTTCCGCGACTACGCGCGCCTGCCCGCGGCGCGCCTCGCGCCGCTCGACCTGAACGAGCTGGTCGACGACGTGATGCGCCTGTACGTCGCGGCCGGCGGACGCGTCGCGCTGCGCCCGCGCCTGGCGCCCGCGCTGCCGCAGGTGCTCGGCGATCAGACGCAGCTGCGGCAGGTGATCCACAATCTAATCAAGAACGCGGTGGAGGCGACCGAGCACGTCGAGCAGCCCGACGTCGAGCTGCTCACCGAGGCGATCGCGCTGCCCGACGGCGAGGTCGCGGTGCGCCTGCTCGTGCGCGACAACGGCGGCGGCTTCTCGCCGAACGCGCTGGCGCGCGTGTTCGAACCCTACGTCACGAACAAGCCGCGCGGCACGGGACTCGGACTTGCGATCGTGAAGAAGATCGTCGACGAGCACGGCGCGCGCATCGACGTCGCCAACTGGGGTGAAACCGCCGCGGGCAAGCCCGTCGGAGCGCAGATTTCGGTGCTATTTACGAAACTGGCCAAAAGCGAGGACAATCGTCGCTTGGTCGCAACACTGCATGGATAGAGAGTAGACGGCACCCATGGCGGAAATTCTGGTTGTCGATGACGAGATCGGGATCCGGGAATTGCTTTCCGAGATCCTCGGCGACGAAGGGCACTCGGTGTTGTTGGCCGAAAGCGCGCAGCAGGCGCGCCAGGTGCGCGACGAGCATCCGATCGATCTCGTGCTGCTCGACATCTGGATGCCCGACACCGACGGCGTCACGCTGCTGAAGGAATGGGCCAGCTGCGGCAAGCTCACGATGCCGGTGATCATGATGTCGGGGCACGCGACCATCGATACCGCGGTCGAGGCCACGCGCATCGGCGCGCTCGATTTCCTCGAGAAGCCGATCACGCTGCAGAAGCTGCTGAAGGCGGTCGAGTCCGGACTGCAGCGCGGACGCGGACACGATCCGCGCGCGGCGCAGGGCCCGGCCGCCGTGCCGATGCGCACGGTGCACGCCGCCTACCAGTCGAGCACGCGCGTCGGCGTCGCGGGCGCACACGCCCAGCCGCCGGTGACGCTCGTGCATCCGGCGCCGGCGGCCGGGGCCGACTCCGCGGTCGGCTACGGTGCCTCGCAGGGCGCGACGCATGCCGGCGCCCCGCACGTGCAGGGCGCGCCCGGCGTCACGCCCGGGCACGTCGCGCTGCACGAGCTTCCGCTCGACCTGCCGCTGCGTGAAGCCCGCGATTCCTTCGAGCGCGCGTATTTCGAACACCACCTCACGCGCGAGCACGGCAGCATGACGCGCGTCGCCGAGCGCACGGGGCTCGAGCGCACGCACCTGTACCGCAAGCTCAAGCAGCTCGGCATCGACCTGTCGCGCGGCGCGTACCGCAAGCAGGGCAACAGCTGAAGATCCTCGTCCTCGGCGCGGGCCGCGTCGGCGCTTCGGTCGCCGCGAGCCTCGTTTCCGAGCGCAACGACATCACGGTCATCGACACCGACCCGGCGCAGCTGCGCCGGCTGGCCGACAAGCTCGACCTGCGCACGGTGACCGGAAACGGCACGCATCCGCCGGTGCTCGAGCAGGCTGGCGCCGAGGATGCCGACATGCTGATCGCGACGGCCGCGCGCGACGAGACGAACCTCGTCGCCTGCCACATCGCGGCGCGCGTGTTCAACGTGCCGCGGCGCATCGCGCGCGTGCGTGCGCCCGAGTTCCAGAACCATCCCGACATCACCGGCGAAGGCGGCTTCTACGTCGACTACCTGATCTGCCCCGAGCAGACCGTCACCGACTACATCTCGAAGCTGATCGAGTTCCCCGGCGCGCTGCAGGTGCTCGAATTCGCCGGTGGGCGGGCGAGCCTGATCGCGATGCGCGCTTACGCGGGCGGGCCGCTCGTCTCGCGCCCGATCCGCGACCTGCGCGTCGAGCATCCGAACGTCGACATGCGCATCGTCGCGATCTTCCGCAACGAGCGCCCGGTGCGCGTCGAGGGCGACACTCGGATCGAGCCCGGCGACGAGGTGTTCCTGCTCGCCGCGTCGAACCACATCCGCACCGCGCTGTCGGACCTGCGTCGCGACGACGAGCCGGTGCGCCGCGTGATGATCGCGGGCGGCGGCAACATCGGGCTGCGCCTGGCGCGGCGGCTCGGCACCGACTACCAGGTGAAGGTGATCGAGCGCGATCGCATGCGCTGCAACTACCTGGCGACGCAGCTGCCCACGTCGACGCTGATCCTGCACGGCGACTCCACCGACGAGTCGCTGCTCGCCGAGGAAGGCGTCTCGGAGATGGATCTCTTCGTCGCGCTCACCTCCGACGACGAGAACAACATCATGTCGTGCATGCTGGCCAAGCGCATCGGCGCGCGCCGCACGATCGCGCTGATCAACCGGCAGGCCTACGCCGATCTCGTCGAGGGCAACCGCATCGACATCGCGATCGTCCCGTCGCAGACGACGATCGGCCAGCTGCTCACGCACGTGCGCCGCGGCGACGTCGTCTCGGTGCACTCGCTGCGCCGCGGCGCCGCCGAGGCGCTCGAGCTGATCGCGCACGGCGATCCGAAGTCGTCGAAGATCGTCGGCCGGCGCATCGAGGAGATCGACCTGCCGCGGGGTGCGACGATCGGTGCCATCGTGCGCTCGCTCGACGGCGAGCCGCTGCCGCTCGAGCCCGTGCGCGGGCGCGCCGCGCCGCGCTTCGAGGTGGTGATGGCGCACCACGACACCGAGATCCGCTCGGGCGACCACGTGATCGTCTTCGTCGACAACAAGCGCACGATCCCGAAGGTGGAGAAGTCGTTCCAGGTGAACGTCGGGTTCTTCTAGCGCCTCCCCCGTCGGAAGCGGGCGCGGGCGGCAGCCGTGTCCGCGCCGTCGAGGCTCGCGCCGGGGGCCCGATTCGACGCGCCGCGCCGAAGCGCGCGCGGGTCCGGGCGTCAGTTCGGGAAAACCCCAGGTGCGCGTACGAGTACGTGACAGCCCCTACTCGCGTGATTAGCATTTGGTGCCTTTCGCGCACGGGGCGTGCATCGCCCGGGCCGAACGCAGAAAGTCGCCCCTCGTTGCCATCCACCATTCGGAGACAGGAAGCATGGCCGAACAGAACCGTTCCCGCCGGAAGTTCATCGGAACCGCCGCCGCCGCCAGTGCCGGAACGCTCGCGTTCCCGATGATCGTCAAGGCGCAGGGCCCGATCTCGATGCGCTGGCAGAGCACCTGGCCCTCGAAGGACATCTTCCACGAGTACGCGCTCGATTTCGCCAAGAAGGTCAACGACATGACCGGCGGCGACCTGAAGATCGAGGTGCTGCCTGCAGGGGCCGTCGTGCCGGCGTTCAACCTGCTCGACGCGGTGTCCAAGGGCACGCTCGACGGCGGCCACGGCGTCGTCGTCTACCACTACGGCAAGAACAACGCGCTCGCGCTGTGGGGCTCGGGGCCGGCCTACGGCATGGACGCGAACATGCTGCTCGCCTGGCACAAGTACGGCGGCGGCAAGGAGTTCCTCGAGCGGCTGTACCAGACGATCGGCGCGAACGTGAAGTCGTACGTCTACGGCCCGATGGCGACGCAGCCGCTCGGCTGGTTCAAGAAGCCGGTCACGAAGGCCGAGGACATGAAGGGGCTGAAGTTCCGCACCGTCGGCCTGTCGATCGACGTCTTCACCGGCATGGGCGTGGCGGTGAACGCGTTGCCCGGCGGCGAGATCGTCCCGGCGCTCGACCGCGGCCTGATCGACGGCGCCGAGTTCAACAACGCCAGCTCCGACCGCCTGCTCGGCTTCCCCGATGTCTCGAAGGTCTGCATGCTGCAGAGCTACCACCAGAACGCCGAGCAGTTCGAGGTGCTGTTCAACAAGGCGAAGTTCGACGCGCTGCCCGAGAAGATGCGCGCGATCATCGACAACGCCGTCGAGGCCGCATCGGCCGACATGTCGTGGAAGGCGATCGACCGCTACTCCAAGGACTACGAGGAGATGCAATCGAAGGACGGCGTGAAGTTCTACAAGACGCCCGATTCGATCCTGCAGCAGCAGCTCGTCGTCTACGACCAGGTCGTCGAAAAGATGGCTGCGACCAATCCGCTGTTCAAGGAGATCATCGAGTCGCAGCGCAAGTTCGCCGCGCGCACGGTGAAGTGGGACCTCGACACGAACGTCAACCGCCGCATGGCCTACAACCACTACTTCGGTCCGAAGCAGCAACGGAAGGGCTGAACGCCTCGCGGCGCCGGGGGCTCCTGCGCTAGCGCCGCCGTGCCGGAACGCGTACCGCGCGTTCCGGCGCGAAGCGTCCGTCGCGTCCCGCCTTCCCGTCCGGCGCCTTTCCGCTCTCTCCGCTTCCTGTCCCGCCCGCGTCGCGCGTCCGGCGGGGCTTCGTCGCACGCAGGGCCGTCATGCAAAACCTGTTCCTGGCCGTCGACCGGTTCAACACCCGGATCGGCCACTTCTTCGCGTGGCTGATCGTTGCGCTCACCGCACTCATCACCTGGGAGGTCTTCTCGCGCTACGTGCTGAACGAGCCCCACCCGTGGGCCTTCGATGCGCAGATGATGCTCTATGGGACGCTGTTCATGATGGCGGGCGCCTACACGCTCGCGGCCAACGGGCACGTGCGCGGCGACATCCTGTACGGCTTCTTCTCGCCGCGCACGCAGGCGGCCTCCGACCTGATTCTCTACATCGTCTTCTTCGTGCCCGGGGTCATCGCGATGATCTGGGCCGGCTGGGACTACGCGAGCGAGTCCTTCGCGATCCGTGAACGCTCGTCGATCACCGCCAGCGGTCCGCCGATCTATCCGTTCAAGGCGGTGATTCCGCTCGCCGGCGCACTGCTGCTGCTGCAGGGCGCGATCGAGATCCTGCGCTGCATCTTCTGCCTGAGGACGGGCGCCTGGCCGAGGCGGCTCGACGACGTCGAGGAGGTCGACGTCGACAAGCTGCGCGCGATGGTCAGCGAGCACAAGGCCGAGAACGCGGCCGCCGAAGCGCGCTGAGGGGTCCGACGATGCGAAAGGAACTCGTCTTCGGGATGTCGATCCTCGGCGCCGTCGTGCTGGCGGTGGCCCTGCTGATGCCGTGGACGGCGCTGACGAGCGGCCACCTGGGCCTGCTGATGCTCGCGCTGATCGTCGTCGCGATCATGCTCGGCTTTCCCACCGCGTTCACGCTCATGGGCATGGGCGTGATGTTCGCGTTCTTCGCCTACATGTACCGCACCGGGAGCACCGAGGAGGCGATCGGTCAGACGCTCGACCTGATGGTCCAGCGCACCTATGCGGTGATGGCGAACGACGTGCTGATCGCGGTGCCGCTGTTCGTGTTCATGGGCTACATCGTCGAGCGCGCGAACCTGATCGAGCGGCTGTTCAAGTCGCTGCACCTGGCAATGGCGCGGCTGCCGGGCTCGCTCGCGGTCGCCACGATCTTCACCTGCGCGGTGTTCGCCACAGCCACGGGTATCGTCGGCGCGGTCGTCACGCTGATGGGGCTGCTCGCGCTGCCGGCGATGTTGAAGGCGGGCTACGACACGCGCGTCTCGGCCGGGTCGATCACCGCGGGCGGGTGCCTGGGCATCCTGATCCCGCCGTCGGTGCTGCTGATCGTCTACGGCGCCACCGCGGGCGTGTCGGTGGTGCAGCTGTACGCGGGTGCGTTCTTTCCGGGACTGATGCTCGCCGGCCTGTACGTCCTGTACGTGATCCTGCTGGCCAAGCTCAAGCCGCACCTGATGCCGCCGCTGGCCGACGAGGACCGGAAGGTCGCGTTGCCGGCGTCGTCGGCGACGCTGCGCGAACGCTTCGGCGATCGCGCGCTGCCGGCGATCGTTCGCGCGATGAAGGGCTCGCGCAACGCCGACGTGCCGATGGCGACGCTCGCGCGCCAGTTGGTCGTCACGCTGCTGCCGGCGATCACCGTGCTCGTGCTGATCGCGCTCACCTGGCAGGCGGTGACCGCGCCGAAGGTCGAGTTCGACGTCAGCGGGTTGGAGCAGCTCGGCAGCTACTCCAGCTTCGACGATTCGGGCGGCGGCGGGCTCGCCGAGCCCCCGGGTACCGACACGGGCCTGTCCGAGCCGCCCGGTGCGGAGTCCGCGACGGTGGCCGCCGCCACCGCTGCCGCGGGCGCGGACGCCGGCGACGACGCGGCCGACGACGAGCAGATGGGCGTCGCGTGGTCCGAGATCCCGGTGTGGTTCTGGACGACGGCAGCGCTCGGCGTGGCGCTGCTCGTCGCGTACTACCTGATGCTCAGCTTCGCGCGGCTCGAGATCTTCCGCATGCTGCTGTCGTCGTTCTTCCCGCTCGCGATCCTGATCCTCGCGGTGCTCGGGTCGATCGTGTTCGGGCTGGCGACGCCGAGCGAGGCCGCGGCGGTCGGCGCCTTCGGCGGATTCCTGCTGGCGATCGCCTACCGGCAGCTCAATCTCGGCGTGGTGAAGGAATCGGTGTTCCTCACCGCGAAGACCTCGGCGATGGTCTGCTGGCTGTTCGTCGGCTCGTCGATCTTCTCGGCGGCCTTCGCGCTGCTCGGCGGACAGGAGCTGATCGAGAACTGGGTGCTGTCGCTCGGCCTGACGAAGGTGCAGTTCCTGCTGCTCACGCAGGTGATCATCTTCCTGCTCGGCTGGCCGCTCGAGTGGACCGAGATCATCATCATCTTCATGCCGATCTTCATCCCGCTGGTCGCGCACTTCGAGGTCGACCCGCTGTTCTTCGGCCTGCTCGTCGCGCTGAACCTGCAGACCGCCTTCCTGTCGCCGCCGGTCGCGATGTCCGCGTTCTACCTGAAGGGCGTCGCACCGCCGCACGTGACGCTCGGGCAGATCTTCATGGGGATGATGCCGTTCATGGGACTGCAGATCCTCGCGATCTTCATCCTCTACATGTTCCCGGGACTGGGGCTGTGGTTGCCGGAAGTGCTGTATCGCTGAGAAGGGTGAAGGGTGAAGGGTGAGCTGCATCGGCTCTCCGCGCTCGCGGCGGCGCGCGAGATCCGCGAGGGGCGTCTGAGCTGCGCGGAGTACGTCGGGGGGCTGCTGCGGCGGATCG
>DATGRE010000139.1:0-21892 GCA_035303885.1 Zeimonas sp. | reverse complement strand
CACGACGAGCAGCGGCCGCTCGTCCCATTTCGGATGCGGAACGCCGATCACCGCGGCGTTGGCCACCGCCGGGTGCGCGAGCGCGAGGTTCTCCAGCTCGATCGAGCTGATCCACTCGCCGCCCGACTTGATCACGTCCTTACTGCGGTCGGTGATGTGCATGTAGCCGTCGGCGTCGATCGTCGCGACGTCGCCGGTGGGGAACCACCCGCGGCCGTCGGCGTCGTAGTGCAGCGGATCGCCGCCCTCGCCGCGGAAATACTCCTTGACGACCCACGGGCCGCGCACCAGCAGGTTGCCGTAGGTCGTGCCGTCCCACGGCAGCTCGTTGTCCTGGTCGTCGACGATCTTCATGTCGACGCCGAAGATCACGTGGCCCTGCTTCTCGAGCAACTTGCGCTGCTGCTCCTCGGGCAGCTTCAGGTGCTTGTTCTGCAGCCGGCACAGCGTGCCGAGCGGCGACATCTCGGTCATGCCCCAGGCGTGGATGACCTCGACGCCGTATTCGTCGCGGAAGGTGCGGATCATTGCGGGCGGGCAGGCCGAGCCGCCGATCACGGTCCGCTGCAACGTGGAGAAGCGCACGCCCTCCTGCTTCATGTGCTGCAGCAGCCCGAGCCAGACCGTCGGCACGCCGGCCGAAAAAGTGACGCCCTCGCTCTCGAAAAGCTCGTACAGCGACTTGCCGTCGAGCTGGGCTCCGGGGAAGACGAGCTTGGCGCCGACCAGCGGTGCCGCGTACGGCACGCCCCAGGCGTTGACGTGGAACATCGGCACGACCGGCAGGATCGCGTCGCGTGACGACGCGCCCATCGCGTCGGGCAGCGCCGCCGCGTAGGCGTGCAGCACCGTCGAGCGGTTCGAGTACATCGCGCCCTTCGGGTTGCCCGTGGTGCCGGACGTGTAGCACAGCCCGCAGGCGCTGCGCTCGTCGATCTGCGGCCACGTGAACTCCTCGCTGCCTTCGGCGAGGAAGCTCTCGTAGTTGACGAGGTTCGGGACCTTGTCGGATTTCGGCTGGCGATCGGCGTCGCACATCGCGATCCAGGTTTTCACGTTCGGGCACAGTCCCGCGATCGCCTCGACGATCGGCAGGAACGTGAGGTCGAAGGCGAGATGCGTGTCGCCGGCGTGGTTGACGATCCACGCGATCTGCTGCGGATGCAGTCGCGGGTTCAGCGTGTGGACGACGGCACCCATGCCGCCGACCGCGTAGTACAGCTCCAGGTGTCGATAGCCGTTCCACGCGAGCGTTCCGACGCGGTCGCCGATGCCGACACCCTGGCGCACGAAGGCGTCGGCGAGCTTGCGCGCGCGCCGTTCGCAATCGGCATAGGTGTAGCGGTGGATGTCGCCTTCGACGCGGCGCGAAACGACTTCGGTATCGCCGAAATGGCGCGCCGCGTGCTGCAGGATGCTCGACACCAGCAGCGGCATGTCCATCATCAAGCCTTGCATGTCCTCTTCCTCGTCTCCTGGTTCCCTGGTGGCCGGTTCGCGCCGGTGTTTCGGAATTCTAGTGGAGCGCCGGGCGCAGCGGCGGCGACCGTGCGCATCGGCAGCGCCTAGAATCGGGACATGGACCTCTCGCCCGAAGACTCCGTCCTGCGCACCGGCGGGGCGTCCCTTCCCGGCGACGCGGCCGTGCACTGGCCGGAGCTGCGCTTCGACAACCGCTACGCGCGGCTTCCCGCGTCGTTCCACACGCGGATCGAGCCGACGCCGTTGCCCGATCCCGCGCTGGTGGCGGTCTCCGCCGGCGCGCTCGCCCTCACCGGTCTGCGGCCGTCGCGGGTCGAGGAACCCGAGTTCGTCGAGGTCTTCGCCGGCAACCGCCCGCTCGCCGGCGCCGAGCCGCTCGCCGCCGTCTACGCCGGGCACCAGTTCGGCGTATGGGCGGGCCGGCTCGGCGACGGCCGGGCGATCTCCCTCGGCGAGGTGCTCGGGCCCGAAGGCCGGATCGAAATCCAGCTGAAGGGCTCGGGACGCACGCCGTACTCGCGAGGCGCCGACGGGCGCGCGGTCCTGCGCTCGTCGATCCGCGAGTTCCTGTGCTCGGAGGCGATGGCCGCGCTCGGCATTCCCACGACGCGTGCGATGGCGCTCGTCGCCTCGCCGCTGCCGGTGTACCGCGAGCGCGTCGAGACCGCGGCCGTCGTCACGCGCCTGGCGCCCGGCTTCGTGCGCTTCGGCACCTTCCAGCACTTCCTCGCCGCCGACCGTCTCGACGACCTGCGCACGCTCGCCGACCACGTGATCGAGCGGTTCCTGCCGGCGCTCGCCGACGCGGCGAACCCGTACCTCGAGCTGCTGCGCGAGGCGCTCGAGCGCACCGCCGCGCTCGTCGCCCGCTGGCAGGCGGTCGGTTTCTGCCACGGCGTGCTGAACACCGACAATCTGTCGATTCTCGGGCTGACGATCGACTACGGTCCGTTCGGCTTTCTCGACGCCTACGACGCCGGGCACGTCTGCAACCACTCCGACGAGACGGGCCGCTATCGCTATTCGCTGCAGCCGGCGATCGCCGACTGGAATCTGCGCTGTCTCGCGCAGGCGCTGCTGCCGCTGGCCGAGCGACGCGGGGCGTCGGCCGACGACCTGCTCGCCGTGCTCGCGCAGTGGCCGCGCCGTTTCGGCGAGGCCCGGCACGCGGCCTTCGCCGCCAAGCTCGGGCTCGAGCGCGCGGCGCCCGGCGACGACGCGCTGCTCGCCGCACTACTCGACTGCCTGCAGGCGGGCCGGGTCGATTTCACCGCCTTCTTTCGCCGCCTG
This sequence comes from Zeimonas sp., assembly GCA_035303885.1. GTDB lineage: Bacteria > Pseudomonadota > Gammaproteobacteria > Burkholderiales > Burkholderiaceae_E > Zeimonas. The sequence continues at coordinate 19,120 of DATGRE010000139.1, read as the reverse complement.
TCCCGGGTGCGGCGCGACGGCGAGCACGACGGCGCCGACTCCTGCCGGGCGCTCTTCGTCGATCGCCGCGCCTTCGATGCCTGGCTCGGGCGCTACCGCGCGCGGCTCGCGCTCGAGGAACGCGACGACGCGGCGCGCGCCCGGGCGATGGATCGCGTCAACCCGAAATACGTCCTGCGCAATCACCTCGCGGAGATCGCCATCCGGCACGCCCGCGAGGGCGACTTCTCCGAGGTGCGGCGCCTGCACGCGGTGCTCGAACGCCCGTACGACGAGCAGCCGGAGCACGAGTCGTATGCCGCGCTGCCGCCCGAATGGGCATCCACGCTGGAGCTGAGCTGTTCATCATGACGAGCCAAAGCACGAACGCGCCCGCCCGCGTCGAGAAGACCGACGCGGAGTGGCGCGCGCAACTCTCGCCCGAGGAATTCGCGATCACGCGCCGCGGCGCGACCGAGCGCGCGTTCACCGGCCGCTACTACGACCACCACGAGCCCGGACGCTATCTCTGCGTGTGCTGCGGCACGCCGCTGTTCGCATCCGAGCGCAAGTACGAGTCGGGCAGCGGCTGGCCCAGCTGGTGGGCGCCGATCGACGAGAGCCGGATCGCGCGGCGCATGGACACGAGCCATGGCATGCGCCGCATCGAGGTGCTGTGCGCGACCTGCGATGCGCATCTCGGCCACGTCTTCGAGGACGGGCCGCCGCCCACCGGCCTGCGCTACTGCATCAACTCGGCGTCGCTGCGCTTCGAGCCGGCCGGGGAGCCGGCGACGGAGTGACGTCCGCGGCGCCGCTCGGCGACGCCCGGCGCGCTTAGTTGCGCTTGACCTTCTCGAGCATCCGGAAGATCGGTTTCTTCGAGCCGTTGAACAGGCGCTTGAGCGACTTCGGCAGGCAGCGCCGCTCGAGCGTGTTGCGGCGATTTCGGGTACGTTCGGCCATCGGCGGTCTCCAACCGGTATTCCCAGGAGCCCGCGATCATATACTGACGGCATGAAGCTGCTCTTCGACCTGTTCCCGGTCGTCCTGTTCTTCGTCGCGTACAAGGCGGCCGACATCTACGTGGCGACCGCCGTCGCGATCGTCGCCAGCATCGTGCAGATCGGCTGGCTGCTCGCGCGCCGACGGCCCGTCGAGGGGATGCAGTGGACCGGCCTGGCGATCATCGTCCTGTTCGGCGGCATGACGCTGCTGTTCCAGGACGAGACCTTCATCAAGTGGAAGCCCACGGTGCTCTACGGCCTGTTCGCGCTGGCGCTGGCCGGCGCGCAGCTGCTGTTCGGCCGCAACCTGATCCGTTCGCTGATGAGCGCACAGATCGCGCTGCCCGCGCCGATCTGGACGCGCCTGAACGTCGTCTGGATCGGGTTCTTCGTCGCGATGGCGGCGCTGAACCTGTTCGTCGCGTATCGCTTCCCGACCGACACCTGGGTGAACTTCAAGCTGTTCGGCACCACCGGCCTGACGCTCGCGTTCGTGCTCGCGCAGGCGCTCTACGTGGGGCGCCACGTGCAGGAAGAGAGCCCGTGACGCGTCCGACGCTCGAGGAGATCCGCGAGCGGCTCGTCGCGGCATTCCCCGGCGCGGAGATCGCATTGCGCGACGACAGCGAGAAGCACGTCGGCCATCCGGGTGCGGCGGGCGGCGCGGGCCATTTCCACGTGCGGATCGTCAGCGAACGCTTCGTCGGATTGGGCACCGTACCCCGGCATCGCCTCGTGTATGATGCCGTGCACGACTGGATGCCGCAGCGCATTCACGCGCTCGCGATCGAAGCCCTCACACCGACCGAAAAGCCCTCGGGTTCTTCCGCCGACGCCTGAGCTGCTGCTCCCCGCCGTGGTCCTACCCGGCGCTGCGCGGCCCGCGCGTCGTCCACATGCCTGTACGAGGATTTCCTATGTCGCAACCGAGCCGTTCGCCGCGTCTGGCGCGAACCGCCGCGCTGGTGCTGTTCCCGCTCGCGTCGTTCGCCTTTGCGCAGAACGCCGCGATCGTCAACAACAAGCCGATCCCGAAGGAGCGGGTCGACGAGTTCGTCCAGATGCTCGTCTCGCAGGGCCGGCCCGACACACCCGAGCTGCGGGCGGCCGTGCGTGACGAGCTGATCGCCCGCGAGCTGTTCGTGCAGGAGGCCGAGACGAAAGGCCTCACGCGCAACACCGAGGTGCAGCGCCAGCTGGAGAACGCGCGTCAGGAGATCCTGATCCGCGCGATGATCCGCGAGCATCTGAAGACGCATCCGGTCACCGACGCCGAGATCCAGGGCGAGTACGATCGGCTCCGCACGCAGGTCGGCGAGAAGGAGTACCGGCCGAGCCACATCCTCGTCGAGACCGAGGACGAGGCGAAGTCGATCATCCAGCAGCTGAAGCAGGGTGCGAAGTTCGAGGAGCTCGCGAAGCAGTCGAAAGACCCCGGCTCGGCGCAATCGGGGGGCGACCTCGACTGGAACACACCCGGCACCTTCGTGAAGGAATTCTCCGACGCGATGGTGAAGCTGGAGAAGGGCAAGTACACCGAGACGCCGGTGAAGTCCCAGTTCGGCTATCACGTCATTCGCCTGGACGACGTGCGCGAGGCGCAGGCGCCGCCGCTGGAGCAGGTGCGTCCCCAAATCCAGCAGGAGCTCGAGCGCAAGCGCGTGCAGCAGCTGCAGCAGGATCTGCGCGCGAAGGCGAAGATCCAGTAGGCGGCGGCGGCTCTCGGCCGCCCCGCTCTCCCGCCTTCAGTGAGGGTGCGGCGAATCGGGTGACGTCGGCGACGGACCGGACGCGTCTGGCGAGCCGGTCGCGCCCGAAGCGGTCGAGCCGCGCGACGACGGCGTGGAGATCTCCTCGAGTGCGTCGCCCACCTGGCTGCCGGAGCGCTGGAGCGCCATGTCGCCCAGCGAGATGATGCCGGCGAGCCTGTGGTCGCGGTCGACGACGGGAATGCGCCGTACCTGCCGGTCGCCCATCTTGTCGAGCACGTCCGCGACGTCGTCGTCCTCGTAGCACCAGAACACCTCGGCGGTCATCGCCTGCGACACCTGCGTGCGGTCCGCGGGCAGATTGGCGGAGACGACGCGCACCGCGATGTCGCGGTCGGTGATCATGCCCTGCAGGCGCTGTCCGTCGCAGACGGGAACCGACCCGATGCCGGCGTCCTTCATGATCTGCGCCGCACGTTGCACGATGTCGCCCGGCGACACCGTGAGCACGTCGCGCGTCATGACGTCGCACGCGCGGGAGCCCGTGTCGAAGCCGAACAGCTGGCTCCAGAACCCGCCCGTGCTGCGCTCGTCGTCGCGTTTCACGCGGATGCGGTTCTCGACCTCGCGCACGCCGATGCAGTCGTCGGCGACGTCCTCGATCCAGTGCTTGTGGAAGCGCTCGCGGACCGTGCCGGTGAGCGTCGCCCTGCCCTGCTCCACCGCGACGCCGACGTCGGAGACGTCGACGTCGTCGAGCGCACTGAGCCGTTCGCAGATGTCCTCGCGGATCCGTTCGTCCGAGCGCTGCCAGTTGCGCGGGCCGCGGTTGCGGGGGCGGCGCTGCAGGCCCGTGCCGTACGGCGTGTCCTGCAGTTCCGACGAGCGGAAATCTTCCGATTCGCGTCCGTACCCGAAGGCCCCGGGGCGCGAATCCTCTTCCCGGCCGAAGCCGCGGCGCGATTCGTATTGCGATCCTGCGCGCGGCTGCGGCGATGGTGCGAATCCGCGCCCGGCACGTTGCATCGGATGCCTCGGGAAGCGGCCTTCATCGGCGAGATCGTCGCCGTACTCTTCCCGCCAGTCCGGCGAGTGCCGCGAAAAATCCGGCGTGCGTTGGCCGTTGCCATAGGGAGTGCGTGGCATGGATGATTCCTCCTCGGATGAAGCCGGGCAGACCACACGGGTCCGCCGTCGATGCGGGACGGCAGCAAGGCGGAAACCCGGCTTTCCCTCGCCAAGCCGGCTGCGAAGAGGAACGAGCGTGAAAGGTCGCGGCGACGGCGGCGTGCCGTGCGGCCGGCCGCGAACGGTGCGAGCAGCCCCGGAAGGATCAGCGGCGCCGACGCGACGCGAAGAACGACGACAGCAGCGCGGCGCATTCGTCGGCCAGCACCCCGCCGCGCACACGCGCATGGTGATTCAGGCGCGGTTCGGCGAACAGGTCGACGACGCTGCCGCAGGCGCCGGTCTTCGGATCGGCCGCGCCATAGACGACGCGCGCAATGCGCGCGTGCTGGATCGCGCCGGCGCACATCGCGCACGGCTCGAGCGTGACGTACAGGTCGCAGCCCACCAGCCGATAGTTGCCGATCCGCTGCGCAGCCGCGCGCAGCGCGAGGATCTCCGCGTGCGCGCTCGGATCGCGCGCACCGATCGGCTGGTTGAAGCCTATGCCGACCACCTCTCCGTCGTGCACGACGACGGCACCTACCGGAACTTCGCCCCGCTGCTGCGCGCAGCGGGCCTGCTCGAGCGCCAGGCGCATCATCGATTCGTCGATCGGACCGAAGTCGTCCGGCGCCGGCGACGCGGCCGGGGCCGTGCCATCCGGCGCGGCCGCGCAACCGGGCGTGGCGACACGAAGGGACGCGCTCGCGCCGACGTTCGCGCGCGCGGCGACCGGCGTGCCGACCAGCGCTTCCGCCCCGGCACTCGGGACCGCGTTCGTTGCCACGGCCACGGCAGCCGCTTCCGGCGCCGTGTCGAACAGCCCCGGCGCCGCCCCGATGCGGGCGTTCTCGATCTCGAGCATGCGCAGCTTCGTCGAGACCCCGCCCGCCGCCGAGAAGCCGCCGGATCGCCCGCCGGCGGCGAGCACGCGGTGGCAGGGAACGATCGGCGCGAAGGGATTCTCGCCGAGCGCCTGTCCGACCGCCCGCGCCGCACCCGGCTCGCCGATCCGCGCCGCGACCTCGCCGTAGGTCGTCGTTCGGCCGGGACCGATCGCACGCACGCACTCGTAGACGCGCCGATGGAACGGGGAAACGTCGCGCAGGTCGAGTTCCAGGTCGGCCAGGTCGTCATGCGCGCCGGCCAGCAACGAGCGGATGCGCCGGATGGCCCGACGGATATGCGTCGGCGGCTCGCCCTGCGCCGCGTCGGGCAAGTGCCGCAGCAGCCGTGCACAGGTCAGCGCGTCGCTCGTCTCGGGCAACTGCACGCGCGCGATTCCGTGCTCGCTCCAGGCAATGGCACAGCGTCCGATCGCGGTGTCGAAAACGGAAAACGACGGCATGGCGGAGCGATGCTAGCACCCGTGTGCGGGCCACCCCGTTGACGTATGCTCGCCAGATAGGTTCCGTCGAGGAGTCCAAGACCCGTATGAAAGTCCGGATTTATCACAATCCGTCGTGCAGCACGTCCCGAAAGGTGCTCGGGATGCTGCGCGACCACGGTATCGAGCCGGAGATCGTCGAGTACCTGAAGACGCCGCCCGATCGCGAAACGCTGGCACGCCTCGTGGCCGAGACGGGCGCGCCCGTGCGCAGCATCCTGAGGCGCAAGGCGCCGCCCTATGCGGAGCTGCAGCTGGACGACGCCAAGTGGACCGACGACCAGCTGCTCGACCTGATGGCGGCGAACCCGATCCTGATCGAGCGCCCGATCGTCGTCGCGCCCGGCGGCACGCGGCTTTGCCGCCCGCCCGAGACGGTCCTCGAGCTGATCGGCGCGGCCGCCGCCGATCGTCGATAGACGCAAGAAACGGAGTGCGTGGCCTCGGCCGCCGGCGGATCATCTGTCTGCACGACCCGAACCGTTCCCGGAATCCACCATGCACGTATCACCCGTTTCAGCACCCTCGAAGTCCACCTCGCGCAGCGCGCGCCGGCGTGCGCCGGGCACGGCCGCTGCGCGGCATGCCGCCTGCGTCGCCGAGGCCTGCCGCCGCATCGAACGCTCGGAGGCGCTTCCCGACCTCGGCACGCTCGCCGCGCAGTGCGGCCTGAGCCGATTCCACTTTCATCGCGTCTTCAAGTCGCTGGTCGGGCTGACGCCGAAGGCCTATGCCGCCGCGCATCGCGCGCGCCGCCTGCGCGCCGCACTCGTCGAAGGCGACTCGGTGACCGACGCGCTGTACCGCGCGGGCTTCGGCTCGAGCAGCCGCCTCTACGAGTCCGCCGACGCGCTGCTGGGAATGCCGCCGCGCGTGTGGCGTGAAGGCGGTCGCGGCACCGAGATCCGCTTCGCCGTCGGCCAGTGCTCGCTGGGTGCGATCGTCGTCGCGCAAAGCACGCGCGGCGTCTGCGCGATCCTGCTCGGCGACGACCCCGACGCGCTGGTGCGCGAGTTGCAGGACCAGTTCCCGCAGGCCCGGCTGATCGGCGGGGATCGTGCGTTCGAGCGTACCGTCGCGCGCGTGATCGGATTCGTCGAGGCGCCCGAGGTCGGACTCGACCTGCCGCTCGACCTGCGCGGCACGGCCTTCCAGCAGCGCGTCTGGCAGGCGCTGCGCGCGATCCCGCCCGGGGAGACGCTCAGCTATGCGCAGCTCGCCGAGCGGATCGGTGCGCCTCGCGCGGTGCGAGCGGTGGGCCAAGCATGCGCGGCGAACCGGATCGCGGTTGCGATCCCCTGCCATCGCGTCGTGCGCCGCGACGGCGATCTGTCCGGCTATCGCTGGGGCGTCGAGCGCAAGCGGGCGCTGCTCGAGCGGGAGCGTTCGCGGCGCTGATCGGGCGGTACCGGCCGACGTCGGCGCCGTCGATCGCTCATTGCCCCGTGCCGCCGACGCTCGCCCTGCGGGTGCCTCATCGTCGCCGAACTCAAGCTGTCGCCCGCGTCTCGCGGGCGTAGCTCGCGCGGTCGCCGTCAACGAGCGACCGATCCGTTCCGCCGCGCCACGCTCGACGAGCGCATCCGCACGATGACGAGCGCCGCGGTGATCGCGAAGGAGACCGCGAAGGCGGCCGCCAGTGCCGGCCCCGCCGGCCACACGGCGAGCGCGAAGGCCAGGGCTGCGCAGAAGCCGGCGAGACCTACGGTGGCGAGCATCGCCGAATGCAGCGTCGCGACGACGTTCGCGGCGCCGAGCCGCCGATGCACGGTCGCCGCGATCACGCTGTATCCGATCGGGAACGCGAGAATCAGGCCCGACCACCCGGTGCCGAGGCGGCGCGACGCGGCCGTGACGACGGCCACGAGCAGCCCCGCCAGGACACCCCGCAACAGCAGCAGCCCGAGCGTCTCGTCACGCCGGTCCGTCGGAACTTTGCTGCGGAACCCGGCGCCGAGCCGGTGCACGAGAGCGGTCAGCGCGGCGAACAGGGCCAGGCCGAGCCACGGTTGCGGCGGGAGCAGGCGCAGCGCGGCGGCCGAGGCGATCCAGGCGCCGCCCGCGCGCGCGATCGCTCGCAGCGGCGTCGCACCGCGCGCGGCGGCGAAGACGTAAGCGAGCAGGAACAGCTGCGTCGCGCACAGCGACAGCAGCGAGTAGCCGGCGGCGTCGATGACGAACGACGCTTCTTCGGTGCGCGCGAGGAAGAAAAAGCCCGGCCCGAGCACGATCGGCAGTCCAGCCAGCGCGCCGCCAATCGCCGGGCCCAGCCGGCCGACCGCAGCCGTCACCCCGATCACGAAGATCGCGGTGGCGACGGTGCGTACGAGCAGTTCGGCGATCTCGGCCGAGATCATCGAGGACCGACTCCTTCCGCCGCGATTCGTCCCGCCCGATCGTCGCGTGCAGCTCTCCGGCGACAGCGCCGCTCAGGCGCAAATCACTCCCACTCAATCGTCGCCGGCGGCTTCCCCGAAACGTCGTACACGACCCGGTTGATCCCCCGCACCTCGTTGATGATGCGGTTCGAAACCCGCGCGAGCAGCTCGTGCGGCAGCGGCGCCCAGTGGGCGGTCATGAAGTCCTGCGTCTGCACGGCGCGCAGCGCGACGACGTATTCGTAGGTGCGTGCGTCGCCCATCACGCCGACCGACTTCACTGGCAGGAACACGACGAAGGCCTGCGACGTCTTCTCGTACCAGCTCAGGCCGTCGGTGTCGTGCGTGTTGCGCAGCTCGTCGATGAAGATCGCATCGGCCTGGCGCAGCAGCGCCAGGAATTCGGGGCGCACCTCGCCGAGCACCCGCACGCCGAGGCCCGGCCCGGGGAACGGATGCCGGTAGACCATCTCGCGCGGCAACCCGAGCGCCAGGCCGAGCTCGCGCACCTCGTCCTTGAAGAGCTCACGCAGCGGCTCGAGCAGCTTCAGGTGCAGCGTCTCGGGCAGGCCGCCCACGTTGTGGTGCGACTTGATGACCGTCGCCTTCTTCGAGCTCGCGCCGGCCGACTCGATGACGTCGGGATAGATCGTTCCCTGCGCGAGCCATTGCACGTTGGGCAGCGCGGCGGCCTGCTCCTGGAACACTTCGACGAACTCGCGCCCGATGACCTTGCGCTTCGCTTCCGGGTCGGCGACGCCGGCGAGCTTCTCGAGGAAGCGGCCCGACGCCTCGACGTGCACGAGATGTATGCCCATGTGCCGTCCGAAGGTGTCGACCACCTGCTCGGCCTCCCCCAGGCGCAGCAGTCCGGTGTCGACGAACACGCAGTGCAGGCGCTTGCCGATCGCGCGATGGATCAGCGCCGCCGCGACGCTCGAGTCGACACCGCCCGACAGCCCGAGCACGACCTCGTCGTCGCCCACCTGGCGTCGGATGCGCTCGACCGCCTCGTCGACGTGCGTGGCCATCACCCAGTCGCCGCGGCAGCCGCAGATCTCGAGCACGAAGCGGCGAAGGATCCTCGTGCCCTGCTTCGTGTGCGTGACCTCCGGGTGGAACTGCAGGCCGTAGAAGCGACGCTCGTCGTCGGCCATCGCCGCGATCGGGCACGAGGCGGTGGACCCCATGACGCGAAAGCCGGGCGGCAGCTCGACGACCTTGTCGCCGTGGCTCATCCAAACCTCGAGCAGCCCGTGGCCCTCGGCGTTGCGCGAATCCTCGATGCCGTCGAGCAGCTTCGTGTGGCCGCGGGCGCGCACCTGCGCGTAGCCGTACTCGCGCGGCGAGCCGCTCTCGACGCGCCCGCCGAGTTGCTGCGCCATCGTCTGCATGCCGTAGCAGATGCCGAGCACCGGAACGCCGAGCGTGAACACGGCGGCAGGAGCGCGGCTGTTCGGGCTCTCGTGCGCCGACAGGTGGCTGCCCGAGAGCACGATGCCTTTCGGTGCGAACTCGCGCACGAAGTCGTCGCCGACGTCGCACGGATGGATTTCGCAATAGACGTTCGCTTCCCGGATGCGTCGCGCGATCAGCTGCGTGAGCTGCGATCCGAAGTCGAGAATGAGGATCCGTTCGTGCATCGCCTGCATGGTCCAGTCGGCGCGCGGCGGCGCCCCCGAGGACATCGCCGGTCGCCTTCGAGGGCGGCCTTCAGTCGGCCCGGTAGTTGGGCGCTTCCTTCGTCATCTGCACGTCGTGCACGTGCGATTCGCGCATGCCGGCGGCGGTGATCTCGACGAACTTCGGCTTCGTGCGCATCTCCTCGATGCTCAGGCAGCCGCAGTAGCCCATGCTCGCGCGCAGCCCGCCGCACAGCTGGTAGATGATCGTGACGACCGAGCCCTTGTAGGGCACGCGCCCTTCGATCCCTTCGGGCACCAGCTTGTCGACGCTGCCGGTGGGGTCCTGGAAATAGCGGTCGGCCGCGCCCTGCTGCATCGCGCCGAGCGAGCCCATGCCCCGGTACGTCTTGTACGAGCGGCCCTGGTAGAGGATGACCTCGCCGGGCGCCTCCTCGGTGCCGGCGAACATCGAGCCGAGCATCACGGTGTCGGCGCCGGCGGCGATCGCCTTGGCGACGTCGCCCGAATAGCGGATGCCGCCGTCCGCGATCAGCGGGATGTCGGTGCCGGCGAGCGCCGCCGCCACGTCGGCGATCGCGGTGATCTGCGGCACCCCGACGCCGGCGACGACGCGCGTCGTGCAGATCGACCCCGGACCGATGCCGACCTTCACCGCGTCGGCGCCGGCTTCGACGAGCGCACGCGCGGCCTCGGCGGTGGCGATGTTGCCCGCGATGATGTCAACGTTCGAATACTCGCGCCGGATCGCGCGCACGCGCTCGATGACGCCGCGCGAGTGGCCGTGCGCCGTGTCGACGACCAGCACGTCGACGCCGGCACGCACGAGCCGCTCGACGCGCTCCTCGGCTTCGTCGCCGACGCCCACCGCCGCGCCGACGCGCAGCTTGCCCTGCGCGTCCTTGCTGGCCTCCGGATGCGCGGTCGACTTGAGGATGTCCTTGACCGTGATCAGCCCCTTGAGCTCGAACTCGTCGTCGACGACGAGCACCCGCTCGAGGCGATGCCGGTGCATCAGCGCCTGCGCCTCGTCGAGCGACGCACCCTCGTGCACGGTGACGAGCCGCTCGCGCGGCGTCATGATCCGGCTCACCGGCTCGTCGAGCCGCGTCTCGAAGCGAAGGTCGCGGTTGGTGACGATGCCGACGACCTTGCGCCCCTGCACGACAGGCAGGCCCGAGATGCGGTGCTGCTGCGTGAGCTGGATCACGTCGTAGACCTTCATGTCGGGCTCGATCGTGATCGGATCGACGACGACGCCGGCCTCGTGTCGCTTCACACGGGCGACTTCGGTCGCCTGCCGTTCGGGGGAAAGGTTCTTGTGGACGACGCCGAGGCCGCCTTCCTGTGCGATCGCGATCGCCAGGCGACCTTCGGTGACCGTGTCCATCGCCGCCGAGACGAGCGGAATGTTCAGACCGATGCGGCGCGTGAGGCGGGTCTTCAGGGAAGCGTCGCGGGGAAGGATCTCGGAGTAGGCGGGAACGAGCAGGACGTCGTCGAACGTCAGCGCCTTCTTGGCCAGTCGCATGGAGCCCTCGCGCACAAAAGCGGATTATACCGGCGCAGCCGCGTCCGCTTCACGTGCCGCGCGGCCTCGCCCGCGCAAGGCGCGTGTGCCCGGCGCTTTCGTCGCACGAACGCGGCCTTCCGTCGGAACCGCCGGTAGACGCTCCCGGGGCCCGCGCAGAATCGGCGCGCGACCCGGTCCCGTTGCGAGCGCCATGATTCCGACCCGAACCGTCCTGTGCGGCCTGGCCGCCCTTCTCCTCGTCGCCACCTCCACGAGCGTCGGGGCGGCGACCTGGCAGTGGCGCGACGCACAGGGACGCATGGTTTATTCCGACCGGCCGCCGCCGAGCGAGGTGCGCTCTTCGCAGATCCTGCGTTCGCCCGCGCCCGCGCCCGCGGCGCCTGCGCCGCGCGAGGGCGCGAGCGCCGCATCGCCGGCTGGCGAGGCGGTCCCGGCCGATGCGCCCGCGGAGCGCAGCGCCGCGGCGCCGACGGCGCCGGCCCCGGCGATGCCGAGCTGGGTCGAGCGCGAGCGCGCGTTCCGCGAGCGCCAGGCCGAGCGGCGGGCGAGCGAGGAGAAGGCGCGCGAGGAACGCGAGAACGCCGAGCACGCGCAGCGCGCGTGCGACGAGCTGCAGCACGCGATCCGCACGCTCGAGAGCGGAATGGTCGTCGTCTCGATCAACGCCCGCGGCGAACGCGAGCCGATGGGCGACGCCGAGCGCGCCCGACGGCTCGAGCGGGCACGCGCCGAGCGCGAGCGCAGCTGCAAGGGGCCGTTGACCCCCCAGTAGGCCCGCGACGCGGCGCTAGCGCCGCTTCCAGCGCGGATCGGCCCCTTCGTCCCTGCGCTGCTGGACCCGCAGCCTTCGGGCCGTCTTCGGGTCGACGACGAGCTCGCCGACCAGCTCGATCCGATCGCCGTCGCGCAGCCGGCTGCCCATCGAGCGCGGCCGGCCGTAGACCGCCACCGCCAGGCGCCCGTCGTCGATTCTCGTGCGCAGCGTCCCGGCGAGCGGCTCGCCGAGCGCGGCGAGCGCATCGCCGACCGAGGCGTCGGCCGGCACCTCGACCGTGCGCAGGACGACGCGCCCTGCCTCGACCCACGCGAGCTTGACGTGCACGACGCTCAGACCGTCGCGCCGTACAGCTGCTCGGCGCGGCGCACGAAGGCGTCGATGAACGAGCGCGCGATGTGGTCGAACACCGGCGCGAGCGCCCGCCCCAGCAGGCCGCCGGCGAACGAGTACTCGAGCGAGAACTCGACCTTGCACGCGTTCTCGCGCAGCGCCCGGAAGCGCCATTCCCCCTCGAGCTTCGTGAACGGCCCGTCGCGCAGGCGCATCGAGATCGCCTCCGGGGGACGCTGCAGATTGGTGGTGGTGAAGCGCTGCTTGAGCCCGCGGAAGTCGATCAGCACCGTGGCGACGACGCGCTCCTCGCTCTCGCGGTGGACTTCGGTGCCGCCGCACCACGGCAGGAACTTCGGGTAGTCCTCGACGCGCTCGACGAGGTCGTACATCTGCCGGTCACTGTACGGGAGCAGGACGGACTTGCGGACGGCGTGCACGGGTTAGGATTCTAGACATGAGCATCGTGCAGAACAAAAAGGCCACGCACGACTATTTCATCGAGGAGCGCTTCGAGGCCGGAATCGCGCTCGAGGGATGGGAAGTCAAGGCGATCCGCGCCGGCCGCGTGCAGCTGAAGGAGGCCTACGTGATCGTGCGCGACGCCGAGCTCTACCTGATCGGCGCGCACATCACTCCGCTACCCGAGGCGTCGACGCACGTGAAGCCCGATCCCCAGCGCTCGCGCAAGCTGCTGATGCACGCCGACGAGATCGCCAAGCTGATCGGCAAGGTCGAGCGCGCCGGCTACACGCTCGTCCCGCTCGACCTGCACTACACGCGCGGCCGCGTGAAGGCGACGATCGGCCTCGCCAAGGGCAAGCGCCAGTACGACAAGCGCGCCACCGAACGCGAGCGCGAATGGCAGCGCGAGCGCCAGCGGATCCTCAAGCAGCAGAGAAAGTGAAGGGTGAAGGGTGAAGCGTGAAGGGGAAAAAAGCGCGCGCCCCCCCGCGGTCGAGGCTGTTCCCCTTCTCCCTTCCCCCTTCTCCCTTCTCTTTCAACCGGCCAACCGCTGCCAGGTGTCGATCAACGTATCCGGATTCAGCGAGATCGACTCGATGCCCTGCTCCATCAGCCAGCGGGCGAAATCGGGATGGTCGGACGGACCCTGGCCGCAGATGCCGACGTACTTGCCCGCTTCGCGGCAGGCGCGGATCGCGCGCTCGAGCAGCACGCGCACGGCGGGATCGCGTTCGTCGAAGCCCTCGGCGACCAGCCCCGAGTCGCGGTCCAGGCCGAGCGTGAGCTGGGTCAGGTCGTTCGAGCCGATCGAGAAGCCGTCGAAATGCTCGAGGAACTGCTCGGCGAGCAGCGCGTTCGACGGCAGCTCGCACATCATGATCAGCCGCAGTCCCTGCTCGCCGCGACGCAGCCCGTAGCGCGCCAGCAGCTCGACGACCGCGGCCGCTTCCTTCGTCGTGCGCACGAAGGGCACCATCAGCTCGACGTTGGTGAAGCCCATCTGCTCGCGCACCCGGCGCATCGCCTCGCATTCGAGCTCGAAGCAGTCGCGGAAGCTCTCGACGACGTAGCGCGACGCGCCCCGGAAGCCGAGCATCGGGTTCTCCTCGTCGGGCTCGTAGCGCGAACCGCCGATCAGCTTGCGGTACTCGTTCGACTTGAAGTCGGACAGCCGGACGATCACGGTTCGCGGCCAGAACGCCGCCGCGATCGTCGCGACGCCCTCGGCCAGGCGCTCGACGTAGAACGCGCGCGGCGTCGCATGCCCGCGCGCGACGCTCTCCACCGCCTTCTTCAGGTCGGCGTCGACGTTCGGGTAGTCGAGGATCGCCTTGGGGTGGATGCCGATGTTGTTGTTGATGATGAACTCGAGCCGTGCGAGCCCGACGCCGTCGCTCGGCAGCATCGCGAAGTCGAAGGCGAGCTGCGGGTTGCCCACGTTGATCATCAGCTTCACGGGCAGCGGCGGCATGCTGCCGGTGTCGATCTCGGTGATCTCCGTCTCGAGCAGCCCGTCGTAGATGTAGCCGGTGTCGCCCTCGGCGCAGGAAACGGTGACCAGTGCGCCGTCCTTCAGCCGCTCGGTGGCGTCGCCGCAGCCGACGACGGCCGGAATGCCGAGCTCGCGCGCGATGATCGCCGCGTGGCAGGTGCGCCCGCCGCGGTTCGTGACGATCGCCGCGGCGCGCTTCATCACCGGCTCCCAGTTCGGGTCGGTCATGTCGGTGACGAGCACGTCGCCGGGCTGCACGCGGTCCATCGCGCTCGCGTCGGCGACGATGCGTACCGGCCCGGCACCCACCCGCTGCCCGATCGCCCGGCCCGAAGCGAGCACCTCGGAGCTCGCCTTGAGCTTGTAGCGCTGCTGGCGCGCCTCGCCGGCGCGCGACTTCACGGTTTCGGGACGGGCCTGCAGGATGTACAGCTTTCCGTCCACGCCGTCCTTGCCCCACTCGATGTCCATCGGACGGCCGTAGTGCCGCTCGATGATCATCGCGTAGCGCGCGAGCTCGATCACGTCGTCGTCGGACAGCGAGAAGCGGTTGCGCGCCTCCACCGGCGTATCGAGGGTGCGCACGCGGCGACCCGCGTCGGCACCCGCGTCGTCGGCGAACACCATGCGGATCAGCTTCGAACCGAGCTCGCGCCGGATGATCGGGAACTTGCCGGCCTCGAGCATCGGCTTGTGCACGTAGAACTCGTCGGGGTTCACGGCACCCTGCACCACCGTCTCGCCGAGTCCGTAGGAGCTCGTGATGAAGACGACGTCGGGAAAGCCCGATTCGGTGTCGATCGTGAACATCACGCCCGAGCTGGCGAGATCGCTGCGCACCATGCGCTGCACGCCGGCCGAGAGCGCGACGTCGCCGTGCTCGAAGCCCTTGTGCACCCGGTAGGAGATCGCGCGGTCGTTGTACAGCGAGGCGAAGACGTGACGGATGCGGTCGAGCACCGCGTCGATGCCGACCACGTTCAGGTAGCTCTCCTGCTGGCCGGCGAAGGAGGCGTCGGGAAGGTCCTCGGCGGTGGCCGAGGACCGGACGGCGACCGCCACGGGCTCTCCGCCCGCCTCGTCGGTCATCCGGCGATAATGCTCGCGGATGGCCTGCTCGAGCGGCGCCGGCAGCGGCGCTTCGGCGATCCATCCGCGAATCTCGGCGCCGCATTCCGCGAGCGCCTTGACGTCCTCGGTGTTCAGCCCGCGCAGGCGGGCGGCGATGCGCTCGGTGAGCCCGTTTTTCTCCAGGAAATCACGGTACGCGAAGGCGGTGGTCGCGAAGCCCCCGGGGACGCGCACGCCCGAGGCGGCGAGTTCGCCGATCATCTCGCCGAGCGAAGCGTTCTTGCCGCCGACCGATTCGACATCGGCCATGCGCAGCGCTTCGAAGGCGACGACGTATCGTTCGTCGTTCGGTTTCATGGAAAGGTCCTGACATGGTTGGAAATTCGTCTGGCGCGCGATCCGGTGCGCGCGGACCGGCACCTCGGCGGCCGATCGGGATTCCGGGCGATTCTACTGCGCGCGGCGAAGCCCTTCGGAACGGCGCTCCCGCGGGAGCCCTGGCACGATGAGCGCCGCCCCCGACGACGCCGATCCGTCCTCGCTGCGGCGAGCCGAGCCCTCGCCCGGACCGGCGGCTTCGCAGCAGCCGCCCGCGGACTCCGCGCGTCCGGCCGAGGCCCCGGCAACCCCGCCGCAGGCGGCGGCCCCGCCCTCCCCGCAGCCGCCGGAAGGCGCCCCGCGCTTCGAGCGCACGATCTTCTTCGTCTCCGACGGCACGGGTATCACCGCCGAGACCTTCGGGCATTCGCTGCTCACGCAGTTCGAGCCGATGCGGCTGCGCCAGGTGCGGCTGCCCTTCATCGATTCGCCCGAGAAGGCGCACCAGGCGGTGGAGCGCATCGACCGGCAGGCGCTGATCGACGGCAATCGGCCGGTCGTCTTCAGCACGCTGATCGACCCGGCGATCAACGACATCGTGCGGATGGCGAACTGCCGCTACCTGGACCTGTTCGCCACCTTCGTCGAACCGCTGGAGAGCGAGTTCGGGGTGCGCTCGACGCACACGGTGGGCCGCTCGCACACGGCGACCGACACCGAGGCGTACCAGCGCCGCATCGCGGCGATCAACTACGCGCTCGCGCACGACGACGGGCAGACGCACGCCGAGCTCGACCATGCCGACGTGATCCTCATCGGCGTCTCGCGCAGCGGCAAGACGCCGACGAGCCTGTACCTGGCCATGCAGCACGGGATCCGCGCGGCCAACTATCCGCTGGTGCCCGAGGATTTCGAGCGCAAGCGCCTGCCCGAAGTGCTGTACCGCTACAAGCCGAAGCTGTTCGGGCTGTCGATCGCTCCGGAGCGGCTCGCCGAGATCCGCAACGAGCGCCGTCCGGGAAGCCGCTACGCATCGCTCGAGAACTGCCGCTACGAGGTCAGAGAGGGCGAGGCGCTGATGCGCCGCGAGGGGATCCGCTGCCTTTCCTCGACGACGAAGTCGATCGAGGAGATCGCGACGACGATCCTGCACGAGCTCGATCTTCCGTAGCGGGGTCGGCGTTGCGGCCGGGATCGGGTGCGGGGTCGAGGCCCGTCGCCGGCCCGGCGTCGCGACCGAGGCGCCGGACGCCGCGCCCGGCGAAGCGGCGCTGGCGCCATTGCTCGTACAGGCACAGGGCGGCGGCGACCCCGACGTTCAGCGACTCGACGGCGTCGGTCTGCGGAATCGAGACGCGGTGCGCGGCCCGGCGCAGCTTCGCCTCGAGGCCCTGTCCCTCGTTGCCGAGCAGCCAGAGCGACGGCGCGCGCAGGTCGGCGTCGTAGAGCGAGTCGGCTGCGACCGCATCGGTCGCCCGCAGGGCGATACGACAGCGCGAGAGCAGCTCGTCGGCGTCGATCCCTTCGTGCAGCTCGAGGTGGAAATGCGCGCCCATCGCCGCGCGCAGCACCTTGGGCGACCAGCACGACGCGGTGCCCGGCGCGCAGAAGACGTGGCGCACGCCGACCGCGGCGCAGCTGCGCAGCACGCTGCCGACGTTGCCCGGATCCTGCACGCGGTCGAGATACACGGCGTCGCAGTCGATGCGCGCGGGCAGCGTCGACCGAGGGCGCGGAACGATCGCCAGCGGTCCCGATCCGTGCTCGACGCCGCTCGCGCGGTCGTAGAGCCGGTCGTCGAGCACGACGGCACTCGCGGGGTAGCGGGACAGCCACGGCGCGATCTCGGGATCGCCGGCGCCCCGGCGTGCGACGAAGATCTCGACCGGTCCGGCCTCTCGGCCGTAGCGCTCGTCCCAGGCCTGCAGCAGATGCGCGCCCTCGAGGACGACGACGCCGGCGCGTGCGCGCTCGCGGGCGGAGCCGGCGAGCGCGAGCAGCCGGCGGAAGCGCTCGTTGGCGGCCGAGGTGACGACGCGCGGCGCGGTCTGCGTCACGGCAGCTGCCAGTCCTCGCCGTGCGGGTCGGGGCCGCCGATGGTGTGATCGCTGCCGACGTCGAAGAGCCTCGGCAGCGGTGCGCCGGGCAACGAGACGCCGGCGCCGCCGAGCAACTCGCGCACCGGTGCGAAGCTGCGCCGGTGCACACGGCACGGACCGTGACGCCGGAGCTGCTCGAGGTGCTCGGCGGTGGCGTAGCCCTTGTGGCGATCGAAGCCGTACTGGGGAAAGCGCTCGTGCAGCTCGCGCATCGCCTCGTCGCGCGCCACCTTGGCGAGGATCGATGCCGCGGAGATCGCGCGATCGCTCGCGTCGCCGCCGACGATCGTCTGCACCGCGCAACCGAGGCGCGGCGGGCGGTCGCCGTCCACGCGCGCGAGCACCGGAGCGACGCCGAGCGCGGCGACGGCGCGCTGCATCGCGAGCAGCGACGCCTGCAGGATGTTCAGCGCGTCGATCTCCTCGACGCTCGCGCTGGCGATCGCCCAGGCACGCGCCCGCTCGCGGATGCGCAGCGCCAGCGTCTCGCGGCGTTGCGCGTCGAGCTGCTTGGAGTCGCGCAGGCCGCGGATCGGCCGCGCCGCGTCGAGCACGACCGCGGCCGCGTAGACCGGACCCGCGAGCGGGCCGCGTCCCGCCTCGTCGACACCGCAGACCGGGCCGTCGACGCGCAGCGCGCCGAGCGGCAGCTCCGCCTGCACGCGCCTGTGCGATCGCACGCTCATCGGCCCGCCTCGTCGGCGACTTCCAGCACCGCCTGGGCGGCCCGCGAAGCGCATCCGCGGCGCAGCGTCCGGTGCATCGACGCGAAGGTCTCGACGATCGAGGCACGGTACGGCGCGTCGTCGAGCTGGCGCAGCAACGCCTCGCCCATCGCCGCCGGCCGCACCTCGTTCTGCAGGAACTCGGGCACGACGAAGCGGCCGGCGAGGATGTTCGGCAGGCCGACGTACGGAAGCAGGGCCATCGGTCGCATGATGCGGTAGCTGATCGCGCTCATCCGGTAGGCGATGACCATCGGCTTTCGGAACAGTGCCGTCTCGAGTGTGGCGGTGCCGCTGGCGACGAGCACCGCTTCGGCGGCAGCCAGCGCATCGTGCGCGCGGCCGCGCACGATCGTCAACGGCAGCGTGTCGGGCAGCTGCGCTTGCGCGGCGATCGTCCGGATGCGGTCGAAGGCGGCATCGGAGGCGGCCGGCACGACGAAGCGAAGATCGGGCCGGCGCCGGTGCAGCCAGGCCGCCGTCGCGAAGAACGGGGGCGCGAGGTGCTCGATCTCCGAGCCGCGGCTGCCGGGCAGCAGCGCGACGACTGGCGCCGCTTCGGGCAGGCCGAGACGGCGGCGCGCCTCACCGGCGTCGACGTCGAGCGGAATCGCATCGGCCAGCGGATGCCCCACGTAGGTGGCGTCGACGCCGGCTTCGCGGTACAGCGCCTCCTCGAAGGGAAACAGCAGCAGGATGCGATCGACGCTCGCGGCGATCTTGCGGATGCGCTCGCGCCGCCAGGCCCAGATCGACGGACCGATGAAGTGCACGACGCGCAGGCCGCGTTCGCGCAGCGCGCGCTCGAGATCGAGATTGAAGTCCGGGGCATCCACGCCGACGAAGACGTTCGGGCGCCACTGCAGCATCCGTTCGCGCAACGCATTGCGCATGCGGCGCAGCCGCGGGTACTCGCGCAGCACCTCGAGGTATCCGTTCACCGAAAGCGCGTCGATCGTCCACCAGGCGTCGAATCCGTGGCTGCGCATCGACGGCCCGCCGATGCCAGCGGCCTGCAGCCGGTCGACGCGTTCG
>DATGRE010000138.1:0-6499 GCA_035303885.1 Zeimonas sp. | reverse complement strand
CCGGCGCCGGACGCGCGTCAGAACGTTCCGCGATAGAGCGCGCAGCCGCGGCACACCTCGGGGGGCGAGTCGCTGGCGAGCGCCGCGCGGAACGCCTGGGCCTCGTTACCCTCCCAGCGCCGCAGCAACCCGCCCGGATGTGCGTCCCGGCGCTCGGCGGACTCGCCGTCGAACACGTTGCCGAAGCTCGCCCGATCCGCGGTCGCGACCATGCAGCAGGGAAGCAGCTCGCCCCCCGCGGTGACGTACAGCTGCTCCCACGGCCAGCGGCAGCGCGCCTGCGGCGCCTCGTGAGCGTCCGACGGCCGTTCCGCCTGCGCCTTCGGCGACAGTCGTGGCAGGTGCAAAGCCAGCCCCAGCGCGTCGGCGAGCGCGCGCGCCGCGGCGAAGACTTCCTCGGCGCGCCCGAGGTCGACCGCGCGCAGCTGCGCATCGTGCACGTATTCGCGGATCGGGATGTAGCCGGGCGCGAGTCCGCGCTGCTCGAGGTCGCTCGACAGGCGCTGCACGAGCAGCTCGCGAACGCCGTGGTCGTGCAGCAGCCGCACGAGCGCGGGCAGCTCGTCCAGGTTGCCGCGCATCAGGACCATCACGCCGCGCACCTCGAGCGCGCTGCCGGCTTCTTCGCGTGCGCGCATCAGGCGCCCGAGATTGCGCAAGACCTTGTCGAACGACGCCTTGCGGCGAATCGCCTGGTAGACGTCGCGGCTCGCGCCGTCGATCGACACCGACAGGCCGGCGAGGCCGCACTCGACGCAGCGTCGCGCCCGGGCGGGCGTGAGCAGCGTGAGGTTCGTGTTGGCCGAGACGCGGATGCCGCGCGACGCGGCGAGCGCGACCATGTCGAAGAAGCGCGGATGCAGCATCGGCTCGCCCAGCCCCTGCAGATGCAGCGTCTCGAGCGTGGGCATCTGGTCGAGCAGCTCGCGGAAGCGCCCGAACGACAGCTCGCCGGCGACGTCGACCCGCTCGTGGACCGGGCACATCCGGCAGGCAAGGTTGCAGCGGCCGATCGGCTCGATCTGCGCGAAGCGCGGCAGCGGCGGGCTCGGGCCGGAGATCGGGTTCGACGTCATCCTTGTCCTGCGGCAATCGCGGTACCCGCGGCAGCTGCGACAATAGGGGTCGAGTCCTTGTCGAGGCCCGGCCCGCCGCTTGCCGGCGAGGCGCACAGTTGCGGGAGAGAAGAGCGATGAAATCGAGACAGCCGGTCGAGGAATTCACGACCCCCAATCCCGTCACGGCGAGCGAGAGCGCGACGATCGACGAGATGCGCGCGCTGATGACGACCTACGGAGTGCGGCACCTGCCGATCGTGCGCGACGGCGACGTCGTCGGGCTGGTCAGCGACCGCGACCTGAAGATCGCACAGGGCCTGAGCACCGCCCACCAGCTCCAGGTGCTCGCGGCCGACATCATGTCGCCCGATCCCGTCTCCGTGCGGGCCGACACGCCGCTGGACGACGTCGCCTTCCTGATGTCCGAGCGCAAGATCGGCAGCGTGCTCGTGCGCGAGGCGGACGGCAGCTTCCTCGGCCTCTTCACGTCGACCGACGCGCTGAACGCGCTGGTCGAGATCGTTCGCGCGCGCGCCGCGGGCTGAAGGCCGGGCGCTTCGCGGTCAGCGCGCCTCGCGCTGCCGCTCGAGCGCTTCGACGATGGCTTCGGTGCGGGTCGGCCGTACGAGGCGAGCGACTTCGCGACCGTCGCTCAGGAAGACGAGCGTCGGCCACAGCTTGACGCCGAACGAGCGTCCGAGCCGCCGCCCCGGTCCGTCCTCGATCTTCAGGTGCCGCACGTCGGGGGCCTCGGCCAGCGCCGCCCGGAGCAGCGGCTGCGCACGGTGGCAGTGCCCGCACCAGGGCGTGCCGAACTCGACGAGCGTTGCACCCGGCAGCGCGTCGACTTCTTCGCGCGACGGTTCGCGCTCGGCGTACTCGCGGTTCATCGTCATCGGAGATCGTGCTGCAAGCGCCGGTCCCTGCGCCGATGCGGCGCGATCAGAGCAGCTCGGCGCGCAGCTCGGCGCCGCTGCGGGGTGACAGCAGCGCCGGCGCGATGTCGAAGACCGTGCGCGCGCCGGTTTCGCCCCTGCGTGCCAGGCGTGCGGCCGCCCGCGCGTAGGCGACCAGCACGCTCGCGGTGAACTCGGGATTGCTCTCGAGCTTCAGCGAGAACTCGATCGCCTGGGCCGACTGTCCGCCCGTCCTGCCGGTGCGGATGACGAAGCCGCCGTGCGGCATCGCCGAGTGCTCGCGCCGCAGCGTCTCCTCGTCGATGAAGTGCACCGTCGTGTCGTAGTCGGCGAAATAGTCGGGCATCGTGCGGATCGCCTGCTCCACCGCGCGCGCGTCGGCGCCTTCCTCGAGCACGACCCAGCACTCGCGCGTGTGCTTCTCGCGCGTCGACAGCACCGGGTTCTCGCCGCTTCGCACGCGCTCGATCGCTTCGGGCACCGGCACCGTGTATTGCACACCGGCGCGCACGCCTGGAACGCGGCGCACCGCGTCGGAGTGGCCCTGGCTCAGGCCGCGGCCCCAGAACGTGTAGGTCGCACCCTGCGCGAGCACCGCTTCGCCGTACAGGCGCGCGAGCGAGAACAGGCCGGGATCCCAGCCGACGGCGACGATCGACGTCCGGCCGTTGGCGCGTGCGGCGGCGTCGACCGCGTCGAAGTACTGCGGAATGCGCGCGTGGGTGTCGAAGCTGTCCACCGTGTTGAAGCGCGCGGCGAGCGCCGGACCTTGCTCGGGCAGGTCGGACTTCGATCCGCCGCACAGCACGAGCACGTCGATGCGGTCGGCGAAGCCGTCGATCTCGTCGAGCGCGTGCACGCGCGTGTCGGGCGACAGCGTGCGCAGGGAGGCGGGATCGCGCCGCGTGAAGACGGCGACGAGCTCGGTGTCGGGGTTCTGTGCGATGGCCGCTTCGACGCCGCGGCCGAGGTTTCCGTAGCCGGCGATGCCGATCCTGATTCGTTCGTTCACGAGCTTCCTGCGCGTTCGAAGGTTCCTGGCAGGCGTTGATTATGCACGTCGGCCTCGGTCGCGCCGCCGGATGCGGCCCGCGCGACGACGCACGCGGCTAGCGATGGCGCAGCACGTCGATCGCGGTCACCGCGCCGGCACGGTTGCCCCACGCATTGCGCAGCCAGGTGGCGAGTGCCGCAATCTCCTCGTCGCCCAGCGAATGCGAGAACGGCGGCATGCCGTACGGTCGGGGATTGCCGGCGGTGGCCGGCGGGAAACCCCCGTCGAGGACGATGCGGATGAGGTTCGTCGGTGAATCCATCGTCACCGCTCGGTTGCCGGCGAGCGCCGGCACCGCACCGGGCGCGCCCTGTCCCTCGTCGCCATGGCAGTCGGCGCAGCGATCGTCGTACAGGGCCTGTCCGCGGCGCATCGCCTGCGGATCGGGCACCGGGCCGACCGGGGCGGCGCGCCTTTCCTCGGGGAGCGACTGCAGGAAGACGGCGATCGCGCGCAGATCGTCGTCGCGCACGAACTGCAGGCTGTCGAACACCACCTCCGCCATCGGGCCGAGCGTGCTCGCGTGCGCCGAGCGGCCGTGGCGCAGCAGCGCGACGACCTCGTCGATGTCCCATTGCATGACGCCGGCCTGCGCCGGATCGGTGAGCGAAGGCGCATACCACTCGCCGGCCGGCAGCACCGAGCCGGCGAGCTCCTCCGAGCCGAGCGCCGCGCCGAGGAAATCGCGCGGCGAATGGCACGCCCCGCAGTGACCCAGCCCGCGGACCAGGTATGCGCCGCGGTTCCACTCCGCCGATCTTCGCGGATCCTCGACGAAGTGTGCGGGCTCGAAGGACAGTGCACGCCAGACCGCGAGCGACGCCCGCCGGTTGAACGGAAAGCGCAACGCGTGCGGGCGGTTCTCCTTGCGCACCGCCGGCAGGCTCTGCAGGTACGCGAAGATCGCATCGGAGTCTTCGCGCGAGACGAGGGTGAAATACGGATACGGAAAGGCCGGATAGAGAAACCGCCCGTCCTTCGCGCGACCGTCGTGCATCGCGTTCCAGAAGTCGTCGGCCGACCACCCGCCCAGGCCGGTTTCGCGGTCCGGCGTGAGATTGGTGCCGTAGACGATGCCGAAGGGCGTGTCGATCGCGCGCCCGCCGGCGAAGGGCGGCGAGCCGGCTTCGGTGTGGCAGCCGCGGCAGTTGCCGACGCGGGCGAGATAGGCGCCGCGCTCGATCTCCGAGGACGGCGACGGGTCGCGCGCCTCCGTTGCGTCTCGTGCGTCGCCGGCCGCCGTCGCGGCGGGCTCGACGCTGCCGCAGCGCATCGGCGGCTCGCCGGGCAACGCGTCGTCGGGCCGGGACGGCACCGGGACCGGGCGCGAAGCGAACCAGCTCACGAGCGCGTTCACGTCGACCGGGGTCAGCCGCTGCGCGATCGTGGCCATGCAGTCGGGCGCCCGCGCGTGACGCAGCCCGTTCGACCAGGCACCCAGCTGCGCCGCCAGGTAATCGCGCGACAGCCCGAGCAATCCGGGCACGTGGGGCCGCACGCCGGTCAGCGCATCGCCGTGGCAGCGCTCGCAGGCGGGCAGCTCGCGCGCCGGATCGCCGTGTCGCACCAGCCGCTCGCCGAGCGCGAGCGTTGCGGCGGGCACGTTGGCCGGCTGCGGCGGCGGGTAGGGCAAATCGAGCGACGCGAAATACTGCGCGATCTCCTCGAGGTACTCGTCGGACAGGTTCTGCAGCAGGCGACCCATCGCCGCGTTGCGGCGCCGCCCTTCGCGGAAATTGCGCAGCTGCTCGTACAGGTAGCCGGCGGGCTTGCCCGCGATGCGCGGCAGGTAGCCGTCCGGCGTCGCACGGCCTTCCTCGCCGTGGCAGACGACGCAGGCCTGCAGGCGCTGTGCCATCGTGTCGGGAACCGAGTGCGGCGTCACTGCGTTCGCGGCACCGGCGAGCGATGCGATCGAGCACACCGCGAGCGCGAGGACGAGCCGCAGCGCGGCCCCGACGCGGCCCCTGGACGGAAGGCATCGCGGGTGCGTCATTCACCTACCCGTCGCATCGTGTTCCTGCGATCCGTCGTCGCGCCGATCGACTTCCGCGTCTTCCTGCTTGGCCGATTCCATCGCCTCGGGCTCCAGCAGCTCCGCGCTGCGGTTCCATTGCACGAAGGCGCCCCATGCCGCGAGCAGGGCAGCAGCCGTCAGGCCCACCGCCGCCGCATAGGGCAGCTGCGAGGGATCGACGCGGGAGAAGCGGAACACCGCGACGAGCGTCTCGATCGACAGCGCGACGACGAGCACGACGAGAAAGCGCGACAGGAACCGGCGCACGCGGGTCGGCGCGCTGATGTGCGTCTCGCGCAGCACCTGCTCCTCGTAGATCGTCTGCCCGAGTTCGAAGGACGCGAGCGAGATCGTCAGCACCGAGATGCCGTCGAGGATCGCGTCGACGCGATCCTCGCGGCTGCGCGCGCCGTAGGCGTAGAGCGCGATCCAGAAGTCCTGCGCGGCGAACGCGAGCAGCGCGAAGGCGGCCAGCACGAACAGCGCGCAGCTGAGCGAATGGCCGATCGGAAAGACTTTCAGCACCCATTTCATTCGAGCGCCCCGCGTTCGCGATGCCGGCTCGCCGGAATCGTACGCCACGGGCAGCGGGAAGCCGCCTTGCGCCGATCCCGATCAGCCGCTCGCCAGCCGCTTCAGCCATCCGACGAGCGACTCCGGCAGCCGCTGCGGATGCGACAGCAGCGCATAGTGGCCCGCACCGAAGACGGCCGGAAGATAGGCGGCCGCGTGCCGGTCGACCGTGAGGCAGAACGGGAAGATGCCCTGCGCCTTCGCTTCGGTGACCGCCTGGCGCATGTCCTCGACGCCGTAGCGCCCCTCGTAGCGGTCGACGTCGTTCGGCTTGCCGTCGGAGAGCAGCAGCAGCAGCCGATGCGTGGCGGCTTCGCGCATCAGCAGCGCCGTCGCGTGGCGCAGCGCCGCGCCGGCGCGCGTGTAGCGATCGGGCTCGAGCGCGGCGATCCGTTGCGCCACGACGGGGGTGAAGCGCTCGTCGAAGCTCTTGACCGTGCGCACGGTGACGCCCGACGGGCCTTCGCCGGAGAACGCGTGCACCGCGTAGCGATCGCGCATCTCCTCGAGCGCGATGCACACCAGCAGCAGCGCCTCGCGCTCGACGTCGACGATGCGCCGGTGTGCGGAGATCCAGCCGTCGGTCGAGCCGCTGACGTCGACGAGGAGCAGGGTCGCGAGGTCGCGTCGCGCCGGCCGCAGGCTCTGGTACAGCGACTGTGCGAGCGGGCGGCCGGCGCGGAAATCCGACCATGCCTGCACGCAGGCGTCGATGTCGATCTCGTCGCCGTCGATTCGTCGGCGCAGCCACATGCGCCGTGCGCGCAGCAGCTCGAAGCGGCGCCGGATCGCCTCGAGCAGCGGGCGGTGCTCGGCGAGCGTGCGATCGACCCATTGCTGCGGACCGAGCGGCGCGTCCAGGCAGTGCACGCGTGCGCCC
>DATGRE010000137.1:0-2055 GCA_035303885.1 Zeimonas sp. | reverse complement strand
GGCGTCGCGTGGCCGCGCGCGACGCTCTCGACCGCCTTCTTCAGGTCGGCGTCGACGTTCGGGTAGTCGAGGATCGCCTTCGGGTGGATGCCGATGTTGTTGTTGATGATGAACTCGAGCCTGGCCAGCCCGACGCCGTCGCTGGGCAACTGCGCGAACTCGAAGGCGAGCGTCGGATTGCCGACATTGACCATCACCTTGACCGGGAGCTCGGGCATCGCGCCGGTGTCGACCTCGGTGATCTCGGTCTCGAGCAGGCCGTCGTAGATGTAGCCGGTGTCGCCCTCGGCGCACGACACGGTGACCAGTGACTCGTCCTTGAGGCGGCGGGTCGCGTCACCGCAGCCGACCACCGCCGGGATGCCGAGCTCGCGCGCGATGATGGCAGCGTGGCAGGTGCGCCCGCCCCGGTCGGTGACGATCGCTGCGGCGCGCTTCATCACCGGCTCCCAGTTCGGGTCGGTCATGTCGGTCACCAGCACGTCCCCGGGCTGGACACGATGCATGTCCGCCGCATCGGCGACCACGCGGACCCGTCCCGCACCGACCTTCTGCCCGATCGCGCGACCCGACGCCAGAACGTCCGAGCTGCCCTTGAGCCGGTAGCGCTGCTGGCGCGTCTCGCCGGCCAGCGACTTCACGGTCTCGGGACGCGCCTGCAGGATGTAGAGCTTGCCGTCGCGGCCGTCCTTGCCCCATTCGATGTCCATCGGACGGCCGTAGTGCTTCTCGATGATGACCGCGTAGCGGGCCAGCTCGATGACGTCGTCGTCGGTCAGCGAATAGCGATTGCGCAGATCGGCCGGCGTATCCACCGTGCGCACGGTGCGGCCGGCGGCAGCGTCGCCGCCGCCGTTTTCGGCGAAGCCCATGCGGATCAGCTTGGAGCCCATCTCGCGCCGGATGATCGGAAACTTGCCGGCCGCGAGCATCGGCTTGTGCACGAAGAACTCGTCGGGGTTCACGGCGCCCTGGACGACCGTCTCGCCCAGCCCGTACGAGCTGGTGATGAAGACCGCGTCCGGGAAGCCCGACTCGGTGTCGATCGTGAACATGACGCCGGAGCTCGCAAGGTCGCTGCGGACCATGCGCTGGATGCCGGCCGACAGCGCGACGCCGGCATGCGCGAAGCCCTTGTGTACCCGGTACGAGATCGCACGGTCGTTGTACAGCGATGCGAAGACGTGGCGGATGCGCTCGAGCACGGCTTCGATGCCGTTGACGTTCAGGAAGGTCTCCTGCTGCCCCGCGAAGGATGCGTCGGGGAGGTCCTCGGCGGTCGCGGACGAACGCACCGCGACCGAGATCTCGGCGCCCGATTCGTCGACCATGTGCTGGTACTGCCGCCGGATCTCCTGCTCGAGCGACTCGGGCAGCGGCGCGGCCGCGATCCAGCCGCGAATCTCGGCGCCGCACTCGGCGAGCGCCTTGACGTCCTCGGTGTTGAGCTCACCGAGCCGGGCGTCGATCCGCTCGGTCAGGTCGTTGTGGCGCAGGAACTCGCGGAACGCGAACGCGGTCGTGGCAAATCCGCCGGGCACGCGCACCCCGGACGCCGACAGCTGGCTGATCATCTCGCCGAGCGAGGCGTTCTTGCCGCCGACCGATTCGACATCGGTCATGCGCAAATCCTCGAACGGGACGACGTATCGTCCTTCGTGATGGCTCATGGAAAGGTCCTGACATGGTTGAGAATTCGTCTGCGGCAAAGCGCTCCAGGCGACCCGCCGCGCGCGGTCACGGGCAGTCTGCAGCGTTCTGCGGACCCCGGCGGACGGGAATCCGACCGTCGCCCGCCAGGATCAGGTAATTTTACTGCCCGCGGGGCGATCGCGCCGCGTGCGAAATCCACAGCGGCCGCCACCCGGGCGGTCGCGACGGCGGGGAACCATCCATGGTCGATTCAGGCCTCCAGCCCTACGACCGGACCGTCTTCTACGTGTCCGACGGCACCGGCGTGACCGCCGAGACCTTCGGGCATTCGCTGCTGACCCAGTTCGAGCACCTGCGCCTGCGCGAAGTCCGCCTGCCGTTCATCGATTCGGTGGACAAGGC
>DATGRE010000136.1:0-3244 GCA_035303885.1 Zeimonas sp. | reverse complement strand
ACGCGTACAGCATCCCGCCCGACAGCCACATCGACAGCGCGAGGAAATTCAGCTCGAGCTTCCACGGCGCGCTCGCATGCACGGCGAGCTGCGCGGCCAGCACCGCGACCGACTGGGTCGCGACGATCGCCAGCAGCCAGGTGCCGGAGAGCCCGCGCGCGAGCACCGGCTTCTCGCTGCGCACGGTCAGCGCGAGGAACACCGAGTAGGTCAGCGCGACCCACAACGCGGCCGCGACCGCCCCCAGCACGGCGGCCGCGCGGTGGTTGCCCGACAGCAGCTCGAACTGCGCGCCCAGCACGCCGGTGCCCGCCACTGCGGTGAAGAAGCCCGGCGCGCGAACGTGGGAGGTCAGGTCGTCGAGAAAACGGGCTCGATGGCGCCACAGGCGCAGCACGTTCATCGCGCACAGCGCCGTCCACGCGAGGATGTTCAGCGCGAACAGCGCGTGCGCCAGCCGCGGCAGCGCCTGCAGATGCGCGCCGATCGAGACGATGCCGGTCGCCATCACGACGGCGAAGCCGGCGGGCGGAAGATCGGCCAGGACGCCGTGCGTCCTGCCGGGGATTCCGCCGGCGGGAATCAAGCCGATTTCAGCCGCGCATTCGCCTCGATCTCGGTGGCCGACAGCGCCTTCGAGACCGGGCAGTCCTTCTTCGCGCTCTGCACGTTCTGCTGGAACGTGGCGTCGTCGATGCCCGGCACCTCGGCCTCGGTGTCGAGCTCGATCTTCGTGATGCGCGGGCCCTCGCCCAGGTGCACCTTGGCCGTCGTGCGGATCTCCTTCACCGTATGCCCGGCCTTCTCCAGCAGCGCCGACAGGTACATCGAGAAGCAGCCCGCATGCGCCGCACCGATCAGCTCCTCCGGGTTGGTCCCGGGCGTCTCGCCGAAGCGCGTCCCGAAGCTGAACGGGCCCTCGAAGGCGCCGCTGCCGAGCTTCATGCGGCCCGAGCCCTGCTTCAGCGTTCCTTGCCACGAAGCCGATGCGTTTCGAACCGTCATCTCGGACTCCTATGAGAGTGGTGGGAAGACGAAGGGTGGCCGGCGCGACCGCGCGTCAGTCGCCCGCGACTTTCAACAGGATCTTGCCGATGTGCCGCGACGATTGCATCAGCTCGTGCGCGGCGCGCGCGTCGGCGAGATCGAAGATTTCGAAAACGACCGGCTGCACGGTGCCGGCCTCCAGCAGTGGCCAGACGTGCTCGCGCAGCTGCGCCGCGATGTGCGCCTTCTCGTCGGCGCTGCGCGGGCGCAGCGTCGAGCCCGTCCAGTGCAGCCGCTTGACCATCAGCAGCGTGAAGTCGGCGTTCGGCCTGGAGCCCGCCTGGAACGCGATCTGCACGAGGCGCCCCTCGACCGCGAGTGCGCGCAGGTTCCGCTCGACGTAGTCACCGCCGACCATGTCGAGGATCAGGTCGACGCCGCGCCGCTCGGTGAGCGTGCGCACGCGTTCGACGAAATCCTCGTTGCGGTACTCAATCGCGACGCGGGCTCCGTAGCGCTCGCACGCGCGCGCCTTCTCGGGACTGCCGACCGTCGTGTAGACGGTGGCGCCGCGCGCGTGCGCGAGCTGGATCGCGGCCAGCCCGATGCCCGACGATCCCCCGTGGACCAGAAAGGTCTCGCCGGCGCGCAGCGCGCCGCGATCGAAGACGTTCGTCCAGACGGTGAAGTAGTTCTCCGGCAGCGACGCGGCCTGCGCGAGCGTGAGCCCGCGCGGGACCGGCAGCACCTGGCCGTACGGCACGACGGCGTATTCGGCGTACCCCCCGCCGTTGGTGAGCGCGCAGACCGCGTCTCCGACGCGCACGCCCTCGACGGCCGCGCCGACCGCGGCGACTTCGCCGGCGACCTCGAGGCCGAGCACGGGCGATGCGCCGGGCGGCGGCGGATAGCGCCCTTCGCGCTGCGCGACGTCGGGACGGTTCACGCCGGCGTACGCGACGCGAATCAGCACCTCGGCGGGCCCGGGCTGCGGCACCGGCGCGTCTACGAGCTGCAGCACGGAAGGCGCGCCGCCTTCTCCGTGCGCGATCTGCTTCATGCGGGACGGAACTGGGTTCATCGGATCCGGGAGCGGCTTGCACGCGGACAAAGCCGCGTTCATAGTCCGTGCGTGGCACGGATCACCAGATGACGACCATACACAATTCCACCGGCGCGGACTACGCGTACCTGCGCGGCGGACCGGCGTTCTCGTCGGGCGTCGTCGCGCTCCCCGGCTATGAGATCGTGCGCGCCCGCTTCGCGCGGCCGCTGCCCCTGGCCGAAGGCTTCGACGCGATCGCCGCGCATCTGCGACAGCGCAACCGTCCGCTCACCGCGCTGTGCGCGGCCGAGCTGCGCTCGCCGCGCCCGTTCACGCTCGACGGCTTCGGTCACTTCAACGCGCAGTACGTCGGCGTGCTGCGCGAGTGGGGCCTGATCGTCGACGACGCGATCCCGGTCGCGCGCAGCAACGTCTGTCCGCGATACGACCCGCCGCAGGAACCGTCGTTCCACGCGTTCTGCTACACGGCACCGCTCGGCACCGCGCACGCGGGCCTGCTCACCACCTCCGATCACGCGCCCGAAGCGCCGGCCCCGCGCAGCTTCGTCGTCTCGGGCTTCGCCGAATGGCTCGAGGGCACGCCCTTCCCCGACGGCATCGTCGCGCACGGCGACACCTCGGCCGACGGACTCGCGCGCAAGATCGGCTTCGTACTCGACGGCCTCGAGCGCAACGTCGCCGCGCTCGGCGCGCGCTGGCAGGCGATCACCGGGGTGCAGATCTACACCGTGCACGAGTTCGGTTCGCTGGTCGGCACCTGCTTCGCACCGCGCGGGCTCCCGCGGCTCGGGCTCGACTGGCACGTCTGCCGCCCGCCGATCGACGGTCTCGAGCTGGAGATCGACGTGCGCAGCGTGCGCCGCGAGCTGGTCGTCGATTGAACGTCGCCGACGAGCTCGTGCGCGTGGCGCGCTCGCTGGCGCGCGCCGTCGACCGGCTGCGCTTCTCGCCGCCGGTCGTGCACGTGTACAACCCGCTCGACTATGCGTGGGCGATGCACGAGGCCTACCTGCGCCGCTTCGCGACGACGCGCAAGCGCGTCGTCTTCGTCGGGATGAACCCCGGACCGTTCGGCATGATGCAGACCGGGGTGCCGTTCGGCGAAGTCGCGGCGGTGCGCGACTGGATGCGGCTCGACGCGCCGGTGCATCGTCCGCCCCGCGAGCATCCGAAGCGGCCGATCGAAGGGCT